>JBDKRX010000122.1:0-67834 GCA_039683175.1 Phycisphaerales bacterium
GTAGAACTCGAAGAACGGATTGTTGTTGATGTAGTCGTACAGCTTCTGCGTGCCCATGCAGAAGCTCGCGACGATCTTGCCGCGATTGAGCGACTTCTTGGCGCACGTGATCGCGCCGCAGTCGATCAGGTCGATGATCCAGTCGCTGAACATCTCCGTGTGGATGCCGAGGTCTTTCTTATAGACGAGGTACTCCGCCAACGCCTGGGGAATCCGCCCGATCCCGCATTCGATCGTGCTGCCGTCCTCGACGAGGTGGGCGACGTTCTGGCCGATCCGGCGCAGCGTCTCATCGGGCTCGCGGATCGGCAACTCGATCATGGGCTCGTCATGGGGCACGAGCACGTCGATCGTGTTGACATGCAGGAAGCTGTTGCCGTGCGTACGCGGCATGTGGCTGTTCACCTGCGCAATCACGTAGCGGGCATTCGCCGCGGCGGCTTGGACGATGTCCACCGACACCCCCAGGCTGCACAGGCCGTTCACGTCCGGCGGGGTCACCGAGATCAGCGCCACATCAACCGGGATGCGCCCCGTCTCGAACTCCATCGGAATCTCGGACAGGAAGATCGGCGTATAATCCCCGATTCCCTTTTCGATGGCGTCCCGCACGTTCTCCGAGATGAAGAAACTGTTCATCTTGAACTTCTCGCGGAACTTCTCGTGCACGTAGGGAGCCTCGCCCATTGTCAGCAGATGCACGATGTGGGCGTCGTAGATGTGATCGGAGTGCTCGATCAACGCCTGGACGAGATGCTGGGGCTGGGCGCAACCGGTGCCGATGAAGATGCTGTGGCCCGATTTGATGAGTTTCACGGCCGCCGCAGCGGTTTTGATCTTGTCTTTGTACTTCAGTTTCCAGTCGAATTCTTGTTGCATGTCATTTCTTCTCTAAGCTAATGCGGGCATCCACGGCGATGGAAGTCGTTCCGGGGGCGCCTACCACATAGGGGTTGATATCCATTTCCTTGATCTCGGGGAACTCGGTCACCAACTGGGAAACCCTCTGGAGTCCCTCGGCAATCGTCTCGATGTCCACGCCTTCCTGGCCGCGGACCCCCTGGAGAATCTTGTACGTCTTGGTGGCCACCAGCATCTGCTTGGCTTCTTCGGCCGTCAGGGGCGCCAAGTAGAAAGAGACATCCTTGAGCACCTCGACCAGGACTCCGCCCATGCCGAACATCATCAAGGGTCCGAACTGCGGGTCGCGGTGCATGCCGAGGATGACTTCCTTGCCGCTGGTGCGGACCATTTCCTGGACGAGAACGCCGAGGATGTGCGCGTCGGGCTTCTTCTTCGGGATACGGTACATCATCAGATCGAAGGCGTCCTTGACCTCCTGTTCGCTCTTGAGGCCCACCTTCACGCCCCCCACGTCGGACTTGTGCAGGATGTCGGGCGACCAGATCTTCAGCACGACCGGATAACCGAGCTGCTGGGCAATATTCGCCGCCTGGTCGGCCGTCGTCGCGATCTGGCCCGCCGGAGTGGCAAAGCCATACGCCTCGATGATGTCCTTAGCTTCCGCTTCGCCGATATCGAGCAATCCCTGGCGCAGGTGCCGCTCGACGATGCTCTCGACCTTGCGGCGGTTGACGGAGAACAGACGGACCACTCGCTTGGGTCTGGCCTTCCATCGCACGTACTCGCACATCACGGTCAGGGTCTCGACCGCGCTCTCGGGAGAGTCGTACTGCGGGATTCCGGCCTTGCGAAGGACCTGGATTCCCGGCTCCACCTTGGCGGCGCCGAGGAAGCAGGCCAGAACCGGCTTACCCTTCTTCTTCGAGATCTTGACCAGGGCTTCCGCGGTCTCTTTGCTCTGCGTCATCGCCTGCGGCGTCAGGAGCACGACCGCGGCATCGACGTTCGGATCATCCAACACGACGTCGAACGCATATTCGTAACGGTCGGCCAAGGCGTCGCCGAGGACATCGACCGGGTTGTGCACGTTGGCGGCGGCCGGCAGCTTCTCCACCAGCTTCTTCTTCGTTTCCTCGCTCAACTTCGCGAAGGTCAGGCCTTTCTGCTCGATGGCGTCGGCGGCCATAATGCCGGGCCCGCCGGCGTTCGTGATAACGACCACGTTCCGTCCCCTGGGCAACGGCTGATTGGCAAACGCCTGGGCGAAGTCGAACTGCTGCTTGATCGATTCGCAGCGGATGACGCCCGCTCGCGTGAACGCGGATTCATAGGCAACGTCGCCGCCGGCCAGACTGCCGGTGTGGGAGGACGCGGCCTTGGCGCCGGCGGCCGTACGACCCGACTTCATCAGCAGAATCGGCTTCTTCTGGGAGATCTGCTCGGCCTCTCGCACAAACGCATTGCCGTCCTTGATGTTCTCAAGGTAGCCGGCGATGACCTTGGTCTCTCGCTGCGAGCCGAACGCCTCGACCAGGTCCAGTTCATCGACGTCTGCCTTGTTGCCGATGCTGACCAGGCTGCTGAAACCGATGCCGTTGGCGTTAGCGGTGTCCAGAATGGCCGCCAGCAGGGCGCCGGACTGGGAGATATAGGCGATCCCGCCGGGGACCGGGAGGTCGCCGCCGAAACAAGCGTTGAGCTTGTGGGACGGAGAGATCAGTCCGAGGCAGTTGGGACCGACGAATCGAATCCCGGACCGCTTCGCGATCTTCACGATCTCTTCTTCGAGCTTCTTGCCCTCGGGCCCCACTTCCTTGAAACCGGCCGTGATGATGACGACCGATTTGACATGCACCTTCGCGCACTCCTCCAGCATCCCCGGCACGAACTGGGCGGGGACGATGATGACGACCAGATCCGGCGTCTCTCCGATGGAGGGCAGGTCGGGATAGACCTTCAGACCCTCGATTTCATCGGCCTTCGGGTTGACGGGATAGATCTTGCCCGGGTAGCCGCCTGCGATCAGATTGATCAGAATCTCGTAGCCCACCTTGCCCTTCTGGCGGGAGGCCCCGATGATCGCAACCGACTTCGGGTTGAAAAACGTTTGAAGACTCATGCCGTTGTTCATCCTTTCTTAAGCAGGACCGCTCGGAAAAGTCACTGATCTTATTGCCAGAGGCGCCCGATTGCAAGACTTTTTCACAGAGGACAGTGGGTTACGACGCCAGAAACCTCCGTCTGATAAGCTGGGGGGACATATACATGGGCAGTATTCTACCCACCTCCAGCCCGAAGATTCAAAGGAAAAAACATTTCCCTCAGGCTCCCGCCTCTCCCAGCTACGACCCCAGTCTGTGAGTCGGGGCGGCGCAGGCCGGTCGATGGTTGCCCCGGAGGCACGAATCTGTTAAAATAGGATAAAGATGTTCGGCCCGCTCATCGGCGGCCGGGAAAATACGTGCGCTCATCAGCCTGGGGCTGCGACAGACTTGAAAGGCGGAGCACTTGATGAGATCGTGGTTGCTCGTTCTGGCATTTGTCATCCTGGCGTGCATGCCTTTCGCCCAGCCGGTTATCGGACACGATGGGGATGCCCGCTCGGAAGCCATCAGGACATCCGCCGCCTCCGATGTGCTCATCAACGAGGTGATGGCCTCCAACGGCGCCACGAACAAGGACTCCCAGGGCCATTACGACGATTGGGTCGAGCTCTACAACGCCGGGGCAAGCACCATCGATACCGGCGGTCGCTACCTGACAGATGACCTGGACAATCCGACCAAATGGCAAATCCCGCTCGGTCGTCGGACAGAGACGGCCGTGGCGCCCGGCGGCTATCTTCTCATCTGGCTCGACGGCGACACCGACAACTCGGGCTTGCACGCGAGTTTTCGCCTCAGCGCAGCCGGGGATCGGATCGCCCTGTTCGACTCCGACGGCACGACGGTCCTCGACAGCATCGAATTCAGCGAACAGCTCCCGGACGTCTCCTACGGCCGGGACCCGGACGAACTCGATCAGTGGCGGTATCTCGGCGTACCAACGCCGGGGACGAAGAATCTCGTCACCTATCTGGGCCGGGTGGCTGGCATTGCGCTCAGCCACGAACGGGGTTTCTACACGGCGCCGTTTTCGGCAACCGTGACCACTCCGACCGCAGATTCGGCCATTTACTACACGCTCGACGGGGCATCGCCCCTGGACCCTCGGCTGGGCACGCCGACCGGCACGCTGTATTCGGGTCCCATCGCTATCGCCACGACCACGTGCCTCCGCGCCGTCGCCTGTAAGCCCGGCTATCTGCCCACAAACGTGGTCACCCACACGTATCTCTTTCTGGACGATGTCATCAGGCAAGCGACAAACCCGCAGACGAAGGCCCAGGTGACACCTCCCGGCTACCCAACGTCGTGGGGTTCCGTCACCGGGGATTATCAAGTGGACCCCGATGTCATCGGCCAGAATGGCACGGATCTCTTCGGCGGTCTCTACGCGAACACCATCCGCGAGGACCTGAAAGCCGTGCCTGCGATCTCCTTAGTGATGGGGATCGACGACTGGTTCGGCGGCAGAGGGATCTACATCAATCAGTCCCAGGACGGCACCGAACGCGTCGCTTCGTTCGAGTACATCGATCCCGCCACAAAGGAAGCCATCCAGGCCAACTGCGCCATCGCCATGCAAGGCGGCGTCACCGGCGGCGGCACCAGCCTGAGCCGGTGGAAGACCTTCAAACTCTCGATGCGGCCCCGTTTCAAGACACAGCTCGACGACGGAACCCCGACGGGCGGACCCTCCAAGCTCGACTTCCAGTTCTTTCCGGATTCTCCCGTCGAACGATGCAATACCATCGTGCTCGACGCGGTCCTGAACCACTCCTGGCTTCATCCCGGCTCGGACCAGCAGCAGACGGCAACGTACATCCAGGACCAGTATGTGGCCGATCTGCACAACGAGATCGGCGGCCATTCCCCTCACGGCGCCTACGCTCACATCTACATCAACGGGCTCTACTGGGGAATGTACTACATCCACGAGCGGCCCGACCATGCCTGGGCAGCCGAGGTCTTCGGCGGCGATGAGAGCGAATACGACGCGATCAAGCACGACGCCGGCGGTGTCGTCAACAGCGGCATTGGTGGCAGCGCCTCAGCCAATTACAGCGCCATGCTCAGCGCCGCCAACGCGGTCGCCTCGAATCCGACCGACGCGGCAAGATACCAGGCCCTGTGCGACCTCCTCGACGTGGACGATACCATCGCCTACCTGCTGGCAAACTGGTACGCCAGCAACCAGGATTGGCCCGCCAAGAACTGGTACGCCACCCACCGCAACACACCCGATGGGCGGTGGCGGTTTCACTCCTGGGACGCCGAGCATACCACCGAGGGTGGCAACAACGTCGGCGAGAGCCCGGACAACATCCACGCCAGGCTGGCGGGCAACGCGGAATATCGCATGAGATTCGCAGACATCGCCCACCGCTGCTTCTTCCACGGCGGTCCCCTGAGCTACCCGGCCGCCGCCGATTCGTACAAGGCCAGGATGAGCCAGATCGATCGCGCCATCGTCGGCGAATCCGCCCGCTGGGGCGATAACCGGCGAAACACGCCCTATACGCGTCTGGACTGGCTCAACACCCAGAACGCCAAGCTGACCGGGTTCTTCCCCAATCGAAGCAATCAGGTGCTGGGCTGGCTCAAGAACGCCGGTCTCTACCCGAGCGTGGACGCGCCGGAATTCCTGATCGATGGGGTCGCCCAGCACGGCGGACACGCGGCGACCGGCGCATCGCTGTCCATGACAGCCGGCGCCGGCGATATCTGGTACACACTCGATGGGACCGACCCGCGCGTGCCCGGCACGGCCCCTCAATCCGGGGAGACCGTCACACTGGTGGCCGAGGACGCCCTCAAGCAAGTCTTCGTGCCGACCGGACCGGTCTCCGATGCGTGGAGGATGGACCCTGCGTTCAGCGCCGCGACGTGGCAGGTGGGCTTCGGCGGCGTTGGTTTCGAGAGAAGCACAGGCTACGAGAACTACTTCAGCATCGATGTCCAGGACGCGATGTATCAGCAGAATGCGACCTGCTATATCCGTATGCCGTTCGTCGTCACCGCCGAGATGCTGGAGGGCCTCAGCACGCTGACTTTGAAGGTCCGGTATGACGACGGTTTCATCGCCTATCTCAATGGCGTCGAGCTCCAGCGGGCCGGCTTCACCGGCACGCCTGCATGGGATTCCGCCGCATCCAGCAGCCATTCCGACTCGGAGGCCGTCAACTTCGAGTTGTTCGACCTGAGCAGCCACGTCGGCGAACTCCACGCAGGCGCGAACCTGCTGGCGGTTCACGGCCTGAACCAATCCGCGACGAGCTCGGACTTCCTGATCTCGGTCGAGCTGATCGCCAGCGACGGAACGGCGGGCAACGCAGCCCCCAGCGGCGTCTCCCCCAGCGCGGTTCTGTACACGGAATCGATTGCGCTTTCCGGCAGTGTGCACGTTTCATCGCGGACCCTCAGCAATGGCGTCTGGAGCGCCCTCAACGAGGCGGTTTTCGCGGTTGGGCCGGTGGCCGAGAGCTTGCGAGTCAGCGAGATCATGTACCATCCGTCGGATATGGGCGACCCGAACGATCCGAATGCCGAGTTCGTCGAGATGACCAACGTCGGCAACGAGACCATCGACCTGAGCCTAGTCCGTTTCACGGATGGAATCGAGTACACCTTCCCCAGCTTCGAGCTGCCGGCAGGAGGCTATTGCCTGCTGGTCAGAGACATCGCGGTCTTCGAGGCCAGGTATGGCAACACGCTGCCCGTCCTGGGCCAGTATGCCGGCAATCTCGACAACGGGGGCGAGAGGATCGAACTGGTGGACGCGGCCGGAGCGATCATTCACGACTTCGAGTACAGGGACGACTGGTTCTATCTCACCGACGGCATGGGGTTCTCCCTGACGGTTCGCGACCCGCTGACCGACGTCGATCCTGGTAACGAGAGCGCCTGGCGGCCGAGCGCCTATTCTGGCGGCTCGCCGGGCACGGACGACAGCGGACAAGTGCTCGAGCCCGGCTCCGTCGTCATCAACGAATTGCTGGCCAACTCCGATGGCGGCGCGTCTGACTGGATCGAGTTGCACAATACGACTTCCGAGGCCATCGACCTGGGAGGCTGGTATCTCAGCGACGACGCCAATGACCCGACCCGGTACGAGATCGCCTCCGGGACGACCCTCGCCGCGGGCGGGTACCTCGTCTTCTCGGAGGTTCAGCATTTCGGCAACCAGGACGATCCCGGCTGCAACATGCCTTTCGGCCTGAGCAAGAACGGGGAAACCGTGTATCTCCAGGCGAGTTCAGGCGGAGTCCTGATCGGCTATTGTGAACAACAGGAGTTCGGCGAGTCGCAGGCCGGAGTCTCGCTGGGCCGTTGGCAAGGGAGCGACGGTGGATACGACTTCGTCGCGCTGACCGAGCCCACGCCGGGCAGCGCCAATGCCGCTCCTGCCGTCGAACAAGTGGAAAACCCGTCGCAGGGCAGATGAGAAATGGAACACGTGGAAACACAGAAGGTACAGATGTTGAAGGTTATATTTGTCGCAACGATCACAATCTGGTCCCTTTGTGCCGTTGCACACGCAGATTGTCCACTCGGAGACCTGAACCGTGACTGCCGGGTCGATGGGACCGACCTGGTCCTGTTCGCCCGAACATGGCTGACGGATTCGAACAGCCCGGCGGACCTCGACGGCTCGGGATCCGTGGACTATCAGGACCTGGCCCTGCTCTCCAGCCAGTGGCAACAGACCGGTTGCCCGATCGTCATCAACGAGGTCCTCGCCCACGCACATGCGGAGGCTTCCGACTGGGTCGAGTTGTACAACGTCAGCAACGTTCCCGTCGACATCGGCGGTTGGACGCTCAGCGACAAGGAAAATGAGCTGGACCGCTACAGGATCCCCGCAAACACGATTGTCGATCCGTGCGGCTACGTCGTCCTTTACGAGACGATCCACTTCGGCAATCCGCTCGATCCCGGCGCGAAAGATCCGTTCGCCTTCAGCGAGAACGGCGACGTCGCCTTCCTCTATTCCGGCGACGATCCCCGTTTCCCCGGATTCCTGGTCTCGGAGCCGTTCGGAGCGTCCGAAACGAACTACTCCTTCGGCCGGCACCTCAAGAGCACCGGGACGTACAACTTCGTCACAATGAGCATGCTGACGCCCGGCCGGGCCAATGCGTACCCGCTCGTCGGACCGGTCGTGGTCAACGAGATCATGTACCATCCGGCGACGGACGCCGATGCGGAGTACATCGAACTGCTCAATATCAGCGGCGGTTCCGTCACCTTCTTCGACTACGAATCGCGCGAGCCCTGGCGACTGGTGGACGACTCGGGAATTGCCTTTTCCTTCCCGACTGCCGTGCCCGTGACAATCGGGCCCGGCGGGCACGTCCTCCTGGTGAGGGACCTTGCGGCCGTACAACGATGCTATGGCGTGCCCGCCGGCGTCCCGGTCTTTTCCTGGGGCACCGGCAAGCTCTCCAACCAGGGGGAGAAGCTCCAGTTGTTCAAACCGGGCGACGTGGATGACCTGGGAATCCGCTATTGGATCGAGGTCGATCGCGTCGCGTACAGCGACGGCTCGCACGGGGAGGGATTCCCCGGCGGGGTCGATCCGTGGCCGGCTGGGGCCGATGGAGACGGTCCTTCTCTAAACCGCCTGTTCCCATCCCGATACGGCAACGACCCGAACGACTGGCACGCGACCCTTCCAACGCCGGGAGCAGTCAACGACTGAGGCCCCTGCCGGTCGCATTCCCACGGCTCCGATAGACTCCTGCGAGCCAGGACGGTATGATGACCATCCGGTAGATGGGTCACAGTCCATTCAGGAGTCAGACCATGTGCATATCGCGGCAGATCAACATGTCCCGCTTGCGAGCCTGCGCCATCACATCTGCGGGCTGGCTGCTCGCCATGGCAACATTCGTCCCGCGCCCGGCGGACGCCGCAGTGGCGTTGAGCCCCCAGGTGAGCGTCAATCCCGGTGCGGTCACTGGCGTCGCCATCGAGCGAAACGGCCACAGGCTGGTGGTGTATGGCGATCCACAACAATCCTGGAAAACCGCCGACATGGTGCTGTTCACCCACAGCCGGCGGGACGTCGCCTGGGCAGGCCGGTCTCTCGTCGATGCCGGCGCCGAATCCGTGGTCCCCGCCAGCGAGGCGGAGCAATTCTCGCAAGTAGAGGACTTCTGGTCGGCATTCTGGGACAAGCGATTCCACGACTACGCCCAGCAGAGTACCCGTGTGCTCGTCACGCCCATGCGGGTGGGCCGCGAGGTCCGGGAAGGCGAACGGATCGTCTGGCAGGATCTCATCGTACACGTGCTGGATACCCCGGGATATACGCGAGGAGCGGTCTCGTACTTCGTCGAGATCGATGGACTCAAGTACGGTTTCGTGGGCGATCTGATCTACGGCGACGGCCGTATCCTGGACCTCTACAGCCTTCAGGACGCAGTGTCGCAGGCCCGCATCGGGGGATACCACGGATATGCAGGCAGGATCGGCGACCTCATCGCCAGCCTGAAGAAGGTGGCCGAACAGAAGGCGGATATCCTCGTCCCCGCTCGCGGACCCGTGATCCGGGAGCCGGCCGCCGCAATCGACAGGCTGATTCGCGGACTCCAGGTAGTCTACGAAAACTACCTCTCCATCAGCGCGGGCCGATGGTACTTTCACGATCAGTACGATGTCCTCGCGGCCCGCGCCCTGGGTGCCGAGGGCAAGGTTTCCTGGATGCCCTACGCCGCGACGATCGAGAAGACGCCGCCGGACTGGATCGTGTCCATCCAAAACACTCGTCTCATCCTGGCGAAGGACCGCTCCGGCTTTCTCATCGATTGCGGGTCTCGCGGCATCATCGACGAGTTGGGAAGACTCAAGGCCCAGGGCCGGCTCAGCTCAATCGACGGCCTGTTCATCACCCACTACCACGACGACCACACCGAGAAGATCAACGAGTTCCTGAGAGAGAATCCCTGTCCCGTCTATGTCACGCCGGTCATGGAGGATGTCACCAGGCGACCCGGGGCGTATCGCCTGCCCGCGATGACCGCCAACGCAATTGACCGACTCACGGTCGTCCCCGACGGACACTGCATGTCCTGGAAGGATTTCACGCTGACGTTCTACGACTTCCCCGGCCAGTCGATCTACCACGACGCTCTGTTGGCCGAGAAGGACACGGGCGAGAAGATCTTCTTCGTCGGCGATTCCTTCACGCCGTCGGGACTTGACGACTACTGCCTGCAGAACCGCAATCTACTCCGCCCGGGCACAGGCTACCTCGATTGCCTCGATCTCCTGCAGAAGAGAATCCCGGCGGATGCCCTGCTCATCAACCAGCACGTCCTGGAGCCCTTCCGTTTTGACGCCGGTCAACTGAAGCACATCAAGGACCTCTTCAAACAGCGAAGCGACCTCTCACGAGAGCTCTTCCCCTGGGACGAGCCCGACTATGGGGTGGACGAACAGTGGGCGAGAATCTACCCTTATGGCCAGGAGGTCCAGACGGGCGAGTGGGCGAGCTTCGCGGTGAAGGTCCTCAATCACTCCGCGACGCCGAACACGTTCACCGTGACATTGAACGCTCCGGAAGGCTGCGACGTCGAGCCCGCGAAGGCATCCGTCACGGCCCAGCCGGGCCAGGAAGTTGAGATCCCGTTCAGGCTGGTCGTGAGGACCCGGCCGGCCGGCTCGATCTGCGTCGTCACCGCCGACATTCAATTCGGACCCTGGGACCTGCGCCAATGGTGCGAAGGCCTCGTCAAGGTCGCGCCGTGAATCCAGCAGTCGGTCAGATCACTGGAATAGCTTCGGCATCAGCTCGCCCAGGTAGATCCGCCAGACGGGCCAACTATGGTTGCCCTCGGTCAGACGCCACTCGTGCTCGATGCCCTTTTCTTTCAGAAGCGAGATGAAGTCCTCGTTGCGTTTGAGCAGAAAATCGTCCTTGCCGCAGGCGATCCAGAGCAGCTTGAGCTTCTCATTGGTCCCCGCCGGGTTGTCCAATGCCGTGGCTACCGCTTCTCGCGACGGAGCCGAGGCGCTGAAACCCGCCACCCAGGCGAACTGGTCCAGATGGTTCAAGCCGATCGTGAGAGATTGGCCGCCGCCCATGCTCAGGCCGGCGATGCAGCGACTGGCGGCATCAGTTTTCACGCGGTAGTTGCCCTCGACGAAGGGCATCACATCCTGGAGCAGGTCCCGCTCGAAGGCCCCTGTGTTGCCCTGAGGACCCGGCGCTGAGCGGTCGCCGGCGTGACCGTCCATCATCACAACCACCATCGGACGGGCCTTGCCCTGGGCAATCAGGTTGTCGAGAATCCAATGGGCCTTGCCATGCAGGACCCAGGTGGCCTGGTTGTCGCCGCTGCCGTGCTGGAGGTAAAGCGTTGGGAAGCGGGCATCGGCCTGCTTGTCGTACCCCGGCGGCGTGTAGACGGCCAACTCCCGCAGCCGGCCCAGCGACTTGGAGAAGTAGCTGTGACTATGCACCACGCCGTGAGGGACATCCTGGAAATCGTGCAGCAGAGGCGGTTGGCCGGGGATGTGCAGGATGCTGGTTCGAGGCTCGCGCATCGGCTTGATCGCCGGATTGCCCGGGTCGATCATCTGCAGGCCATCCACGCGAAAGCTGTATTCCCAGACGCCTGGGGCGATGGGATCGACGGTGACGCTCCACACGTCGCCTTCGCCTTTGGTCATTGCCACGGGTTCCCCGCCCCACTGCCCGGCGACCACAACCTCCGCAGCCTTCGGGGCGCGGAGCCGGAAGGTCACTCGTCCATCCGCAGCCACCTCGGGCGACTGCGTGGGGACCCGCTGTTGAGCGAAGGCGGACATTTCGAACGCAAGCATTGCGACAAGGACGGCCGACACAACAAGTGGACAAGAGCGGGTGTACATCGTCATCATCTCCATTCTCTTCCCGACGGTTCCATTGACAGCGAGCACAGGGACAGGATTCTACCACACCTGGCTCCGGAGAAAAACAGTGCATTTTCCCGCGGACTTGGTATGCTGATCGCCGCGTTCGAGCATGACGAACAAGACGTTGGACCGGGACATTCCTGTGGAGGTCGGCTCTATGAAGTGGGTTATGAGAAAGCAGTTCATCCTGTCGCTTCTGATCGCATCCGTCGCGGCGGCGCCTGCAAGCCGGGCTGAGGATTGGCCGTGTTTTCGTGGGCCGAGCAGGCAGGGAGTCTCGCAGGAAAAAGGCATTGCCACTCAGTGGAGCCCCACGACGAACATCAAGTGGAAGGCACCCGTCGCCGGCGAGGCATGGTCGTCCCCCATCGTGCTTGGAGATGCCGTATTCGTGACCACCGCCACCGATGGCGGCGAGTCCCTCCGTCTGGTCCGCCTGGACCGCAAGAGCGGCGACATCCTCTGGGACAAGGAGATCACGCAGCAAGTACCCAAGTACAAGCAGCGGCCCAACTCCTACGCCACCTCCACGCCGGCCACCGATGGTCGAAGGGTCTACGCAGTCGCCTGCGACGGGAAGATTCTCGCGACCGACATGGACGGGACTGTCCTCTGGACCAACAGCGAATTCGACTACTACAGCCAGCACGGACTGGCTGTCTCCCCCGTGCTCCATGAGGACCTCGTCATCGTCGTGTTCGACTGGAGCAGTCCCGGTCCGGACAAGAAAATCGGCTGGGAAATCCCCTGGGACAAGGCCGTCATTCTGGGGGTTGAGAAGGACACCGGCAAGGTGCGGTGGCGCGGCAGTCGGGGCAGCTCTCAGATCGCCCACACCACACCGCAGATTGTTACCGTGGGCGGTCACGACCAGCTCGTCAGCAGCGCAGGCGGAGTCGTGCAGGGGTTCGATCTCAAGACAGGGGAGCGGATCTGGACCGTATCCAGCCCGGGAGAAGGCGTCGTCCCCTCGCCCGTCGTCGGCGACGGCCTGGCGTTCAGCACCACCGGGTTCCGTGAGGAGACCATCCTCGCGGTCCGCCTGGGCGGCCGCGGCGACATCACGCAGACCCACGTCGCCTGGCGGGTGACCGAGGAGGTCCCCCACGTGCCTTCGATGCTGTACGTCTCGCCGCGTCTATACTCGATCACAGATGAAGGGATCGTCAATTGCATCCAGGGGGCGACAGGCGAGATACTGTGGCGTCAGCGGCTCGGCGGCAAATTCTCTGTCTCCCCGGTCTACGCGGACGGCAAGGTCTATTTTCTATCGGAAAAGGGTAAGGCCACTGTCATTGAGGAAGGGCCGCAGTTCAAGGTCGTGGCGGAGAACGAACTCGGCGAAACCTGCTGCGCCAGCCCCGCGATCTCTCAGGGCAACCTGTTCATCCGGACGGAGAACGCGCTCTACTGCATCGGGAAGTGACAGCTACAGCAGCGAAAGACTACTCGCGCCCGGCCAGGTACGGCGTGGTTCCTTGGGCGGGCGTTTCGGCCTTCGGCGTCGCCGTAGTAATCGGCATCTGGACGGAGACCTTCCGCGAGCTTCGCACGATTCGACCGAGCGACTCCTTGGTCACGCGGACGGGCTCCGTCACGAGTTCCGGAACACTGTACGTCCACAGGCACGAGTCGTAGGCCGTCGGGTCCCGCTGGGGCAGGACGAACGGCTTGTGGGCCGTGCCGTTGGGATCGACGTAGCTGATATACGTCCGGGTAAACGTGCCGTCGTCTCTCTTGCTGCTGAACGCGATCCACCGGCTGTTCGACGACCAACTATGCCAGCTTTCACTCTCGTCGCTGTTGATCTCCAGTCGGCGCGGCTCGTAACGACCCGTCTGCCCGGCGGCCTGGAGATCGACCAGATACAGGTCGCTGCTCTTGCGATAGACGGGAAAGCAGCCATAGTCGCACAGGGACAGCAGCAGCCAGCGTCCATCCGGACTGATCCTCGGCAACAAGATGCTCCGGCCCGTGTCTCGGGCGGCCAGGACCGTCTCCGCCTGGCCCCAGGTGTCCCCATTCGGATCGTAGGGGATCCGCATCAGGTCGTACCGGATCTGGTCGTATCGTTCGGGGATCGCAGTTCGGCTCGTCCACGTCAGCGGCGCACTGCAGAAGTAGAGGAACCGCCCGTCGGGCGACCAGGTTGGATACGTCTCCAAACGGTCTTTTTTCGCGAGGTCCGGCGCCGTCTTGATCTGCTGAGATCCCGTGTCGTAGTACGCCAGCAGCGAATCGAGATCGATCACGTCGCGGACTTCCTCGCTCGCCGAGTGGAGGAACATGGCCACTTTCATGCTGGTGTAGGTCAGGATCTTCCCGCTCGGGTGCCAGGAGGCGTAGCCGAACGTGGAGCCGACCTTCTCGGTTTTGTCATCCTTGAGAATCACGGCGGAATTGCCGTAGTCGCCGCTTCGGGCGCTCACCAGCATCGTGTCGGTGCGATTATTGCGGAACGTGTGGCAGTTGACGCATCCGCCGCGGAAGTAATCGTTCGTCAGGATGGCGGATTCCTCGAACGTCCGCAGGTCCCGCTGATAGATCCCCATGTCCCGCCAGGCGGAATGGGCCGGGTGAATCCTGCGATAGACGAGGTAGCCGTCGATGTCTTCGTTGGCGACCGCCATGCGAAACGTGTCGAATCGCTGCCATCCATCCGCGGCCCGCACGAGCACCTCGAACGCAAGTGCTCGCCCCCGATTTGCCGCCAGCAGCCTGCGCCATCGTCTCTCGGGGATCGCGATCTTCGGCGAACGGCTGTCAATCTCGATCCGACCGCCCTGCTCCGCGGTGATCCGGACCCGGTACTGTGAGCCATTCTCTCGAACGACGAAATCCAGCGGCGCGATGTTCGGCGGGATCATCGCGTCTGCATAGTCCGGCTGAATCCGTGGAGGCCGCCCGACGGGTGAGCCCCGTTCCATCGATCCGCCGGAACCCGCGGCAAGGCACACGGCCGCAGCCGCCAAGAGGACCGGGAGACATAGATCACGTCGACGCCTCATCGGCCCGCCCCCCTCGTGCAGAAACGGTAGAAGAAGTAGCTCCCGCGATAGTCCTTCGCGAGTTCCGCGATGGCTGCGTTGCGGTCTTTGCCATGCTTGTTGACAACGCTGCTGAAGTGCTTGATTCGCCGATCCATCTCGGGATCGATCGACCGGCCATAGAGATTGACCGTCTTGCGCTCGCCGTACGAGTAGATAAGGATCGCCTCCTGCCACAAGGGCGGGATCTCCGCGCAGCCGAATTCATCCAGCCTCACGATCTGCTGTGCGATCCTGTCCAATTGCCCGGTCAACAGATACCTCGCCATGAGATACTCGAAGGCCATGCGGTTGGGCGTTCCCGACGTACTGCCCGGCAATTGGGGTCCGACACCGCCGCTTTGCTCGACCAGAGCGGTCAACAGAGCATCCTCCGTATAGAACAGTGCAGGCGAGTCCATTCTCAGTCGCTGGCCTCGCAGACGCTGGATCTCGGCGTCACCCGCGAGATTCGGGTCGGCGTCGAGGCGCGACAGACACTCGGTCGCCCAACGACTGGGGAAGAGCGTCTTGCGAAGGGCGCCGAGGTAGACCCGGGCCGCAGCGGTCTTGCCTTTGATCAGGTTGACCTTCGCCAGCCGTTCCAGAATCCACGGGTGCTCGCCGAACGTCTCTAAGCACTCGGTCAGGTTCTTCTCGGCCAGATTCGCCAGGCCCAGGTCGATCAGCGTGTCGAATGCGTGCCAGTACAGCACGACGTGATCGTCGCCCGTGCGGAGCAGTCCATCCGGTGTCTGCACGTGCAGGAACATGTCCTGGTTGAGTCGCCCGGTGTGATACAGGGCCAGGTTGACCGCGGCCATGACGTGGGGGCTGTTGGGACAATGGCGGGCGGCGTGGAGGACCTGGGGCCACATCCGCCGGCAGGCACTGTAATGCACCGTCAGCGACGCCTTCTGTTCGCGATCCAGCGAGTACACGACCGCCGCTCCGCCGGCCGCGAAGAGCACGAGGGTTCCAACGGCCCACTGGACCGCAGGCTTTCCGATGCAGCGAACGAGCCAGCCCGCGTGGGGTTTGTCGCCCGCTTGCCGACTGCCCCATCGGGCTTGGAGGGCATGTCCGAGACCCGCGACAAGCACACCCACAAGCGTGAACAGGTACACGACATACACCGCTACGACCATCTGTTCCCGCGTGGGCCAGCCGGAAACGCGCCAGGACATCGGCAGCAGGTCGGTGTAGGCGTTGACGAGACTGATCCGGAAGACCAGCACGCCCACGACGTAGGGCAGCGCAGCCGCAACCGGCAGATACAGGCCAATTCGGCGCCATCGCTTCCGGCAGAGCTCATACGCCATGCACGAGCCGGCAAACGGCAGGAACGCCGCACCTGCGACGACATACAGGATCGCCGACAGAACAAGCCAGATGCCGACGGCACACGACTTCTGTGCAAACCGGACATACAAGCACGCGAATGCGAGTGACACGAGGGCGCCCATGAACAGGGGCAGGTGGAAGCTGTATCGAGCATATGCAGCGATCACGAAGACTGCGGGAACGAATCGCAGCAGGCGGGCCCCCGGCAGGCGAACCGCCCGCAGCAGACATCCCGTGCAGGCACAGATCGCCCATGCCTGCGCGACAATGACCCCCGCACCTGCCCAGGAATACAGGAACAACTGCGAGACAAACGCCGAGACATACCGCGTCAGGCCGCCGGGGCTCTGCACCGTAGCCTGGAAGAAAGCCCACCCCTTGTAGAAGACCGGGAAGTCCGTAATCGTCGCGCAGCTATAGATCAAGCACGGTTGGACCCAGAGCCACAGGTACAGATAGACGCCGGCGAAGAACACAGCGGATCGGACCCTATCGCCTCCCCACCGGCTCCGAACCGCCTGGGGCGCGGAGCAATCCGCGCGAGTCGCCACTGGTCTGGGCCCGACGTTCTGCATGGGCTGTTTCTACTCCCTGCGCTCCGGCGTAGGGTGCGCATCACGCACCATTGAGCCTCGAACGCGACGGATGACCAAGACTACTTCAACTGGGCCGCCTGCATTCGGGCCCAGACGTGGCTGACGTTGAGCTTCGCAGCCAGCTCGAATCCGGCGAGAGCGGAGCGGAGGTCCCCTTTGCCCAGGTAGCCCAGGCCCAACAGGTAGTTGGCGGACGCCTGCTGGACCTGGCGGTTCTGCTGCTCGCCGAACTTGGCGAAGAAGTCCGCGTCTTCACCCCGCGTCAAGCGTTCGGTCCCGTTCTTGATGAGTCCCTCGAAGTCGGCCAGCGCCTCCGTTTCGCGATCCAGTTTCCTCAGGCACATGGCCCGGTAGTACCGAGCGTCCGGCGGGCGATACCCGTCCTGTTGCTCGGCCCCATCCGCGAAACACTGTTTGGCCTTCTGCGCGTCGCCCATCGCCTCGTAGGCACAGCCTGTGTAGTAGGCGAACTGGGCGGCACGCGGATCGTTCTTGGGCTTGCCGACAGAGAGATTCTCGGGGTATTCGGCCGCAGCGAGGAAATCGGACAGGGCGCCGCTGGGCTTGTCCGCCTTGAGCCGGCCGATGCCGCGCAACAGGTGCGCGTCCACGTAGACGTCGCGGATCTCGCCGCCGCCTTCGCGGACGTGGAAATGCTGCTTAGCCAAGGCGTCCACGGCCTCATCGTATCGCCCGGCCAGGACCTGCACCATGATCCGACGCAGGTAGCTGTCGTTTCGCTTGGTCACCACGGACTGATGCGTGTCCATGAGGGCCAGACGCTTCTCAACCCCAACATTGCCCAGCTCGTACAGCTCGTCCAGCTCCGTGATGAGCCGTGCGTCGCCGCTGCTGCAGGAAACCGCCCGCTCGTAGCTGCCGATGGCCCTCGGGACATCGTTCTTCGTGCGATACCAGGCCCATCCCAGGTTGCGATGCGCCATGGCGAACGTCCCATCGACAGCGACGGACCGTTCCCAGTGCTCGATGGCCTTCTCCGGCTGGAGATCGTACAGCAGATTCCCGAGGTAGTAGTTCGCCTTTGCGTCCGTGGGCGTACGGGCAATCGCCGCCCTCAGCGCCTCGGCCGATTCCGCCCGGAACGGGAAGCAATAGTCGCTCGGCATGGCGCTGCCCTGCGCGTACATTTCCCCGGCCAGTTTTGCGTCGCCCTGCTGCTCGTGGAGGAACCCCAGGTAGTAGTAGACCAGCGGAGAGCTGCCCGCGAGGTCCGTCTTGTCCCGGGCCGCACGGATCAGCACCTCGATCGCCTCGTCCCAGAATCCCCAGCCCATGTAGTCGCCGGCCAGCTCCAGGTACGCCTGGACGTCCCGGCGCATGGCCGTCTCCAGGTTCTGCAGGGTCGCCTCCACCTGACGCTGGGAACCGAGCTTGCGCCGGGCCAGCAGCAACTCATTCATCGCCAGGAAGTCCAGCGGGTCCTCGTCGAGCACGCCTGCCAGGATGGTCACGGCCTGCTTCGGCCTGTCCAGCCGAGTGAGAATCGCAGCCCTGAGATTCAGGGCCTTGCTGTCCGCCGCGTTCGTGTTCAGGGATTCCTCGATCTGTTCGAGGGCGGTGGCGAATCGCCCCTTCCGGCACGACAACTCCGCCAACTGGTAATAGGCAGGAGAGTGGAAGGCGTAATCCCACGAGGCGCGATAGAACAGGTCATAGGCTTCATCGAGCTTGCCTTGGGCTCGTAGAGCCAGACCCAGATGATAGAGCGCCTCGGTGTCGCCCGGCCGGGTGTATTCGGCACAGAGCCGTTTCACGGCGCGCCGCAGGTGCTCCTCGGCCTTTTCGTACAGGAACCGCCTGTTGTAGGTGATCCCGACAATGGTATTGGTCCGCGTGTCGTTCGGGTCTCGTCGCAGGGCCTCTTCGTAGTAGTCGAACGGATTGACGCGAGGATTGTGGATCTGCTCGATGCGAAGACCCGTCAGGTATAATTCGTCGACGGTCTTGATATCCTTCGGGGCCGCCGGCGGCTTCACCGTCGGGGGCAAGTTCGGGTCGTAGGGGATTTCCACCGGTCGATACGAAACCAGCGTCTCGCCCGACTTGGAGACGAGCATAGCCGTCAGGTCGGTCTTACCAGTCCCCGCAGGCACGGCAACGTCCGCCAGGAACGGCTTATCCGGACCGATTTCAATCGTCTGGTCGAGAAGCGTCTTCTCGCCCGCCTTGAGGATGGCCCGAGCCTTCTCGTATTCGGCGGTGGCGTTGAATCCCACCCTCGCGGTCCCGTCGGCGGCGAACTCCAGGTTCACGGCCCCTTGCGTATTGGCCTTCTTGAACCCGCCGATCTCGCGGATGGGATACCAGTACTGCCGGAACGTCTTGACCTCATGCGGCTTGATCCAACTGTAGTCGGGCTGGTTGTCGGACCAGGCGCCCACCATCAGTTCTGCATAGGGACCGTCGTCGTCGGTAAGGATCTTGTCCCACATCCGCCCGGTCGAGCCGGGGCTCCATTCCCAGAGCTTGGCGCCACAGACGACGTGATGATCGCCGATGTGGACGACGCCGGCCCGCTTGCCGTGGTCGTAGCCGCCCATGAAGTCCTCCTTCAGGTCCCAGGCGAAGAACGACACCGGTTCCGGATGGTTCTTCCACCATGAGAGGTCCACGCCCCGGTAGTCGACGCCGCGGTAGATCTCGTTCGCCATGGGCCAGTGCGCGAAGTCGTTCTTGGAGTGGTACGTCGCCGCCGTGACGCTGGGCGGGAAGAGCACCTGGTAGTCGTCGTTGACGTGCACCGCGACGTTGGCCCAATAGAGAATCGAATTCGGATACGCGGTCCGGTTGAAGAGCTTGACCGTCGCCTCGACATAGGACTTGCCCGGGTAGAGGGTGACGCCGATGAGCCACTTCATCCGGTGCCGCCGCTCGGTTTCGCCGAACCAGATCGTCTTGCTGCCGTCCTCGTTCGAGGCCAGCGTATAATCGACCGGCATCTGGGTCGTGTTGCGATGGTGGTGGAAGACGCACCACTCGACGCCGCCCGAGACCCACGCGCCGAGCATGCCAATCAGCGCGGGCTTCACCACGTGCTGACGGTAGAACATCTCGTAGCCGTTCGTCTTGTCCGTCGCGTAGAGCAGTCTTCCGCCGATCTCCGGCAGGATGCACAGCTTGACGTACTCGTTCTCCAGGTACAGAGCCTTGTAGGTCTTCTCCTCGCGGATATCCGTGACGCCGTCGAGCATGGGGTAGGGATAAATCCGCTTCTGGGCCCCCTGGTAGGACTCATTCGTATAGAACCTCGGGTTCACGTCCGGCGGGTCCAGCCGGTACGTCGGCAGCGTCAGGGGCTCCTCCCACACCTTCACCGCCGCAGGGACGGACCCGACAAGAAGCAGGGAAACCAGACAGGACAGGCGAATCGTTCGCATTCTCGACATGAGACGGCCACTCCTTTCTGCACATCCATCGGCAGGTCCGGCCACAACGCACCGGACGCACCCAACATCCTACCACGCGCCCCCCGCGCCGACAAGGCCGCTGGTTCTTCTGGCAAGGGTATTCCTGCTTGCGGCAAGGCGTTGCCTGGACTCCGTTCTTCCTGTGCGGGCAGAGATCCAGGAACCAGGGGCCTCCCATGAAGTCGATTCCCGCTTTCGCGGGAAGGACACGCACCTGCCACGTGAATGCCTCGCCCGTGACAGGTGACATGTGGCATTCTGGGTTTCTGAGCGAATAATCCAGATGGCCACATGCCAGACACACGGGCGATGCGCTCAACCGGCGGGTGATGCGCACCCTACCGCCGCGCGGCCCTGAGGATCATCTTCACAGAGACTACGTCGGCCGGCAGCGGCCCAGCCGCGCCACGCGCGCCATGTGCGCCAAGTATGAGAAGTTGGCGCAGGCCGCCGAGCCCATCTGGAGGGCTGGACCCGGCACTCTTGCCTTTTTCCGGCCGGGTGGATAAACTAACCCCATGACCGAACAACTGAAGAAACTCAACAAGGACATCACGCCCATCGACCAGTGGTTGCCGCACGACCGGGTGCCGTGGGTGATTGCAGGACCGTGCAGCGCGGAATCAGCCGAGCAGGTGCTCTCGACGGCCCGAGGACTGGTGAAATCGCCACATGTGAAGGCCTTCCGCGCGGGGATCTGGAAACCTCGGACCCGGCCGAACTCGTTCGAGGGGATCGGCGAGGTCGGCCTGGACTGGCTGAGCCGGGTGAAGGCGGAGACCGGTCTGCTCACCGCCACCGAGGTGGCCAACAAGGCCCATGTCGAACAGTGCCTCAAGCACGGGGTGGACATCCTCTGGGTCGGCGCCCGGACAACGGTCAGCCCCTTCGCGGTACAGGAGATCGCCGACGCCCTGCGGGGGGTCGATATCCCGGTCTTCGTGAAGAACCCGATCAACGCGGAGCTGGGCCTGTGGCTCGGCGCCATCGAGCGACTCTACGACGCGGGCGTCCGCAAGCTCGGGGCGATCCATCGCGGGTTCTCCACGTACGTCGAGATGCAGTTCCGCAACGATCCGAAGTGGCAAATCCCCATCGAGCTCAAGCGTCTGCTGCCGGACCTGCCGCTGATCTGTGATCCGAGCCATATCTCGGGTAGCCGGCAGTTCATCGAGCCGCTCTCGCAAATGGCGCTGGACTTGGGCATTCAGGGTCTCATCATCGAGTCGCACATCGATCCCGACCACGCGCTGAGCGATGCAAAACAGCAGGTCACGCCCGAGGACCTGTGCCGGATGCTGGAGAGGCTGCGGGTCCGGGATGCCGGGATCACGGATCGCGACGTGAAACGCCAGATCGCCCGACTCCGCGCTGAGATCAGTCAGGTCGACGACAAGATCCTCCAGGACCTCGCCGAACGAATGAAGTGGGTCGAAGAGATCGGACGGCTCAAGCAGGAGCACAGCATCCCGGTCTTGCAGCTCACACGCTGGGAGAACCTCCTCGAAAGCCATCTCGCCAAGGCCCAGAAGGCGGGCTTGGACGCTGATTTCGTCAAGGCCCTCTTTGAGTTGATCCACGCCCAGGCAGTCAAACGGCAGTTGTAGGCCGAACGTCGGGCGTCATTTCCGTAACACCGGTCTTCGACCTGACCGCGGGCGAAACACGAGAATCCGACGTCGCGCCTCCCGCACGTCTTGTCATTCCCGCGGAAGCGGGAATCCAAATCCCTGCGGATGCGCCCCTTCCCGGATCTTCTGGAATGCCCTGTTACCTCCCCCCTGTCTCGTGCCTCTTATCGATAGAGAGCATTCTCGAAACCCGGCCTCGCGGCCCAGATGACAGGAAGAACACGGTTTTCAGGGAAAGAACGAGGTGAGTTATGGCAGGGCTGACAAAGCTTTGGCGGTGGTGGCGAGCCTTATGGGACCTGGATCTCTCCGCATCCATGGAGGTGGATGCGCACCAGTGGGACAACAAAGCCGAGATTCTCCGCCGTCTATCCGGCACGGATTGCTGAAATCACAAGTGGTAAGAGCCGGAGCCATGCGAGCTCCGGCTGATACCACTCGATTCTCGGCCGGCATCGGCTGCTCATCCTTGAGACGCCACCTTGCCGGCCTTCAAAAATCCCCCATACGATTACCACCATGCGGGGGCCCCCCCAGGCGACCCGCATGGTTCTTGCCGAAACATAGGTGCCCTCAGTTGGCCGTCTCACAGAGCATAGACGCATTCCAGTCTTCCGCGAAGCGGCCCACCGCGGTGTGGAGCCGGCTCTTGACCGTCCCCACGGGAATTCGGAGCATCCCGGCAATCTCCGCATACGAGAACTTGTGGAAATACGCGAGGATCAAGATCTCGCGAAGCTTCGCCGGCATGCGGGAAATGACCCGCTTCACCGACGTCGCGGTCTCATCCTTGACCAGTTCATCGTAGGGCATCCGTGTGTCGGAATCCAGCGTGTTGAGCACATCGTCGATCGAGTGCTCCTCGCTGTCGAACATGCTCCCAAGATTGGCCGAGTCCACCCGCTGCATACGACGCAGGGCGTCCTTGGCCTTGTTCGCGGCGATGGTAAACAGCCACGGACGCAGCGGACGGGACTGATCGAAAGAGTCCCGGCTGACGTACAACTGCATGAACGTCTCCTGGAAGACGTCATCGACCATATCGGACTGGTTCAGGAATCTCCTCAGGAATGCGTAGAGACTGTCCTTGTACTGCTTCACGAGCTCCTGGAAAGCCCCTTCCTCGCCCGCTGCGTAGCGTTTCATAAGTTCCATGTCACTCATTTGTATCCCCTTCCAAAAATAAGACAAATCACATGCGTAATAGTATCAGAGGCAAGAAACTGGTAAATCGGGGGTTGGCTGCTTCTCGTATCCGGCCCGGCACTCCTTTTGGTATCGGGGAATCCCCTATAACCCTCTGGCATTACCCTGATATCCACGGAGGCATCACTCGCCGCTCGATACGGGGACGCCGCCCGGCTACCGCGGGAGGCAAACACGTCGCCCTCCACGATCACGATCCACAATCCGGCCCTCGTGGTTTTCCCTTGACCTCAGGGGGACCAATCGCATCTAATTAGGGGCTATTTGCGGCGCGGCCGGACCGATGTGAATGCTCCGGCCGCCGCGGGACTTTCGTTCCGTTGGGCCGCCCGGTCCACGGTCTTCGTCGCGGACCGGCGGGATTGTGATGCACCCAGCAAAAGGATAGGGGAAGACTGTGAAAGAAAAGCGCGTGCGAGTTGGATTGGTCGGGTTCGGCACCGTCGGCACCGGCGTGGCCAAGTTGATCCTGGAAGAGGCGGACTCGATCGCCGCAAAGATGGGCGTGCGGCCGGAATTGGCCTGCATCGTGGACATGGACACCGAAAGGCCGCGACCAGTGCAGTTGCCGCCGGGACTGCTCAGCAACGACCTGAACCGGCTCCTCAACGATCCCTCCATCACCATCGGCATCGAGCTGGTCGGCGGCACCGGCGTCGCCAAGGACATCCAGCTCAAGATGCTCCGGGCCGGCAAGGACGTCGTCACAGCCAACAAGGCCCTCCTGGCCAAGCACGGCGCGGAGTTGTACCAGGTGGCCCGGGAAAACGGCCGATGCATCGCCTTCGAGGCCAGTTGCGTCGGGGGCGTCCCGATCATCGGCGCAATCCGCATGGGCCTGTCGGCCAATCAGATCAGCGCCATGTACGGGATCGTCAACGGTACGTGCAACTACATCCTGTCCAACATGAGCTCGCAGGACGAGAAGTTCTCCCAGGCGCTGGCCAAGGCGCAGAAACGCGGTTTCGCAGAGGCCGATCCGACGCTGGACATCTCCGGCGGCGACAGCGCCCACAAGCTGGCCATCCTGGCTTCCATTGCCTTCGGCTGTGAGATCACACTGGACGACATCTTCGTCGAGGGGATCGAGGCGATCTCCAAAGAAGATCTGCGGTACGGGCGGGAGATGGGCTATTGCCTGAAGCTGCTGGCCATCGCGCAGAAGACCAGCAAGGGCCGGATCTCGTTGCGGGTCCATCCCTCGTTCATCGCAGCCAATACCGCTCTCGCACGGGTCGATGGCTCCTTCAACGCAATCAGCATCTTCGGCAGCGCGGTCGGCGAGACTCTCTTCTACGGTCGGGGCGCCGGCATGATGCCGACGGCCAGCGCCGTCCTTGCGGACATCATCGACGTGGCCCTGGGCAACTCCAAAACGACGTTCGACCATCTGCGGCTGCGGCCTCGCAGCGAGACCCAGGCGCTCATCGAGCCGCTCGACGACGTGGTCACCCGGTTCTACATCCGGGTCATGGCCAAAGACAACCCCGGCGTGGTGGCCCGTTACGGCGGAATCCTGGGCGACCACAACATCAGCATCTCCGGCGCCCTGCAGCACGAGGGGACCGGGCCCGGCAATACCGTCCCGGTCGTGATCACCACCCACCGGACACAGGAAAGGAACATGGCGGCGGCCTTGGCGGAACTGGCGAAACTCGATATCATCAGCGGCAAGCCGGTGTGCGTGCGGATCGTGGATATCCCGCAGGACAAGGATACATGACGAAATACGTGATCATCGTTCCCGACGGGGCGGCGGATGAACCTCTCGAATTGTTCGGAGGCAAGACGCCGCTGGAGGCGGCCGACACCCCCAACATGGACCGGATCAGCATCGAAGGCCGCCAGGGACTCGTGCACACCGTTCCCGACGGCTTCGAGCCGGGCAGTGACGTCGCGCAGATGAGCCTGCTGGGATACGATCCCGCCCGCTACTACACGGGACGGGCCCCCATCGAGGCCGCCGCTCGGAATATCCGACTGGGCATGGACGACTGGGTGTTCCGCTGCAACCTCGTGACCATCGCCGACGGCTTGATGGCCGACCACAGTGCCGGGCACATCTCCACGGAAGAAGGCGGCAGCCTGATCCAAGAGCTGCAAAAACACATCAGCGATGAGCGGATCAGCCTCCACACAGGCGTGAGTTACCGGCACCTGCTCGTCGCGAAGGGCATGGACTTCGACGTGCGGACGTATCCGCCGCACGATCATATCGGCAAGCCGGTCGAGAAGCTCCTGCCTCGCGGCAAGGGGTCCGATCTGTTGATCCAGTTGATGAACCAGTCGCAGCAGTTGTTCGCGGGCCACGACATCAACAAGGTCCGCCAGGACCTCGGCGAGAACCAGGTCAGCTCGATCTGGCTGTGGGGCCAGGGCAAGCAGGCCCGCCTGGACAGCTTCCGCAAGCGTTACGGCCTGAAAGGAGCTGCGATCACCGCAGTGGACCTGGTCCGCGGACTCGCCAAGCTCGTCGGTTTCGATCTCATCACGGTGCCCGGCGCGACGGGGTTCCTCGATACAAACTACGAAGGCAAAGGCTTGGCCGCCATCAAGGCGCTCGACGAATACGACCTCGTCTTCGTCCACGTCGAGGCCCCCGATGAAGCGGGCCACGAGGGCAACGCCGAGGCGAAAAAGCAAGCCATCGAGCAGGTGGACAAGCACGTCGTCGGACCGACGCTGGAGGCTCTCCAACGCTATGAGGACTGGCGGATCCTGCTGCTGCCGGACCATCCGACGCCGGTCCAGAGCGGTGCCCACTCGGCCGCCGCGGTGCCCTTCGCCATAGCGGGAACGGGCGTCACGGGAATCCTGCACGCGGGATTCAGCGAGAGCAATGCGGCGAAAGCCGGACTTCGCATCGAGAAGGGATGTGAGCTGATGGAGTACTTCCTGAAGAGTTGAAGCGGTTGACGACCGGCTCGGAAACCGGTAGACTTCTGGGTTTTTAAGGGTGACAAGACGACTATGGCAATCATCGTTCAGAAATTCGGCGGCCCCTCGGTGGCGAACGCGGAGAAGATCCGCCGGGCGGCCAAACGGATCATCGAGAGGATGCAGGCCGGCTACCAGGTCTGCGTCGTCGCTGCCGCACGCGGGCAGCAGATCGAGGAGCTCATTCGAGATGCACGAGAGCTCAATCCCAACCCGCCGACGCGGGAAATGGCCCAGCTCCTGAGCACAGGCGAGCAGCAGACCATGTCGCTGCTGGCGATGGCCCTCGAAGCGATGGGGCAGAAGGCCATCAGCTTCACCGGCACGCAGGTCCACATGCTCACCGACGGCGTCTTCAACAACGCACAGATCAAGAGCGTGGATTCCGAGTTCATCCGGCATGAGTTGAATGAAGGCAAGGTCGTCATCGTCGCCGGCTACCAGGGCGTCGATGAACACGGGAACGTCACCTCGCTCGGGCGAGGCGGGTCCGACACCAGCGCCGTGGCGCTGGCGGCGGCGTTGAAGGCCGAGGAGTGTGAAATCTTCGCCGACGTGGACGGTGTCTACACGGCCGATCCACAGGTCTTCAAGAAGGCCGCGATGCTCGACGAAATCAGCTACGACGAGATGATCGAGATGGCCGGCCTCGGCGCGGGCGTCATGCACAGCCGGTCCGTGGCCATCGGCAAGCGATACAACGTCAGGATTCGAATCCGAAACAGCGAAAACGATAATCCGGGAACCATCATCACTCACGAGGTACCACAGATGGAAGGCATATTGGTGTCGGGGGCGACAATTCAGAAAGACATGGCGAAGATCGGCATTGCGGGGATACCGAATATCCCTGGGACCGCCGCGAGAATTTTTGCCCGGCTGGCCGAGGCCAAGGTCGTCGTCGACGACATCATCCAGACCGAGATCAGCCATGAGAAGGCGAATATGTCGTTCATGGTCAGAAAGTCCGACGTCGAGACCGCCAAGAAAGTGGCGAACGAACTGAAGGCGGAGTTGCCCTGCGACAGCGTCTTCGTCCGGGACGACATCGCGCTGGTCTCCGCGATCGGCGTCGGGATGCGGTCGCAGTACGGCGTGGCCGAGAGGATGTTCGGGGCCCTGGCCAAGGCCAAGGTGAACATCGACTCGATCACCACGAGCGAGATCCGGATCAGTTGCGCCGTGGGCCGGTCCGACGTGGAACGGGCGCTCGAGGCGGTCTGCGTCGCGTTCGAGTTGGATCGTCCTGCCCGACAGCGGACAAAGAAGAAATAAACAGGACTCCATAGAGTTGGCTCGCAGGCGAAAAAGCAGACGCGCGTTGAGCAGACGTAAACGAGCCGTCCTGATCGGCATCTCTCTGATCGGGACGGCTCTTCTCGTTTGGCTTGATCGGGACTTCGTGGCCCCGAGGTGGCCCGGTCTGCTGACGCCGCACCGGCAGACGGATGCGGACGATCAGGCTCGATACAGCGGCCGGAGTTTCCCGGTGGTTCGCGTCGTCGACGGCGACACGCTTCATCTGGGCGTCGCGGATTCCACCGGCGAGGTGACCAAGGTCCGGCTCGTGGGGATCGATGCTCCGGAGATGGGCTGGAATACGGGAGAGCGGATGTACTACGCCGAAGAAGCCACGGAGTTCGCCGAGCAATCCGCCCTCGGCCGGCAAGTGACGGTCTATCTCAATCCGCAGGCGGGGAGCCGGGACCGCTACGAACGGCTGCTCGCCTACATCCAGTTGCCCGACGGCAGGTTCCTGAACGAGGAATTGCTCTCGGAGGGGTTCGCCTACGCCGACCTGCGGTTCAAGCACGGGTACTATCAGAAGTATCGACAACTGGAGGCCAGCGCCCGGACCCTCCGGAAGGGACTCTGGGCACACGTCAAGCCCGAGCAAATGCCCGCGTGGCGACAAAGGAAGCCAACAGACGCGAATGCGGACTCGGAATGACTCCTGCAGAGCACAGGTGCCGTGTGGAAGCCGATTCCTGCTCGCATGGTCCTACAGGTCGTATTCCTTGATCTTGCGATAAAGCGTCCGCTCGCCGATGCCGAGGATTTTGGCGGCCTGCTCGCGATTGCCCTGTGTTCTGGCCAGCGTATCCACAATCGCCTTCTTCTCCAGATCGTTGAGCGACACCCCGGCCAGATCGGCCGGCGAGGCGCTGCTGCCCGGGAGCTGCCGTCGCAGGGAGACTTCCGGCGGGAGATCGTGGACATCGATCTTGTCGCGGTCGCACATCACCACCAGGGTCCGAATCATGTTCCTGAGCTGGCGGATGTTGCCAGGCCATTCGTAGCCGCTCAGGATGCTCATGGCCGCAGGCGTGAATCCAGTGACCTGGGAGCCGGTTTCCTCAACCGCCTCGTGCAGGAAGTGCTCCGCCAGGATCGGGATATCGGCCGTCCGTTCCCGCAGCGGGGGTAGGCTGATATTCACACCGCGAATCCGGAAATACAGGTCCTCGCGGAACTCCTTTCGCTCGATGAGCTTCGTCAGACTGCGATTCGTGGCGCTGATGATCCGGACGTTGACGATGGTGGCCTTGCTCGATCCGACCGGCACGACGACGCCGTCCTCGATGACCCGCAGCAGCTTGGCCTGCATGGAGAGCGGCATGTCCCCGATCTCGTCGAGGAAGAGCGTCCCTTCATCGGCGATCTCGAACAGCCCTTTGCGATCCGTGTTGGCGCCGGTGAACGCGCCTTTGACGTGCCCGAACAGCTCGCTCTCCAGCAGGGTCTCCGTCAGACCGGCGCAGTTGACCGGCTTGAAGGGCTTGTCCCGCCGGAGCGAGTTTCTGTGGATGGCGCGAGCCAGCAATTCCTTGCCGGTCCCCGAGGAACCCTCGATGAGCACCGAGATGTTCGTGGGGGCCACCCGCCGAACCACTTCGAAGATTCCCTGCATCGCGGGGCTGACCCCTTTGATGCCCTCGAAGAGGAATGCACCCTGCTCCGCCGATACCTCTTCCCTCGCGGCACGGGCGGTCGCGGCCTTGCGGGCCGCCTGCTCCACCAGCGCGCGAAGCTGATCGATGTCGAGCGGCTTGACGAGATAATCGAAGGCCCCCTGCCGCATCGCCTCCTTGCAATTGTCGATGGTCGCGTACGCCGTGATCAGGATGACCTCGGTGGTGTCGCCGTGTTGCCGGGCCTCCCGAAGGACGCCCAGGCCGTCGACGCGCCCTTCCAGCTTCAGGTCGGTCACCACCACGTCGACCGCCTGATTGCGAAGCACCTCGACGGCATGCTCGCCCGTATACACGGCGAGGGCCTTGACCGGCAGCTTCCCGAGGGCCTCAACGATCCCGTCGGCGTGGTCTCGTTCGTCGTCGACGACCAGGACCACCGGTTTCTGTTCTGTCCAATGACTACCCAACCTTACCCCTTCATATTCCCGGCCCCGTCCCGCGTGGACGAAACAATCACGTCGGAAGCATCTTCCCCATGAATGATTGCCGACCGACACTCCCTTGCGTCCCCGGAACCGATGCGGAGAGCATTGTACGGGAAATCCCGGAGTCCATCAAGGGGTCGTCGCGAAAGCTATCCCTCGATGGCCCGGGAGGCTATTTCCTGAACGAGGGAAGATCCGGCTCAATGTGGACCGTGATGTTGACGGGCCGGCTGATCTGCCTGTCCAGAGCCTCTTCCAGACGCTCCGAGACATCGTGGGCGGCCGCAATGTTCAATTCCGGGTCCACGAGGATGTGTACATCCAGAAACACCTCCCGCCCCACCGTGCGGGTCCTGAGCCGGTGCCATTGGCGAATGGCGGGGTCGGCGTTGATCACGCTCTTGACGTGCTCAACCGTCTCGGGATCGACCGATCCTTCCGTCAGTTCCACGAGCGAATCGGCGACGACTTTCACCCCGACAAAGACGATCATCACACCCACGACAATGGCCGCCACCTGGTCGCCGTGGTCGAAGCCGACGACCATCGCCACATAGCCGATCAGCACAGCCACCGAGCTGAAGGCGTCGCTGCGATGGTGCCAGGCATTGGCATAGACAGCAGGACTATGAAGCCTCCGGGCCACCTTCTGCGTGACCCAGTACAGCCATTCTTTGGCCACGATCGACAACAAGGCGCCCGCCAGGATCCCCCAGTGAGCCGCCGTGGTCTCGTTTCTCGCGATGGACAAGGTGGCTTCATACATCATGAAGCCACCCACGGCGACCAGCACAATCGCGACGAATATGGCGCAGAACGTCTCGATCCGGCCGTGGCCATACGGGTGACTCAGATCCGGTTTCTTCGCGCCCCAATACGACCCGACGATCACCGCTACGTCGGTCGCCAGATCCGACAGTGAATGGATCGCATCCGCGATCATCGCCAGCGAGGAGACCGCCAGACCGATGATCAACTTGATGGCGGCCAGAACGATATTGATGACCGCGCCGAGATAGGTGACGGAGCGAATCTGGCGGGCAGCCGCTTCATGCTTGCTATCTGTCGGCATGGTCGCATTCCAGTACAGACCGGCGAATCTCCGACACAGCCTGGATGTAGCGTCCGGCGGCGGAATCGTCCCGCGCCTCCACGATGATCCTCATCACCGGCTCGGTGTTGCTGGTCCGCAGATGAACCCACCCGTCGGGAAAGTCGAGACGCAGGCCGTCCGAGGTGTTTGCAGTCGCTCCCGTGAACTTCTCGGCCGCCAACGTCATGATCCGTTGGGCCTGTTGGGCATCCGCAGCGAACTTGTCCTTGTGCATGGAGTACCCGCCGATCTCCCGCACGAGTTGGCTGACGCTCCTGCCCGTCTTGGCCATCAACTGCAGGACGAAGGCCATTCCAACGAGGCTGTCGCGGATGGGCCCGACCCGCAGATCGATCACGCCGCCGTTGCCTTCGCCGCCAATGACGCACCTGTGCTCGATCATCGCGTTGGCCACGTTGGCCTCGCCGACCGGGGTGCGAATGACCCGGCCGCCCGCCTGCTGGGCGACGTCGTCGATCATGCGAGAGGTGGACAGATTGGCGGCCGCGGTTCCCCCGCCGGAGGAGAAGATATGCTTGGCCGCCAGCGCCAGCGTGTACTCCTCGCCGATGTAGAAGCCCTTCTCATCGACAATGGCCAGCCGGTCCGCGTCCGGGTCCTGGGCCAACCCCAAGTCCGCCTTCTCCTGCTTCACCCGGGCGCACAGATCGACCAGGTTCGCGGCGATCGGCTCGGCGCCGTGGGCGAACAGGCCCGTCGGCTCGTCGTTCATCGCAACGACCGTGCAGCCAAGCTGGGCCAGAAGCTTCTTGGCGGCCCGGGCCCCCGCTCCATTGACGCTGTCGAGAACGATTCGATATTTCCTGCCGGCGATCTGCGCGGCATCGACCGTGGCCAGAACCTTGGCGACGTGAACCCGATCCGTCTCCTCGTTGCGGCCGACCGTGCCGCAGTGGACGGAATCGACGAAGGCGGCTCGACCGTCCAGGAAGGCGCGTCTGATCCGCTCGGCCGTCGCCGGCGGCGGGGCCATCCCGTTGCTCAGCAGCAGCTTGATGCCATTGTACGGAAGCGGGTTGTGCGACGCCGTAATGACGATGCCGCCGTCACAACCCAACTCGCGAAGCATGATCCCGACGCCCGGAGTAGTCACGAGGCCCAGATCGACCACGTCCACGCCGACCGCACAGAGCCCCGCCGTCATGGCCGACAGGAGCATCTGGCCGCTGACGCGGGAATCCCGCCCGATGCAAACCTTCAGCCGCCGGCTGTCTACACCGGCGGTGTCCTTCAGAAATGTCCCGAAGGCACAACCGTACTGAGTCGCGATGAGGGGCGTGAGGTTCTCCCCGATCACGCCCCGCATCCCGCTGACACTGATAATCAGGCTTTCCGCCACTTCGCACACTCCATTTGCAGGCCGCCCGCCGTACCGCAAGACGACAACAAGTCCGTCCGTCACAGGAGGAAAGCTCCGGAGAATCAATCGAGCGTACAGACGTACAACTCGTTGACGAAGTCGAGCTTCTTGAGCTCCTCGATGGTGGCCGCATCCGGCTCCTTGTCGAGACTCACCGCCAGGATCGCCTTCTGGATATCGGGCTTCTGTCCGACGCCCATCGTGCCGATGTTGATGCCGTGGTTGCCGAGAACCGTTCCGACGGAACCAATGACACCCGGCCGGTCGTCGTTGAAGATCACCAGCACGGTGCCCTGCGGCGTCATCTCGACGTGGAAGTCATCGACCTCGATGATCCGCAGCAGCGTTTCGCCGAAGATCGAACCCCTGACGGTTCGCTTGACCTCGCTCGTCGTGACCGTCGCACGGAAGCTCGACGCAACATCCCGGGCCTCGGGGTTCTTCGTCACGTCGACGCTGATGCCTCGCTCCTTGGCCAGGACCGGCGTATTGACCATGTTCAGCGGCATCTCGAAGTGCCTCTGGAGCAAACCCATGGCAAAGTTCAGCGTGATGGGCTGTACGCCCATGTCGGCCACGGTCCCCCGGTACTCGACCTGGACGGCCTTGATGTTGCCGGGAGCGATGATGCTCAGGAGGTTTCCGATGCGCCGCGACAGGTCCGCGTACTGGCTGACCACAGGCGGCATGGCGCCCGCGGACGACGGGGCGTTGATCGCATTGCGGATCGGGCCGCCTTTGATCGCATCGAGCAGGATCTCGGCCGCCTCGACGGCCACTTCGACCTGCGCCTCTTCCGTGCTGGCGCCGAGGTGCGGCGTGACAATACAGTTGTCCAGCGTCGCAAACCGCAGGTCCTGCGGCGGCTCCGAAGAGAATACGTCGAGGGCCGCGCCGGCAATCTTCTTCTTGGACAGCGCATCGTAGAGCGCGTCTTCGTTGATGATCCCGCCCCGGGCACAGTTGACCAAGCGAACCGTCGGCTTCATCATCGCGATCTGGTCGGCGCCGATCATGTTCAGCGTCTGTGGATTCTTCGGCACATGAATCGTGATGAAATCCGCCTCGCGGAATATCCGTTCGAGCTTGTCGGTCACCTCCACACCCACCTGCTCTGCGTCCTTCGGCGCTGCCAGCGGATCGTACCCGAGGATCTTCATGTTCAGGCCGTGGGACATCCGCGCCACCGCCATGCCGATCCGGCCCAGACCGATCACGCCGAGAACCTTGTTGTTGAGCTGGTTGCCCGTGTACTTCTTGCGATCCCAGGCGCCGGACTTGAGGCTGTTGCAGGCCTGCACGACGTTTCGGCTCATCGCCAGCATCAGGGCCATCGTGTGCTCGGCCGCACTGAGCGTGTTGCCGCCAGGAGTGTTCATCACGAGGATGCCCTTGCGGGTCGCGGCGGGGACGTCGATATTGTCCACACCCACGCCTGCGCGGGCGACGCCCTTCAGCCGGCCCGGATTGGCCAGGACCTTGGCGTTCACCTTCGTTTCGCTGCGGACGATCAGCCCATCGTAATCTCGGATGATGTTACACAGCTCATCCTCACTGATGCCTATTTTCACAACCGCCTCCGCGCCTGCGGTAGCGTTGATCAGGTCAATCCCCTCTTTTGCCAGTTTGTCTGTGATGAGCACTTTGATCATAGTCACACTCCCAGAAGTCTTCAGTCTACCGTCCGTATCAGGTCTGTGCCGCCAGGGCACGCGTCAATGTGACGGCCCAGCCGACGGCAAGAATCACGAGCAGACCTACAACCACCTGCACGACCCTGACCCGGGCGAACACCCGGTCCAGGAAGCTGGAATATACGCCGAAGACGGCGATCAGAAAAGCGAAAAATGCTGCGGCAACCAGCAGGCTGCACAGCAATCCTGCCGCAGGCTGGACATAGAACGCCGTGAACACCCGGCCTCGGGCAAACGCCAGAACCGCGGTCGTCATACCGCAGGTCGGGCACGTCAGGCCGGTTCGCATCCTCAGCCCGCACGGGGGAAAGATCGTCCCAAAGTCAAATCCCACTCTCTGCAGCAGCCACAGGCAGGCGAAAGCTCCCACAATGGCACAGACAATCACAGCCGCGATCTTCCGCTGTCTCGCGGATGCCCGTCGTATGGCTTTGACCGTGGTATCTTGTTGGCGTTCCTGCATATTCGCTGTAGAATAGGACCGGCGTTCAGACATGTCAATGAATCCGATGGGTGGAACACTATGTCCTTGGAACAGAAAGACTTAAGTGAAATCCTGGAAACCGCGATCGTGGCCGCTCGCCTGGCGGGCCAGCACGCGATGGAGCAGATGGGCAATGTCAAGGCCATCAAGAAAAGCGAGAACGAGATGGTCACGCAAGCCGATTCTCAGTGCCAGCGGATCATCATACAGAGGATACGCGAGGTCTTTCCGGATCACGGATTCATTGCCGAAGAGGGAGAGAACGGCAAAATGTTCAAACGCCCTCCGATGGGCGAGCCGGGCATCTGGTGGGTCATCGACCCGATCGACGGGACGCACAACTTCATCCACAGCATCCCGGTCTTCGCGGTCAGCATCGCGGCGATGTTCCAAGGCGAGCCCCTCGTCGGCGTGATCTTTCACCCTGCCGCAGACGCCATGTTCACTGCCGTCAAGGGAGGCGAGGCCCAACTGGACGGCCGACACATCACCGCCGGCGAGGAGCAGATCGGCCCGCTCGCGAGCGTCGGTCTGGACAGCCATTTCGAGGATGCACTGCCGGGGTGGGCTTGCGATCTGATCCGTCGTTCGCGGTTCCGTAACTTCGGCACGACGGCCTTGCACCTCGCCTACATCGCCCGGGGCGGGTTGGTGGCCGCCGCGATGTCCACGCCCAAGCTGTGGGACATCGCGGCAGGCGTGGCCATTGCCGAGGCCGCCGGTGCGGTGGTCACGGACTGGAACGGAGGGAAGATCCTCCCCGTCGATCTCGACGCCTACGAGGGACAGGCGTTCCACGTTCTGGCCGGGAACAGGAAGGCACATGCGCGCCTCCTGGAAATGGTGCGGGGATAGACGCTATCGCGGGTCCGGAACGAGTTGCTGGGCGATCAGACGAACGCCGCCGGCGCCGGAAATGACCCCGCTCCTGTCGAAGATCGCGACGATCCGTCTCTGGGGACCGCTCTCCCCGATCCGGACCAGGATATAGGCCGTGAACACATCGCTTCGCACCGTGACCAGGTCGCTGATGCGGGTGAAGAGCAGGTCCCGTTCCTCGAGGTCGTCCTGAGCCGTGTCCGGCGTCAGGTCCGGCCCTCTCGGCGTGTCGGTGAGCTGGTTGTCAAGCTTGTCGGGCGACATGCGCATCGACGGGATCTGCATCAGATCGGCGATACTCCGATAGGGATGGCTTTCGCCGTTGCGGACCCGGTAATTGACGATGTCCGTTGCTCTGGCGTAATCATCACCCTCCCTGTACCGAAGCCAGGGGAGCTGCCCGAGGACCATTGCCGGCGCGGTGTTGATGTTGATGCGACCGGCGACTCGCGTCTCGTCTGCGCCACGCCAGCGGGCGGGATCGATCACCGTCAAGTAGTTGAACAGCCTCGCGTAGTTCGGATCGGCCAAATCCAGCAGCACGTTGACCGCGGGCGAATCCGTCGCCATGCTGTACACGCTTTCGCGGAAGATCATGCCCAGCTCGCCGATGTTGGTCAGCGGCTTGTTCGTCGGGTGGGCCTGGAGCGGCTCAGACTGATTCGGATCCATATCCACCCAGTTGCTCTGGGCGTTGCCCAGCGCAGGCGTGGACCGCTGTGCGGCAGTCGCCCACAATCGCCGAATGCATCTCTCCGTCGAGATATCCCGCTGCAGGCTGCAGGCGGTGCCATCGGCCTCGATCCAGCCACCCGGCACCTTCACACGATCCATCCTGAGCTCACCGCCACCGGGAAGGACCCGCTGCAGGTAGATCAGGGCGTTCGGTTCGAACGCGAACGTGCTTGGATCGAGCTCCTGTGGCGTCCCCGCATAGTCGGCGCGGTTGTACCCATAGAGCGAAAGCGTATCCACCGGCTCGTTGGGGTCAAGGAACTGGATATAGTCCTCGGCCAGCGGCGTCTGCGAGTCCTCAGCGAGAATCACATGGAACCGCCTCGATCCGCTCCACGTGATCGAGACCTTGGTATCCGGCTTCGGCGACTCACCGGACTTTGTCTGATGATGAATGACGAGTTGCCACGCATCGGGGCTTGGATCGCGGTCCTCGAAGTACGGCTTGTACAACTCGATTGCACACGAGGAATGCGCATTCCCCATCGCATCTTGCGCCTGCCGGCAGGCAATTTCCGAGATGTAGATGCAGGGCCGCTCGAAGCCATAGAACGGAGAGGACATGCCGCCAATGACCGTGACCTCGTCGTCGTCGTCGATATAGTCGCGAAGATTGGCCGTGATCTGGGCGGCCCGCTGGGTGATATCCATCGCGTTGGCATCCGGATTCGCCTCGTCCAGCGCCGCAGCGATCGCCGTTTGCAGCGTGTCTTCGTCCGCCGTGTTGACGTTCACCATCTTCCGGGACCTGCTGGCCATGTTCAGCGGCGCGGGCGTGATGATCCGATCCATGCTGTACGTCGTCGCGAGGTGCCGGTAGGAATAGAAGGCGTCGTTCGGCCCGCCGGCCGCCCGCCGACGCCAGTCCCTCAGACTGTTGCCGGCGTACTCTACCGGCACCGAGATCGTATCCAGCCTGAACCGTCCCCAGGCCTCGATGCGCGTGTCCGTCTCTTGCTGGTTGAGCAGGAACCGGTAACGAAGCTCCAACTCATCCGAGATATCGAATGGGGTATAGGGCGACGGGTTGTCCAGACCGGGGTTCTTCACATCCATGTACTGCCAGATCACGTCCCGCTCGTACCTGTCCAGGTTCCCCGCGGCAGCGGGATTCACGCCGTTGTTCGCGCGGGCCGCCAACAACGAATTCGCGTCTCGCACCCGCGGCTGCGCCCCGGGCGCTGCCGCCAGCGCCAGGACGTTCACCTGGAGTTGACTGGCGCCATCGACCTTTGCCCCGTTCGGGTCGAACTGGAATCCGGTGTTCACGTTGAGCATGGCGCCGTTATCGACGATGCGCACAGCCGCATAGAACGGCCTGCCTTTGCTCGTCATTACGCCGGGGACTTGGAACCACCGCGCATCGCCGACCCCATCCCCGTCGGCATCGGCCGTCGTCAGGTTCGGATCGTTCATCAGGTTGGGATCGATTGCATCCCGCTCCCCCGCTACCTGGACAGCCATCCCGTTCGCCCGGACCATCGCAGGACCGACAAGGTTGCTGATCTGCCGCCAGTAGTATTTCCCATCCGATGCATAGGGTTCGAGATCGGCCAGCCAGGGATTGAGCGCATCGGGAAAATCGTAGTACTCCTGGGCAACGGTGTTCGGGTTGCTCGCGGGTCCGGGGACGTCTTCCATCAGGGCCTGATCGATCTGCGCCAGGACCGTATCGACGGCGAAGGTCAGCTCGCGCGTCTCCGCGGCCGCGGTCGTAGACATCTTGTCGATCCGCGACGCCATCACGAAGAGTACGCCGACGATGGCCAGCAGGCTCGTGAGAACCACCGTGAGAATCAGGGCCGAGCCCCGAGGTCGGGTTGTCGCGATGTGTCCGATCCGTTGCTTCATGGCTGCTCCATCATCAATTGTCCAAGTAGACAATGTGTGTGAACGTCCTGCCGTTCTTGATCAGATTTCGCGAGTCGTAGAGCGTGAACGTGAACTTCAGGGCCCGTCCGAGCCCGGGGATCTCGTTGAAATGCTCCCTGTCGATCTGGTCGATCGGGAAACTCGGCCGCGTCAGACTCGATCCGCCGCGCGGATACCACAGGGCGGGAACCTGGTTCGGGTCAACCTCGTTTCCGCTGGAAATCAGAGGAAAGTCGGAATCGTCACGCAGGACGCTATTCTCATTCGGATCCACCTGCGGGATCCACCGATTCTGCTCATCGTTCCAGCCTTGGACCATGAACTGCCCTACCCCCTGGCAGAACAGCGAGTGGAACGAATCGGGCTCGGAACGGTCGATCAGCACCCCACGTGCCTCCTTGGCCGTCGTGCTGCTCACGTTCCCCCCCCCCACCTTGACGTCGAGGTCTCCGATCACGGACAGAATATTGACCTTCTCGGCCAGCGGAATCCGTTTCCATGCCTCCAGCGAGATCTTGTCGACCTGCTGGCGGCTGTTCCAGGCAACCCAGTCGTCCGTGGTGAAATCGCTCGTGTCAAGCTGTTCGTCCGCATCTTCAGGCGGGATCAAGATGTGCTGGGTTCTCGCGAGAATCCGCTTGCGAGGCTCCTGGGCCTGAGGCCAGTTGGGCTCTGCGGCGTTGGTGGTCGGACCCCGTGCGAGCGCATAGCAGATGCGGGCCACGTTGCCTCGGTTGGGATCACGACCGTACGTCTGAAAATCGCCGACGGCGAAAAACATGATCTGGTCGAACCGCTCGTAGGCCTGTGAGCCGACATGATCGTTGCCTGGGAGGGCGTTCGGATCGGGCTTGCGTTTCGCCGTCCAAACCACGAAGATCTCCCCGTCCTTGCAGAGGCCCCGGAAGTCGGCGTCGAGCTGGTCGGTGAGGACCCGGAGCTTCTGCATGATCTCTCCGTTGGCCCGCGCGAGCTGCTGCGACTCGATGCTGACCCGGAAGATCACCCCGGCGAACGACAGAACCAGCGCCAGAATCGCCAGTGCGACAACCAACTCCATGAGCGTGAACGCTTTTCGCATCTTACCGTTCCGGGAATCTGAGGATCTTCTGATATACCGCGACGCCCGGGTTTCTGCCGCCGGAAGTCGGCGGCGGGACCACCCAGACCCAGCCACCCTCGGTGGAGGTCAGGTCGGCCCCTTCCCAGTCGCGATCCAGCTTGATCGTGCCCGGCTGCTCCACCGACCGCTCCAGCACGCGATACAAGCCCCCCGTCGCATCATCCACGAGAATCGAGCCGTCGCTGACAAACGTGCGTTCGTCAGCCTCCACGGAAGCTGCGGCATCCTGAATCACAACCTCGTCGGCGGGGGCCGACGAACCCTGGGCAATGTTGATGCGCACAGGACGAGGCCGATCGGACAGTTCGAGTGCCGCGTCGGTCCCACCGTCGGGGTGCTTCCAATACGACAACGCACCGCCGATCTCTCGACTGAGGAACACCGTACACTGGACCAGATCCCTGCCCGCGCCCATGCCCCGGCAGATCGCCGCCCAGGAGTACTGTCCGGCTCCCCCATCGGCAATCGACGGATACTGCCATTCCCCGGCAGCCAGCGTCACGAGGTCGTTGTAGTCGGTATGCCCGTCGGTCCGGATGGCTGGGGCGTCGGGATCGAGGCCGAAGATCTGCATCTTGGCGAACGCCTCCTCGGCAGTCACCGCCGCGATGGTTCGCTCGGCGGAGAACGTCGAAAGGAACACCCCCGTCAGGAAGGCGCCGGCGATGAACGTCAGACCGATCGCCAGCGTCCCTACGGCCATCAGGGTTTCCGTCAGTGAGAATCCGTGCTGTCGCGACTTCCTGGTCATATCTGCACATCAATCCGACGCAATCAGGTCCCCCGTATGCGGGCTCACATAGTAGGCTTTGCCTGCCAGTTCGCCCAAACACGTGGTCCAAGCGGTCTTTCTTTCATAGGCCGCCCGCAACCGGGGCAGCTCACAGATCACAAAACTCTCGCAACTGATCTCTTCGCCCAATCCGAGGTCCAGTACCGAGTCTCCGCGGGGGTAATCGTCCTGGATGAACCGTCCCCGTCCGAACCGAAAGATCGTATCCGCAACATTGAAGGTGTCGTCCAGCGAAGGATTCTGCGGGGTCAATCCGGTCAACGGGCGGTTGATGCCGTCCTTGTTGCGGACCCGGACGTTGTGCACGAGGAGCTTGCCCGACGGACTGAACACGACGGAAAACGTCGTGGCGTCGCTCAGCTCGCGAGGCTCATCGATGTCCCCATCGCCCGCGATCTGACTGACGTCCATCATGACGAGGGTCATGGGCAGCTTGACCGGCTCCAAGCCCTCCATCGCCCGGAATCCGTTGCTGACGTCGCCATTGTTCTTCATCTCCTCGTGCATGATGAAGATCATGTACTGCGGCGCGTCCATCAGACCCTTCAAGGGGGCGTCCGCGTCGGTCGAGGTACACATCTTCTGGAAACGAACGCCCACATATCTCTGGCGGTTTACGGCCATGGCCCGCGCCGAGCCCAGCGCCGCGTTGACCATGGTGACCGCGCCGCCTTCAGACTGGAACGAGTTGACCAGCGCACGCATGGCCGGCGTCCCGAAGGCCACCATGAGGGCCACCACCGCGATGACCAGCGTCATCTCGATCAGGGTCAAACCGGTTGTCCTGCGCGCTCGACCGTACATGGGTTTCAGTCTTTCATTCAGTTCTTGTTTCTGCTCTTGCTGCTCATGTCGTCGCCCGTGCCAAACTGCTTGTCCGGGCCGGCGGAGATCAACTCCGGGAACGTGTCGCCCGCGTCCGGATCGGGATCGTACACGTAGTCCAGCACGGTCCCCCAGGGGTCTCTCAGTTCCGGCACATCGGCGAGGCCCGCCTGGCTCTTGACCAGCGCGGGGTTGAGCTGATCCAGCACGTGGCGAGAATCCGGCACGGACCGAAGCTCCCTCACCATCACCTCGATGTGCGCCAGGGCATTGGCGGGAGTATTTCGCTCCGCCTGCGGCGGAAACCCGTTCTTCACCTCGTAGTACTCCCGCAACGACGTGCCCACCAAGGCGAAGGCGTTGTCCAGGGCCCTCTCCTTCGACTGGTTGTCGACGCGGAGGGTCAGCTTGATCACGAGACTGGCCAGCACCACAATGATCCCGAGCACCACCAGCATCTCGATCAGCGTCACGGCCCTGTTGGAGTGACAATTCGCCATATCGTGCACCTGCGTCTTCGATCAATTTCCGAAGTTGCGAATGTCGTCGTCTGTACCGTAAATGCCGTCCATCCCGGCCGAGATCAGGAGATAGGAATCCGGCCGATACGGCCAATCCGTCGCCGTCGTCGGCAGCCGGCGATCGCGGATGTAGTCATAGAAATAGTCGAAGCCGGGCGCCTTGATGTCCGCGGCCAGCCAGTGCGGGTCCCGCGTCGCCTTCGTCGCGTCCGCCAACTGGCCCAGGTTGATCAGAGGGATGTCGTCGCGCGCATCGTAAACACAGGCGCTCGTCCGATCCAGCGACGGCGGGTTGTGAAGCAGGTTGGCAGGATTCGCCCGATAGTAGAGGATCGGCGTCCCCGGACTGACCATCTTGCCGTCGGACATCCGAACCTTCCGCTCGGTCACCGGGTATACATCGCACAGCACATAGGTCCGCTGCGCCAGCGGATCCACCGCGCCGGGAAACAGCGCGTCCACCCCGCCGCCGAGCAGGAAGGCGTTGGCGCTCTCCAGCTCGATGTAGCGACCCTTGCGTTTCTTCAGCGCATTCACATCCACCGTCTTTTCCCAGTACACGGAATTGGCGGTCTTGTTGGCATCGAGTCCGTCCGACCGCCACGCCGAGTCCGGATGGAATCCCATCAAATCCCAGCCCAGCAGCGCCTCCGCCAGTTTCTGGGCGCCGCAGTAGTCGCGCACCATCCCGGAGACAGAAGTGGAAGGATCCCACCAGTTCGAGGGCGGATAATCCCCGTAGTCGTTCTTGAAGGCCGCCAGACCGAGCTCGATGGCCGTGAGCTGCGCTCTCTGCTTCGTGTCCTTGGCCATCTTCTGCACCGTGTGCACGGCCGGCAGCAGCAATCCCACGAGCAAGGCCATGATGCCAACCACGACCAGGATCTCAATCACTGTCAGGCCCGATCTTTTCGTTTTCACGGGTGTTCTCTTTCCATAGCACTATCACGATCCGGTTGCCGCAAACCCCGAACACAACAACAGGCCGTTAATCACGATATTTCCACTCGTAATTACAGATATCGTCAGCCGTGCCGTACTCATTATCCCAGCCGGCGGAGATCAGGATGAACTCGTCGGGCCGGAAGGGCCGCGCCGTCGTGGTGATCTTGTCGCTCCGGGTGTTCTTGTAGAACCGCACCGGATCCGACAGACTGTGCGAGTTCGAGGCCGATCCCGGCGCCTGCCACGGCTTGCCGAGACCGACCAGGGTATTGTTGTCCAGGTAGTTGTAGATATTCCCCGCTGCGTCATTAACTGTCATTGACCCCGCCACGTTCGGATCATGCAAGGTGTTGGCCGTGTCGGCCTTGTAGTACAGGATCGGCATGCCGGTCTTTTCTCCAGACTGCATCTGACGCGCATACACATCGCACAGGACGAACGACGTCCCCAGGAAGGACCCTACATTGGTGCCGTAGATGTCCTGCATCCGCCAGGCATTGGCGTTTTCGGCCTGCAGATACGGACCCTTCCGGGCTGCCAGGATCGCGGCGCGAGCGGCGGCAGACATGGAGCTGATGTTCGATGGGAACAACGGCGCAGTCCCCATGGAATTCAATCCATCTCGCCGGAAGACTGAATTGGAATGGAACCCGAGCAGGTCCTGTCCCATCAGGGCCTCACAGAGCTTCATGGCGCCACAGTATGGTAAGTCTTGCGGGTCCAGGGCGCCGGAAGGTGGATAACCCCCAATCTCGGTGTTGAACATCTCGATGGCCGCATCCATGGCGTGTAGCTGCGCTCTCTGCTTCACGTCCGTGGCAAAGCGTTTCACCTTGTTCAAGGCCGGAACCAGCAGACCGATGAGGATCACGATGATGCTCATGACGGTCAGCAGTTCGATGATCGTGAACGCTCGTTTCCGTTTGGCCTGGTTGATGGTCGGTTTCATGGTCTTCTCCTTTTTCACAGATGCGCGACAACTTCAAATCTCGATCTTGCGGAATATCGATTACGTCTGGGAACCCAGACTCTGGATCACCTGGATGATCGGCAGGAACACGGACATCACGATCACGCCGACGACACTTCCGAGGCCGATGATCATGATCGGCTCGAGCATGGACATCAGGGCGCCGACGAGCACGTCGACCTGCTCATCGTATTGGTCGGCCACCTTCAGAAGCATCTTGTCCAGATCGCCCGTTTCCTCGCCGACCGCCACCATGTTGGAAACGAGCAGGTCCACCGTCTTGGAGGCTCGCAAGGGTCCCGCGAACGTGTCCCCCTGGCGAATCGAGTTGTGGACGGCCTTGAGCATGTTCGTATACACTTCGTTGCCGGCCGTCTCTCCCGTCACGGTGATGGCGTCGAGGATGGGGACGCCGGCACTGATGAGCGTGCCCAGCGTTCGCGTCCACCGCGTGATGGAGGTCTTGCTCGTCAATTGCCCGATCACCGGGAGCCTCAGTTGGATCGAGTCCAGCACGACGCGGACCGGGCGGAACCTCCGGAGGAATCGAAGAGTAAATATGATCGCGACAGGGATGCCAATCAGATAGGCCCATCCGTATTGCTTGGTCATCCAGGCGCTGATCCCCATCACGGTTGCGGTAATCGGATTGAGCTTTCCGCCGGCCATCTCCGAGATCGTCGCCGCAAACGACGGAATCACGAAGGTCATCAGGCCGATCACGATCCCCAACGCGGCGATCATCACGACCACCGGGTAAATCATGGCTCCCTTGACGCGGCCCTTGAGCCGCTCGGCCTTCTCCTTGAACTCCGCGACGCGGGCCAGGATCAAGTCGAGCACACCGCCGGCCTCGCCGGCCGCGACCATGTTCACGAACAACCGGTCAAAGCACCGCGGATACTTGCCGAACGCTTCCGAGAGCGTCGAGCCGCCTTCGATGTCGTCGGCCACGTAGCCGATGATCCGTTTGAACGCCCCCTTCTTCTGCTGCTCTTCGAGAATCCGCAGGGACCGCAACACCGGCAGACCCGCGTCCTGGAGCGTCGAAAGCTGCCTGGCAAACTGCGTGACCTGTTTGATCTTGACCTTGGCGCCGGCGCCGCGCCGCCTCTTGACCTTCGCATGGGCGCCTTTGCCCCCGGCTTTCGCCGCAGCGGACTTCGCACGGACCTTCGTGGGGAAATACCCCATGTTGCGGATCTTGCTGATCGCCTCTTTTTCGCTCAGGGCCTCAATCTCGTCCTTGATCTCGACGCCTTGGGAATCCAGCGCCACGTACTGGAAAACCGGCATACTCCAACCTCACTTTCCCTTGATCCGTTTGCCCTTGCCGCAGTCCGACCGGACTGCTTATCCTTCGATCATCGTCTCTCTGGCAATTTCGTCGACCGTCGTCAGGCCGTCGTAAATCGCGGCCAGACCATTCTCTCGCAACGGCCTCATCCCGGCCTTCAGGGCCGCCACACGCAGCACATTCGTCGAGGCGCGGTTCATAATCAGATCGCGAACCTCCTCGTTGAAGACCATGATCTCGAAAACGCCGAGCCGGCCTTTGTAGCCGGTGCCGTTGCACCGGCTGCACCCTTTGCCGTAATAGAACTTCTTGTCCTTGATGTCGTCTTCAGTCAACTTCAGGTCCTTGAGCTGGGCCTCGTTGGGCTGGAAGGGCGTCTTGCAGCTCGTGCAGATCTTTCGCACAAGCCTCTGGGCTACGATGCCTTCGATGGTCGCCGTCAGAAGGAACGGCTCGACACCAAGGTCCAGCAGACGAGCCACCGTGCTCGGGGCGTCATTCGTGTGCACCGTCGTGAAGACCAGGTGGCCGGTCAAGGACGCCTGGGCCGCGATTTCCGCGGTCTCCAAGTCACGAATCTCGCCGACCAAGATGATGTCCGGGTCCTGACGCAGGATGGAACGCAAACACCGGGCGAACGTCAGACCGATGGCCGGCTTCATCTGGACCTGGATCATACCGTCCATGTCGTACTCCACCGGGTCCTCGGTGGTGATGATCTTCGTGTCGATCGTGTTCAGCTCGTTGAGGGCGGAATACAGAGTCGTGGTCTTGCCGCAGCCGGTGGGACCCGTGACGATGATGATCCCATTGGGTTTGTCGATCAGCGTCCGGAACGTCTTGACGTCTTCGGGTCGCAGGCCCAGCTTGCCGATGTCGAAGTTCATCTGGGTGCGGTCGAGCACACGCAATACGACGCTCTCACCGAACATCGTGGGCAGCACGCTGACACGAAGGTCCACCGGATTGCCCTGGACCGTCAGCGAGATTCGACCGTCCTGAGGCAGACGCCGCTCGGCGATGTCCAGACTGGCCATAACCTTGATACGCGAGCTCAGGGCCGCCGCAATGTACTTCGGCGGCGGAATCATCTCATACAGCACGCCGTCGATGCGGTAACGCATCTTGTACTCGCTCTCGAACGGCTCGAAATGGATGTCGGAGGCCTTGTCCCGAATCGCCTGCAGCAGGACGAGGTTCAGCAGTTTCTTGACGGGATTCGATTCGGACAGCTCCTTCAACTCGTCGAGGTCGATGCTCGCGTTGCGGCCCTCGAACTCCTGGAGGAATGCGTCCGACTGGATCTCGTCGATCAGTTCGGTGATGTTGTCGTCCTGTTTGGCCTGATAATGTTTACTCAGCGCGCTCTCGAGAGTCGCGCCGTCCGTGATCTTGGCCGTCACGGTGAACCCCATCAGGGTCCGCAGGTCGTCCGTCGTGCGGAAGTTGTCCACGTTGTCCAGGACGACGACGAGCTCGTTCTTGTCCTTGTTATAGGAAATGGGAAGAAGGTGGTAGGTCTTGGCCATCTGGGCCGGCACCTTCTCGATTACGTCGGCAGGGATGTCCAGACCGTCGATGCTGATGTACTCGATACCCCGCTGGGCCGCGAGGGCGATCTGGAGGCGGGCTTCATCGACAAGCCCCAGTTCCTGGAAGATCTGCCCAAGACGAATTCCGCCCCCTCGCTTCTTCTGGACTTCGAGGCATTCGTGAACCTTCTCTCGGCTCAGAAGCCCCATCTTCATCAAGATCCTGCCGATGGGTCGGCCGCGGAGCTGTTCGACTGGAGGGAGCTTCTCGATTGCGTTTGTCTTACCCATCGCGATTGCCCTTTAACACCCTATAATCCAGTACGATCCCATTGTACTCAAGTAAACACTTATTGCGAAGAAAATTACGAATGCGACATCTGGTTAATGCGACACAGCCAAGTTCCCCATTTGGGGTCGTTGCTCGCCGCGTTCATGAAATCAAGCCCGTGCCCCCCCCCTGTTGAACGCAACCATCGCACCACGCTGCACACCCCAGAGATATCCAGACCGTTATGTCTTGAGGATGGGTCCGAGATCTTCCAGCTCTTTTGCCGCTTCCTCGGCCTTCTTCTTGAACTTGCCCTTGGCGCCGGCAATCTTCGCCAACGCCTTCTCCTGGAGCGCACCAGGCACACGAGCCTTATCCAGCATCTCCTCCAGCGTGATCTTGCCGATGTCGTAGAGGTTCCAAAGGTGCTCGTCCAGCAACTGCATCCCCAGTTTCTTACCGGTCTGGATGCTCGAATCAATTCGGTACGTCTTGTTCTCACGGATCAGGTTGGCGATGGCAGGCGTAACAACCATGAACTCATAGGCCGCGATGCGTCCTCGTCCGGCGGCCAGTGGACACAGTGCCTGGCTCAGCACGGCGATCAGGTTGCCGCTCAGTTGGATACGGATCTGTTCCTGCTGGTCTGTGGGGAACACGTCAATAATTCGGTTCACGGTGCCTGAGGCACTGGTGGTGTGGACCGTACTAAACACCAAGTGTCCAGTCTCAGCCGCACGTACAGCAGCCTCAATCGTCTCCAAGTCTCGCAACTCACCGACGAGAATAACGTCCGGGTCTTGTCGCAGCACGCGACGCAGGGCCTCCTGGAAGCTCGGCACATCAACGCCCACTTCTCGCTGGTTGATAACCGACTTCTTGTGCGGGTGATAGTATTCGATGGGGTCCTCAATCGTGACGATATGCCGGTCAAAATTCTCGTTGATGTAGTTGATCATGGAGGCCAGGGTCGTGGTCTTGCCGCTCCCGGTAGGTCCGGTAACCAGGAACAAGCCACGGGGCCGACGGCACAGCGCCGAGATGATCTTCGGCAACCCCAGTTCCTCAAAGGTCAGGATCTTGTACGGAATCTGACGCAGCACCATCGAGACGGTGCCTTTTTGCTTGAACACGGAAACACGGAAGCGGGCCGCGGTGCCAAAGGCAAAGCCGTAGTCCGTGCCGCCCTCTTCCTGCAGCTCCTGCTGACAGCGTTCCGGCGTGATGCTCTTCATGAGAGCCACCGTATCGTCCGGCTCCAGGACCTTGGTCTCGAGGGAGCGCAGGTGTCCGTCAAGACGCATGACCGGCGGTCGGCCGACGGAAAGGTGAATATCGGATCCCCCCTGCGTAACGCATGCCTGAAGGATTCTGTCCATGTTCAGTGTTGCCATCGATGACCCTTTACTACAAAACCATCTGCCTACTCTGCAACAACGCCCTCGATCTGGGCGTTGCGTGAAATCTCTTCGGGCGTACTGATCCCTTTGAAAACCTTCAGGACCCCGTCCTCGGCAAGCGTTCGCATGCCGCCGGCCTTGGCCGCCGCACGCAAGTCGCTCGTTGTAGCCCGCTTGTACGCAAGCTCCCTCAACTCGGCGTTCATCTCGATCATCTCAAAGATGCCCAGACGCCCCTTGTAGCCCGTGTTGTGGCACACGCTGCAGCCCGTCCCCTTGTAGACAGGCCGTTTCTTGATCTCGGCGGGGTCAATCCCCAGGAGCCGCAGGTGTTTCGGATTCGGGTTCTCATCCACGACCTTGCATTTCTTGCAGATGACGCGGACCAGTCGCTGCGCCATGATGGCCTGGATGGAACTGGCCACAAGGAACGGCTTGACCCCCATATCGATCAAACGGGTGATCGCGCCGCACGCATCGTTGGTGTGCAGGGTGCTGAAGACCAAGTGGCCCGTCAGAGCGGCCTGGATGGCGATGTCCGCCACTTCACTATCGCGGATTTCGCCGACGAGGATGATGTTCGGCGCCTGACGCAGCATGGAACGAAGGATCTTGTCGAACGTCAGCCCGATTTCCTCCTTGACTTGGCACTGGTTCATGCCGGCGAAGTTGTACTCGACCGGGTCCTCAGCGGTAATGATCTTCTTGTCCGGCTTGTTCAGTTCCTGAAGGGCGGCGTAGAGCGTGGTGGTTTTGCCACTGCCGGTCGGACCGGTCACCAGGAAGATGCCGTTCGGACGCTTGATGATCTGCTGGAATAGCTGGTAGTTGTCCGGCTCGAAGCCGAGCGATTCGATGCCGATGTTGACAGCATCGGGACGCAAGATACGAAGCACCACGCTGGGACCGTGCACGCCCGGCAGGGACGAAACGCGGAAATCGATGTCCGTGCCCGCGATATTTCGCTTGATACGGCCATCCTGAGGCAGACGCTTCTCTGCGATATCCATGCCCGAGAGAATCTTGAAGCGGGCGACCAGCGGGTTCTGCATGTTCTTGGGAATGCAGTCCTTCTCGAGGCAGACGCCGTCCACCCGGTAGCGAATGCGGACCCGGTCGGCCATGGGCTCAATGTGAATATCGCTGGCCCGCATGTGGTAGGCGGTATCGATAATCAGGTTCACCAGCCGGATGATCGGACCTTCGTCCGCGCCATCGCTGGCCTGGACTCGCATGGCCTCAGCCTGGAGTTCGTGGCCCGCTTCCGCTAACTCAGCCGCGGTGGCGTCGATACTGTGCTTGAGCCGGTCGTCTTCGACCGCAGGGGCGCTCTTGTCGACCAGCGATTCCTCGATATAGGTCCGGATCTTTTTCGGACTGGCCACGTAACACTCCAGCTCTTTGTTGAGACGGAGGCGGACGGAGTCCATCATATCCAGGTCCATGGGGTCGCTGATGATGATCTTCAGGCGTCCATTGCTCTCGCTGAGCGGCAGGATATTGTGCCGTTTGATAAGGTCTTCAGGGATGATTTTCGTTGCATCAGGGGGAATCGGGACTTGCTCGACATCGACGTATTTGAGGCCGAACTGCTTGGCAATGGCCTTGGCCAGCGTGTCCTCGTTGACCAGGCCCAGGTCGATGAGAACCTGCCCAAGCCTCTTGTTGCTGGTCTTGGCCGTCTTGATCGCGTTGATCAGAGCTTGTTTCTCTACCAGGCCTGCCTTAAAGAGGATTTCCCCTAAGTGCATGCGTTGTTTGGTCATACCAACCTCGTAATGCTGCCGCCAATCGTGTTATTATAGCACTTCGGGCCCAGTCTGTCAAATCCTCAGCTTCAGGCGCAACATATTCAGCGCCGTCTGCGCGGCGCGCAAACGCACAAAACTCCGGTCGGATGAGAAGATGAAACGCGAGGTCTCCGCGCCGTCGCGGCTGTCCACACCGATATATACCAGCCCCACAGGCTTTTGTTCACTGCCGCCGCCGGGACCGGCGATCCCGGTGATGGCAATCGCATAATCGGCGCCGGACCGTTGCCGGGCGCCCTGTGCCATGGCGAGAGCCACCTGCTCACTGACCGCACCCTGTTTATCGATCATTTCCAGGGGCACCTGAAGCTCTGTATTCTTTGCCTGGTTGCTATATGTGACCCACCCATACGTGAAGTATCGGCTGGAGCCAGGGATTTCCGTGATGAGTGACGCGAGCAAACCGCCGGTGCAGGATTCCGCGACAGCAAGGGATTGGCCGGTCCGGGCCAGGCGCTCGCCAATGACCTCGGCCAGGGTCTGGTCGCCCACGCCGTACACCAAGTCCCCGAGCACCGCCCGCAGAGACCGTTCTTCCTGTGCGGCCATGGCTTCTGCCTCGTCCGGGTCGGCGGCCGTAGCCACAATCTCCAGGGTAATCACCCCCGCATGAACCGTGCAGTTGACGAGCGGGTTCCTCCCCCGCCGCATCGCGTCGCCGATCATCTCGGCAACCTTCGATTCGCCCGCCCCGAAGCATCGCAGCCGTCTGACGACAATCGCCTGACCGGCCGAATACTGTCGCAATTCCGGGAGAATGAAGGTATCGAGCATGTGCCGCATCTCGCTGGGCACACCAGGCATCGCGTAGAGCAGCTTGCCGCCGAGTTCAGCCCGGATGCCCGGCGCGGTGCCCCGCTCATTGGGAATCGCGGTCGCTCCCTGAGGGATATAGGCCTGAATCGTGTTCTTCTGGAACATTTCGATGCCCCTGCGGTCGAAAAACTGCCGCAGGCCGTCCAACAGGTCCTCTCGGAGCACGAGATCTACGCCCAGGAGACCGGCGATAGCCTGTCGCGTCAGATCGTCGTCGGTCGGCCCCAGCCCGCCCGTGATCAGCAGGACATCTGCCTCTTCCATCGCCAGGGCCAGCTTCCGCTGGATGGCTGGCTCCTCATCGCCAACGCTGTATACCCCGACGACCGGAACACCGATGGTCCGCAATTGGCCGGCGATGTAGGCGGCGTTCGTATCGACGGTCTTTCCGCTCAGCAACTCGTTGCCGATACTGAGGATGCCGGCCTTCTTGTACCCCCTATTCATAGTGCATTCACCACCCCCTGCCTCCGCACGCCCCCACTGCTGCCGGGCCTTACATCTCGATCATCGCCTTGACGACGCCGTCCTTGTACCCCGCGACCAACTCGAATGCTTCCTGGGCGCGGTTGAGCTGGAATCGATGGGTCACCATGAAATCTGCCTTGATTTTGCCCGACGCCACGAGGTCGATGGTCTTCTCGGTACAGCGGTTTTGCCGGCGGATGTTGACGATCGTGATCTCCTTGCGTCGGATCTTGTCGATCGCGAACGAGACCCGGTCCTCCCGCGGAATCCCGACCAGCATAAGCTTGCCGCCGGGCTTGAGCAGATCGATTCCCTGGTCGATGGTCTCCTGCTGGCCGGCGCATTCGAATGCCACGTCCATCCCGAGAGGCTGCTGCTTGAGGATCGCCGCGACGACGTCGTCTTTGAGCGGATTTCCGACCCAGGTGGCGCCGCCCTTTCGGGCCGTTGCCACACGCTCGTCGATCTTCTCCGTCAGGTAGCAGGCCCGCACGCCTTCAGCTTGCGCGCCGACCATGCAACTGAGCCCGATCGGCCCGGCCCCGAGGATCGCGACATCGGCCTGGGGCCACAGCCGGGCCTGCTGGACTGCATAGACACCGATTGCCAGCGGCTCGCACAGAACCCCCTGCTCGATGGTGATCCTGCCCCTGATCGGGAGGCAGCATTCCTCGGGCATCACGATGAACTCGCTCAGGCAGCCGTCGCCCTGGCCGGGCGTGCCGAGAAATCGCATGTGAAAACAGGTGTTCTCGCGACCCTTATTGCACTGGTCGCACCGATGGCATGGCGCCGCAGGTTCGACTACGACCTGCTCACCCACTTTGACGTGCTGGACCGCCCTGCCCACGGCCGCGACCGTCGCGGCACATTCATGGCCGACGATAAACGGGAATTTCACCACCTGGGACCCGATCCGGCCCGTCTCAAAGTAGTGAACATCCGAACCGCAGACGCCCACCTTCTCGATCTTGAGCAGGACGTCGTCATCCTTCTGGATCTTCGGATCGGGAACCTCTCGCACCTCCATCCGCCGAATCCCGGTCAACACAGCCGCTCTCATAAAATCACAGGACTCCTGTTACTACACGTTGAACCGGTAGTTGATGATATCGCCGTCTTTCACGACATACTCTTTGCCTTCGAGCCGCATCTTGCCGGCGGCCTTCACGGCCTTCTCGTCTCCCAGGTGCTTCAGGTCGTCGTAGGCCATCGTCTCGGCGCGGATGAAGCCCCGCTTGATATCGGAGTGCACCTTGCCTGCGGCGTCCCAGGCAATCGTGTCTTTGAGAATGGGCCAGGCCCGCACTTCATCGGGGCCGACGGTCAGGAAGCTGATCAGGCCCAGCGCCGAATAGCAGATCTTGACGAATTTCTCCGCCGCGGATTCGGTGATTCCCAGATCGGCCTTGAAGGCCACCCGGCTTTCTTCATCCAACTGCGCCAGCTCGTGCTCCAGTTTGGCGCACATGCTTACCGTGGGCGCTGCACCGCCCATCACCTGGCCCAAGTCGAAGGTCTTGTCGAGTTGGCCTTCCCCCACGTTGATGACGAGAGCCATCGGCTTGAGCGTCAGGAAGCCCAGCGACTTGATGATGTTCAGTTCGTCCTCGTTCTGAATGGCGGAACTGATGGGCTTCTCGGCTTCGATGGCCTCCTGGAGCCGCTTCTGGAGGGCAAGCTCGACCTTGTCCTGGGCAATCGTCTTCGTGGGCCTCATCACCTGCTTTTCGAGCTTTTCGATCCGTGCCGTGACCAGTTCCAGGTCGGAGAGCAGCAGTTCAGTCTGCAATTCCACCAAGTCCCGCTTGGGATCGACCTTATTGCGATACGGCGGGACGGACGGATCATCAAAGGCCCGGATCACCATGACCAGCATGTCCACGGTCCGGATCTGGCCGATCAACTTCCGGGCCGCAGTCCGGCCGTGCTCGTCAGTGAAACTGAAACCCGGCAGATCGAGCACATCGATAGTTGCCCGGACGGTCTTCTTGGGTTTGTACAGTCCCTCCAGCCACACCAGCCGTTCATCCGGGACAGGCACGATGGCCTCCTCGATGGCGTTAAGCCCCATGGGCGGGATCGCCTTGCCGCTGATCGCGGAGAAGATCGTGCTCTTGCCCGATTGCGTCAGGCCAAGCAACGCAGTTTTCATGTCATGCTCCAGACTGCCGTTTCGTCGTCAAACCATCGTACACACTGCCTCCGGCGGCATCATAAGCCACCACCGCAGGGAAATCAACCACTTCCAGGCGGCGAATGGCCTCCGTGCCCAGGTCCTCGTAGGCGACGACCTCGGCCCGCACGATGTGGCGGCTCAGCAAGGCCCCGGCCCCTCCGAGCGTCGCCAGGTGCACCGCACCATGCTGTTTGAGCGCCCGCCGGACCTCGTCGCCACGGTATCCCTTACCGATCATGGCCTTCAGGCCATGCGCGACGAGCGTCGGGCTGAACGGGTCCATTCTCGATGATGTGGTCGGACCCGCCGCACCAATCACCTTGCCCGGCCGAGCGGGCGTGGGACCGACGAAGTACAGGATCGCCCCTTCCAGCACGATGGGCAGCTCATCGCCAGCGTCGAGCGCCGCACACAGCCGCTTGTGGGCCATGTCGCGGGCGGTGTAGATGGTCCCATCGATGAGGACTTCATCACCCGCCTTCAGCCGGCGCGCATCGGCCTGCGCCAGCGGCGCACGCAATCGAATCATATTGAGTCTCCGAAACGCCCTATCGGGCTTTATGCCGCCCGAAGTGTACACCATACTCGCGGCTTCGCGAAGCCAAATCCAACAATCCAGCGAGAGGGTTGAACGCCCAGGCAGTGCCGGCGTACACACTCCAGGCTCGGTCATTTGTGCAGTCTGTCTCGGAAACTGCTGTCGTAATTGTGAATGCCCGGATATAATGGACTCATGGCAAAGTATCCCATATTTGTCGAGCTTGGGGGACGACGGGTTGTCGTTGTCGGCGGCGGCGCCGTGGCGGTCCGCAAGGCCGAGGCCTTGCTGGGGGCCGGCGCCCGATTGGTGGTTGTCGCACTGAAACCCGGCGACGCCATGACGACGCTGTGCACAAAGCAAGGGGCCGAGCTGATTCGAGACCGATACGCGAAGCAGTACATCGGTCAGGCCGTGCTGGTCATTGCCGCGACGGACGATCACAAGGTCAACGAGCAAGTCTATCGGGATTGCCAGGAACTGGAGATTCTCTGCAACGTAGTGGACGACCCCCAGCACTGCGATTTCTTCGTCCCGGCCTTGGTCAAGAGGGGCGATCTCCAGATTGCCATCGGGACCGAAGGGTACTGCCCCGCCTACGCCGGACACCTGCGACAGCGGCTCGAAACCATGTTCACCGAAGAGCACGGCCGGTTCCTGGCGGAGCTCGAAGACGTCCGCAAGAAGATCGTCGATGAAGTCCCCAGCACAGCCGACCGCAAGACCCTGCTGGGCAAGCTTGTGGATGACGAATCCTTCGAGTACTTCCGAGCGAACGGTCCAACAGCATGGCGACAGCGAGCCCAGGACATGATCAAGGCATGCGCATAGAAGGCGCCCCACTCCACGCAACTCGTAACCTCAAGTCATGTTCGTTGACGGGCATTCTCGTGCACAAGAACCGGGCTGAGGCAGTATAATCCCAGCGGATGAGTACAAGCATAGAACTCCTGGCCCCGGCGAAGGACGCTCCGACTGCACGTGCGGCGATCGAGTGTGGTGCGGACGCCGTCTACATCGGCGCTCCGCGATTCAGCGCTCGTGAAGCTGCGGGCAATAGCATATCCGACATACAGCAGGTCGTCGCGTTCGCACACGAGTATTACGCACGGGTTTATGTGGCCTTGAACACGCTGCTGCGCGACGATGAATTGCCCACCGCCCAGAAGATGATCCGCCAACTGTACGAGGCCGGTATCGACGGCCTGATCGTACAGGACGTGGGCCTGCTGGAGCTGGATCTGCCGCCGGTGCCGCTGATCGCCAGCACGCAGATGCACAACGCCACGGTGGAGAAGGTCCAGTTCCTGGAGCAAGTGGGTTTCTCCCGCGCGATCCTGGCCCGCGAGCTGACGCTCGACCAGATTCGACGGATTCGCAGTCAGACACAGATCGACCTGGAGTGCTTCATCCACGGTGCGCTGTGCGTCGGCGTCAGCGGGCAGTGCTATCTGAGCTACGCCCTGGGCGGCCGCAGCGGCAATCGCGGGCAGTGTGCCCAGCCGTGCAGGAGGTCGTACAGCCTTAGGGACCGGGCGGGAACGGAGATCGTGACGGATCGCCACGTGCTGTCTCTCAAGGACCTGTGCCTTGCCGACCATCTGGAGGAACTGATCGACGCCGGCGTCACATCCTTCAAGATCGAGGGCCGGCTCAAGGACATTCCCTACGTCGCCAACACGGCGGGCTTCTATCGTCAGAAGCTCGATGCGATTCTGACCAGGCGGGGTCTGCGTCCCAGTTCGTCCGGGTCGGTCCGGCTGGCGTTCGAGCCGAATCTCGAACGGACATTCAATCGCGGCTTCACGGACTACGGGTTCCCAGGCCGGGACGGCCCGATGGCGTCGATGGACACACCCAAATCCATCGGCGAATGCGTCGGGACCGTCGCTCGCGTGGAGCAATCCTGCTTCGTCCTCGGCGGCGACCGCGAGCTGCACAACGCGGACGGGTTGTGCTTCTTCGACAGTCAGAGAAACCTCGACGGAACCGTGGTCAATCGCGTCGAGGGCCGCAGGGTCTATCCGCAGAAGATGCACGGCATCCGGGTCGGACTGGAGATCTATCGCAACTTCGACTACGCATTCAGCCGCACGTTCGCGGGACGAGCCGCCGAGCGGAAGATCCGCCTGACGATGTCCCTTCGGGAGGGTCCGGACAACCTGGTGCTGTCCGCCGCAGATGAGGACGGGAACCAGGCCGAAGTGACAATCGGCGAAAGACAGCCGGCCCAGAAGAAGAAAGCCGCTCAACAAACCATCCGCACCCAGTTGACGAAGCTCGGCAACACGATCTTCGAGTGCTCGGAGCTGAAAATGCAGACGCAGGACAGCTATTTCCTGCCGGTCTCGCGACTCAATGCCGCCAAGCGGGAGCTGGTCGTGCGATTGCTGCAAATGCGCGAGTTGAATCGGCCTCGCCCGACCGGCGGCGTCAGGAGGAACGACGTCCGCTATCCGCAGGGGGACTTGACCTACCTGGGCAACGTGCTGAACGCGAAGGCGCGGGCCTTCTACCGCCGGCACAGGGTCGAGACCATCGAGCCGGCGGCGGAATCCGGCATCGACCTATCCGGAAAGGTCGTTATGACAACGAAATACTGCCTGCGGCGGGAACTGGGCCTGTGCCCGGGTCGCAGCGGGAAGACTCCCGCGGAGCCGATGATTCTGGAGGACCCAGACGGCCGCCGGTATTCGGTCCACTTCCGGTGCGGCGACTGCGGCATGGACATACTTCTGGACGATGGGAACTGGGCTTCTGCAAAATGGCCATTCGGCCTACTTTAAGAGGGAAAAATCCGCTTCACAATTTTCCCCTCTTAAACCTTGAATTCTTATAGGATAGTATGTTCGATAGATTCTTCTTCAAGGAAATCGTGAAACAGATCTCCCTATGGCGACAGAGTGGGATGGCACAATGAAGTGCATCTACTGCAATCGAAGGCGGGTCCTCGACCCCATCTCACTGGAATTCTACACAGACGAGGGAATGGACCAAGCCCTGTTTTCGCAACTGTGCCTGACCTGTGCAGAGAAAGAGCAGCGCAGAGTCAGCCCGCGCCGCCAGTATCAGAAGGCTTTCTACCGGCAGCCCAAGTACCGTATCTCTCGTAACGTTGCCAACGCGATCCGCAAAAGCATCCGCACCGGCCGCGAATTCCCCTGGTGGGAGCGGTGTCTCGGCTATACGTGGCCCCAACTCAAGGTGCATCTCGAATCTCAGTTTGAACCCTACATGACATGGCAGAACTACGGGGAGGAGTGGCACATCGATCATATCAAGCCAGTGGCTTCTTTTGAGTTCGAAGACTATGAGGATCCGGGGTTCAGGAAATGCTGGGCACTGAAGAACCTGCGACCTCTTTGGGCCGAGGAGAACTGGGACAAGAACGCAGGGTGAGTCCTACCTTCGCGAGGCCGCCTTGCAACCGGAAGAGAAGAACATAGGCCGAATGGCCATTTTGCGGAAGCCCAGATAGGAAGGTATCCCGATGAGCGATCACGTGGCGGAACTCACGACGGGTCTGGCGGGTCTCGATCAGGCGCTCAAGGGCATCCTCGCCGGCGACAATATCGTCTGGCAGGTCGATGCCGTGGAGGACTATATGGCTGTCGTGGCGCCCTTTGTCAGCGCGGGTCTGCACTCCGGCCGCAAGGTCATCTACTTCCGGTTCGCCAGCCACCCGCCGGTGATCTACCAGGGTTGGTCGGTCGAGACGCACGAGCTGGACCCTGCCGAGGGCTTCGAGACCTTCATTGCCAGGATTCACGCGGTGATCGAAGCTGCCGGCCGAGGGGCCCTCTACGTGTTCGACTGCCTGTCCGAGCTGGCCGCCGACTGGTACTCGGATTCCATGCTCGCCAACTTCTTCATGCTGACCTGCCCCTACCTGTACGATCTCGAGACGGTGGCGTATTTCTCGCTGTTCCGCAACTCGCACAGTTCCCGCGCCATCCGTCCCATCACGGAGACGACACAGCTTTTCCTCGAACTCTACCGCCATGCGGAGGCGCTCTACGTTCATCCGCTCAAGGTGCAGTTCCGCTACTCGCCCACGATGAACATGCTGCACAAGTGGGATGGCGACGAGTTTCGCCCGGTGACATCGAGCGTGCTGATCTCCTCGATCCTGTCGTCGGTGAACTGGTCCGACCTGAACGCCGACACCCGGCCGGGCTACTGGGAGCGGGCCTTTCTCGAAGGGCAACAGGTCTGCGACGCCGCCGAGAACGGGATCTGTCCGCCCAAGAAGCAGCAGGAGACGTTCGACCATCTCAGCCGGATGGTCATCTCGCGAGACCCCGGCATGCTCAAGCTGGTTTCGCAACACCTGTCGCTCGAAGATGTCCTGAACATCTGGAAACGGATGATCGGCTCCGGCCTCGTCGGCGGCAAGACGGTCGGCATGCTCGTCGCCCGCAACATCCTCAAGCGGCATTCGGACCGCTTCGCCGAGCTGCTGGAAGAGCAGGATTCCTTCTACGTCGGCTCCGACGTGTTCTACACCTACCTCGTTCGCAACGGCGTCTGGTGGCTCCGGCAGAAGCAACGCAATCCCGCAACCTTCCTGGAAGGGGCCGTGCAGGCCCGCCAGCGGATTCTCCAGGGCCAGTTCCCCGACCACATCCTGGAGCAATTCGAGCAGATGCTGGACTACTTCGGCCAGTCGCCCATCATCGTGCGGTCCAGCTCGCTCCTCGAGGACAACTATGGCAACTCTTTCGCAGGCAAGTACGAAAGCGTCTTCTGTCCGAACCAGGGGCCGCGCGAGCGCCGCCTGGAGGACTTCCTCTCGGCTGTGCGAACGGTCTACGCCAGCACGATGAGCGAGAAGGCACTGCGATACCGCGAGCAGCGGGGTCTGCTCAACCATGATGAGCAGATGGCGCTGCTGGTCATGCGGGTCTCCGGCGAAATGCACGGCCGGTACTACTTTCCGCAGGCGGCGGGCGTGGGGTTTTCCTTCAATCCATACGTCTGGAACGAGGGCATCGATCCACAGGCAGGCGTGCTCCGGCTGGTCTTCGGCCTGGGCACTCGGGCAGTGGACCGCTCCGACGACGACTACACCCGGCTCGTCGCCCTCAACGCCCCCCAGAAGCGGCCGGAAGCCAACTTCGAGGAGGTCCGCCAGTACGCCCAGCGACGGGTCGATTACTTAGACCTCCAGGCCAATCGCGTCATGTCGGGCCATTTCCTCGACGTCATCAAGGAGGACGCGGACCTGCCGGTCGAGATGTTCGCCTCGGCCGACGGATCTTCTTCCGCGATGGGCGAGGCCGGCGCCAAGGTGTGGGTGCCCACCTTCGACAACCTGCTGACCGAGACCGCGTTCGTCCGGGACATGCGAGAGATGCTCCACACGCTCCAGCAGGCCTACGAATACCCCGTCGATGTCGAATTCACGTTGAATTTCGTGGACCACGATTCGTACAGAATTCACGTCGTCCAATGCCGGCCCCTGCCGGTCAAGGGCACGGAGTCGCCCAGGCCGCCCGAGGTGGAGATCCCCCGGGCCGATGCGATCATCGAGGCCAGCGGCGCGGTCGTCGGCCACAGCCGGCACACGCGGATCAGCCGGTTCGTGTACGTGACGCCGGCCCTCTACAGCCGGCTATCGCTCCAGGACCGCTATGAAGTGGCCCGGCTGCTCGGCAAGATCAACCAGGCGTGCGAATCCCTCGTGGACGGGGCCCTCATGTACCTCGGGCCGGGACGCTGGGGCACGAGCGACCCATTCCTCGGCATCCCCGTCGCCTTCGCGGAAGTCAACAGGGCTGCGGTCCTGTGCGAGATCGTGCAGATGCACGAGAACCTGGTCCCGGACGTCTCGCTCGGAACACACTTTCTCAACGAGTTGGTGGAGACGGACATGCTCTACCTGGCCCTGTTCCCCGACCGGGGGAGCAACTACCTGCGGCGGGATCTGTTCGAGAAATCGCCCAATCGCCTGCTGCAACTGGTCCCCAAGGCGGTCAACTGGGTCGATGCAATTAGAGTCGTCGACGCCTGCGAAGCCGCCGGCGGCACGGGAAGCATCTTTCTCAGCGCCGACGCCTTCAAGCAGAAGGTCGTGTGCTACTTCGCCCGCGCATAGGACATCCGAAGATCAAGACGGTGAGGACTGCGAAGGGGGAAAGGAAGAAACAGGCGGCAATGCAGAAGCCCCCTTCTCGCTTCGGAGGACAACTGCACTGCCGCCCTGAACGAGGGTTAACCCTCGATTTTATCGATAGTTACGAGCAGGTGCTTCTGGCGATGGCCGATTCTCTTCTGGCTGTTCTTGCGTTTGCGGAACGTGGTGACGAAGAGCTTGGGACCCTTCTTGACCGCCTCGGCGGCGGTGGACTTGAACGACGCCACAACCTTGGCGCCATCGATATACGGCTTCCCGATCTTGCTGGCGCCGTCGCCACCGATGAACAGGACCTTGTCCAGATCGATGGTCTTGGCGTCGGGGGCCACGTCGGTCAGTTCGATCTCCACCTGGTCGCCCACGGCCACTTTGTACTGCTTACTACCCTGCTCGACAATCGCGTACATTTGCGAAACTCCCGGTCCAACGGTTCAAATATTCAAATCTTGGCAAAACCAAAAGGATAGTGTATGCCGATAGAAATGTAAAGACTTTTCCACAGGATTTTTCTATCCGAAGCCGGCTCGGAGGCCGCTCGGAGGTGGATGGATTCGTTTTCCGGAGTGCCCGCATGAAACTGGCTATGGTCAATGACAGACTCGTCTACATGGAGCAATTGGACCCTGCACACCTCGACCGGGGGACCTATTTCGGCGACGGGGTCTACGAGGTCCTTCGCAGCTATAACGGCAAGCTGTTCGCCCTGGACGAGCACATGGCACGGTTCGCGGCCAGTATGGCAGCCATCCGCATCACGGGAATCGACATCGGCGTGGTTCGCGATCGCGTGCTGGAAGCCTTCCAGGCCGGCGGCATGGCCAACGCGAAGATCTACTTCCATGTGACCCGCGGATCGGCCCCGCGAAATCACACCTGGGCGAAGGACATTGTGCCCAACTTCTTCCTGACGATCAGCGAGGCGCCCGATAGCTCGAAGGAAAAGGCGAAGGGGATCACCGTCTGCACGCACCCGGACCTGAGGTGGAAGCGGTGCGACATCAAGTCGCTGAATCTGCTGCCGAACATCCTGGCCCGCCAGGACGCCGTCGATCGGGGCTGCGACGAGGCCATTCTGGTCGATGACGCCGGCCTGATCACCGAGGGCGCCGGCTCGGCGTTCTTCGCGATCATCGGCGGCGCATTGTACACCGCCCCGCTGGCGGCCAACATCCTGCCCTCGATCACGCGGCATTTCATCGTCAAGGCCGCGACGAACATCGGCATGCCCATCAAAGAGCAGTGCGTCACGCTGGAGCAGGCCGCCCACGCGGACGAACTGTTCATTGCGGTCACGACGAAGGACATCGTGCCGGTGGTGAAGTTCGACGGGACGCCGATCCACCAAGGCGTCCCCGGCCCCCGGGTTAAGGCGCTCATGACGGAATTCCAGAAGTTCACTGTCTGACCAACCGAGTTTCTCGCCCACCGGAAAAACATCACATCGTCACGAGCGCCCGACCGCTGTCTTCCGCATTACGGCGTTGGAACAGTCCCTTTGAACAGAAAGAGCAGCGCCAACACGCAGACCAGTATGACTGCGCCGGGGACCATCCAGAGCTTGCTCCACTGGAACCGGCCTTCCACCCGGCATTTGTCCATCACAATCCCGGCGAACTGCGTCCCCAGGAACAAGGCGATCCCGCTCTGCGCGGTGAAGACCAACGCCTGCATTGAGGCTTCCGCTCCCTTGGGCGCCACGGCCCCCGCGAACATCTGGCCCGCGATGATAAAAAAGACATACGCGAGGCCGTGAAACGCCTGACCGGCGGCGATCACCGCCGCAGGCCTGGGCATTACATAGATGACGTACATGATCAGCCAGGAGGCAGCTCCCAGTGTCAAGGTCCATTTGTAGCCGATCTTGTTGACGAGCAGGCCAAGCAGAGCCAGAGTCGCCACCGCCTGCGTCGCCTGGGCGATTGCCATGGCGGCCGGGACGTTCTTCGAAGCGATCCCGTTGTCCTGCATGAACTGGGCGGTGCCCAGGAAGTAGAACTGCATCATGCCGGGAGCGATCATCGAAATGATGATGAAGATGAGAAAGCTGGAGTTCTTCAACATGTCGAAAGCGCTGGCGCCGGAGGCCTCTTGCCCCGCCGCATTGGCCGGCGGCGTCGCAGGCAACAGAGCACCGCAAACCACCGCCATCACGACGGACAGCACGGCTGCGAGCACGAGGCAATCCCGACCCTCCTCGCCCGTCTTGAAGACCCACCGCCAGCCCGTCAGGAAGTACCCCGCCAGGGCCCATGCGATCGGAGCCCACATGAAGATGTACGGAGATTTCGCACTCGCGCCGTTGGCCTCGAGATGGCGGAACATCAGCGAGTTCACCAGGGGCAGCGTCGCCGCGTAGAACAGGGCGTATACCAGCAGCACGCCGAACAGCGAGGTGAATTTGCGCTTCCAGGCGGCGATGAACAGCAACAGAGTGCCCGCCAGATGGGCGCCGGCCAGGATGAACTCCGTGTTGATCCAGCGATCCGCCACCTGCCCGGCCACGAGCGGCATGAAGATGCAGCCCAGCGGCAACGTCGCGTAGATCCACCCCGTCTGCTTTCCGCTGAACTTCAGGGGCCCCAGGAGCCGGGTCGCAAGCACGGGATACCATGCCCCCCAGACCGCGAACTCCAGGAACATCATCGCACTGAGTTTCAAGTACAGGCCCAGTTCCATTCCGAACATGTGGTTCTCCTTAGTAGCATGGGCGCGAGCGCCCATGGTCGTAGATCACGGGCAGGATGCCCGTGCTACGGTCCTACTTGCACGCCGCTTTGAGCCGCTGGGCGGCCAGCTTGATGTCGCCGAGCCGGTTGTCGCCGGCTTCGCGTTCGATGGCCATCGCACCTTTGAACTTCACCTCAGCGAGCACGGCGAGGAATCGCTCGATGCCGACCTGCCCATCGCCCCAGGGGACCTCGCTGCCCCAGGTGCCGGGCTTGGTCGTCCGGACGGCATCCTTGACGTGCAGGTGGCGAATCCAGGGCGAGAGCACCCGCACCGCTTCGATCGGGTCGCCCTTGTCGTAGAGGATCATGTTGGCGGGGTCGAAGTTGACGCCGACGGACTTGTGGTTGAGCTTCTCCAGGAAATGCCGCAGCTCCTTGGCGCTCTCCTGGCCGGTTTCCAGGAGCAGGGTCAGGCCGTTGTCTTTCGCGATGTCCGCCAGGGCGCGAATTCGCGAGGTCACCTTCTCCGCGTAGGCCGGATTGCTCTCATCGACGAAGCCGGCATGCATGGACAGGAACTTCACGCCGAGCTTCGCAGTGACCTTGGCGGCCCCTTCGAACAGGTTGCGATTCCGTTCCCAGTGCTCATCGGGAACGACGCCGCCGGTAACTTTGATCGTGTCCAGCGTCGAATAGTCCTCCTGCGGGAAGTCGATCATCGTGCTGGTGATGGTCCACTTCTGCGCCTTGATCGTATCGAAGACCTTGCCGCTGCCATCCTCAACCGCCGCACGAATGCCCAGGTGCACGTGCTCGATGCCCACCTCTTTCATCGCCGCGGCGACGCCCGCGACATCCGTCCGAAGAGACCAACTGCACACGGCAACCGGCCAGCTTTTGCACTTCATCGCTTCAATCTCCTTAATCAAATGGAGTTTCGCTACTTGATTGCGACCTTCTTGTGGGTGTCGACGGACTTCCTCTCGGCTTCGACGAGCCGGACCGAGTCACGCGATTGCTCCAGCGTGAGGACCTGCGGGACGGGTTCGCCTCGCACGGTCTTCACGAAGTGCTCGATCTCCTGGCTGTACCCATCTCCGGCCGCAACCTGTGGCGTGAACGCCTGCCCCTCGCCCGGGCAGACGCGAAACGCCGGGCTGCGGGTGCAATCGTAGACGAGGGTGGCCTTTTCGAGGATGATGTTGAAGCTCATCTCGAATCCGAACGTCGGGCTCATTCCCCAGCCGCCCTCGGACACGATCACCTTGTCGTCCCCGTACTCGTATTCCGTGACGATGTGGATCAATTGCCCGCCGGGCTTCTTGGCCCCGTGGCTGCACACCGCTTTGGGCATCCCGAGCAGATACTGCACGTAGTCCGTGTCGTGGATGTGCAGGTCCAGGGCGACGCCGCCGCTGCGGGCCTCGTCGATGAACCAATTGTCCACGCTCCAGCCCGGCGCCGAGCCGAGGCGCTGGAACATGCCGGCGACAACCTTGCCGTACTGGCCGCTGTCCACGATCTCCTTGGCCTTGGCGTACTCGGGCCAGAACCGCACGCAGTGCCCGATCTGGAGAACCTTGCCGCTCTTGGCAGCCGCGAGGATCATCCGGTTGCACTCGGCCGTCGTCAACGCCATCGGCTTCTCGCAGAGGACGTGGACCCCGCGCGACAGCGCCTTCTTGGAACACTCGGCGTGCAGATAGGTCGGCAGCGTCAGCGAAATGGCGTCCAGCTTGCCTTTCGCGAGCATTCGACCGAAGTCCTGGTACACCTCGATGCCCGCAAAATCGATCTCGCCCTCGGCCCCCTTGATGTTGCCGATGGCTCGCTTGGTGTCTTCCTGGATATTCGGGTTCGCATCGCAGATCGCAACGACCTGGGCCCCCGGGATGGCCTTCCACTGCCGGAAGTGCATCCGCCCCATGAATCCAAAACCGGCAATCCCTATTCGCAACATTCCGGTACCTCCTTCCCGCGCACAGCGCAGATTCAAACTCCCGCCCCCGATATCGTTCGACGTGACATGTTCTGTCCGGCCATGGTCACACACACTCACTTCGGCGCCGGCCTCCGACATCCCGGCGGCGCGCGATTCTACCAGACCCAGCGTGAGCCCGCAAAAGGATTTCTCCTCGGCGAGACCTCAAAAACCCCGAATTGAGCGTAGTCCGATAATACCGTTCCGCAATGCCAGGGTCAGAAAAGGCGTGAATCTCACCGGTAATGGACGTATGATACGCACGACATCCGCCCGAGCGGTCGCGGGCGGGGATATCGTGACATAGAGGACAGATATGACACCGAAAGAACGGGTTTACGCGATCCTCCAAGGCAAGTCCTATGATCGTCCGGCGGTCACGCCCATCTTCATGGCCTGGGCTGCAAATTTCATCGGTCGGACCTACCGCGACTACTACCTGGACGGCGACGTGCTTGTCGAGTCACAGCTCGCGGTCGTGCGAGCGTTCCACCTCGACCAGGTCAGCGCGATCAGCGATCCCTGGCGCGAGGCGTCCGCCTATGGCATGGAGTTCGACTACCCCGAGCACGGCGTCGGACGGCCACGCGCGATGCTGATCCGCTCACCGGCCGATGTCTCCCGCATTCGGCCGTTCGACATCGAGAACGCGCCCCGGCCCAGGCAGCGGATCGAGAGCGTTCGCAAGATGGTCGAGGCCGTCGGAGAAACCCACAGCGTCCTTGGGTGGTGCGAAGGTCCCCTGGCGCTGTACGCGGATATGCGCGGGGTCGAAAGCATGTTCCTCGACCTGATCGACACCCCCCAGATGTACGTCGAGGCCGCCGGGACGATGATCGAGAATCAGATTCGTTTCGCCCGGGCCCAGGTGGCGGCCGGCGCGGACATGATCGGCGTGGGCGACGCCGTCGCCAGTCTCGTGAGCCCCCCCATGTACGAGCAGTTCGTCCTGCCGTTCGAGAAGCGGCTCTTCGATGCGATCCACGAGGCCGGCGCCGCGGTCAAGCTCCACATCTGCGGCGATATCGCCAGGAACATCGCTCTCATGGCCAGGACCGGGGCCGATATCATTGACGTCGATTGGATGGTTCCATTGGACCGGTCGCGAGCCGCCGTGGGCCCGAACGTAACACTCTGTGGCAATTTCGATCCCTCCGCGGTCCTGCTCCAGGGGACGCCACAAGACGTGGCCGAAGCGGCGCGTCGCTGCATCGCGATGGGCGGTCAGCGGTTCATTCTGCAACCGGGTTGCGAGGTCCCGCCGGGAACGCCCGAGCAGAATATCCGCGCCTTTTGCCCGTGCGAGGGTTGTCTGGTCGCCGAACTGGCGGCGACGGCATAACGCTGTAGATCGGGGGCGACCTTCAGACCGTCCTTCTACATCCGTTTGTCATCGATTTCGTCATGGCTAACGGACACTCTCCGCATCAGTGGCAAGTATGTAGTTGCAGTCTGAATTGTGTCCCTTCTTGAGTGTCTTGAATGCACAGAAGGAAGCGTATCCGTCGGCCGATATCCTGACCTGCCTTAGGTAGTCAGGTGATGTATCCAAAGCAACAGTGAAGCCTGGAAGGCTCATCGAGTATTTTCCCTCTGAATCCGTCCGTGAACTCATGTCATACTTGATGGTGTCCCCAGGCGCATTCGGCAGACAGTACTCGACTTTCACCCCTGCTATCGGATTGCCTTCGGTGTCGGTTATTCTCCCGTTGGCGGATGCCCGAAAAGTGTGCGATTCAAACACAAACCCGATGCCTACGAGCAGAAGGATGAACAGCGAGACAACGCATATCCCCAGTGCCCAGCGATGGATTCTGAGATTCATCATTTCTGGTTGATAACGCCGCACATCCGCTTCAGACGGAAACCGCGGCAAGCGGCATGCTGCTCGACGACACCCTGTCGCAGGACAAGACCGGCGTTTCGCTGGCGGCACACCGCCTCTCCAGGTGGTCCAGGACGTTCATGTAGTTGATGTAGGAATCGTAGGGCGAATCGTACGGGTTGAAGTACTTGTGGACGTCGCCGTCGGAGAAGTACTTGGTGCACATATAATAGAAGTGGTCCGACACTTGGAGCTTGCGCCAGTCCGCCAGGATCCGCTCGTCGTTGGCCCGCTTGATCCGCTTTTCGAGCCGATACAGCTCGTGGATCGCGTTCGACTGCATCGGGTTGCCCAGCCAGGCGGAGAGGTCCCGCTCCGTATCGGCCCAACTGATCACATGCGGCACGTCGATGACGCCGACCGGCTCATACGAGGCCGCCACTTCGCTGGGCGTCTTGAAGTTGTTATCCGGATGGCGGAGGATCTCTTCGGGCAGACGGCGCATGAAATCGAAGATGCCGGTATCGGCCCACTGGTGTTCGCCCAGCGTCTCATAATCCATGAACAGGTTCACGACGTGTCCGTTGCCGTTGACGGCGTCGACCCAGCGAGAGAACTTCTCCGCCGTCAGGGGCCATTCCGCCCAATAGCGGTTGGAGAATCGGAAGGCGATGTCGTCGCTCAGCGAGTAGTTCTTCAGGAGCATCTTCAGCCGGCGGCATCCCTTGGGCTGGTACACGAAGTTCGCGCTTCGGTACCCCAGGATCTGGTCGGCCCCCTCCGTAAGGATCGCATCGAAGCACCCCATCGCCTCGATCAGCAGCGCCAGATCGTTGTTGTAGATCAGCTCCGTGTTGCGAAAGACCTTCGGCGTCTGACCGAACAACTCGTGCACGAGCGCCATCTGCTTGCGGACCTGGTCGATGAACTCCTGACGTGAGTCGAGGAAACTGAGACTGTGATAGTAGGTCTCCGCCAGGAACTCGACGCACCCCGTTTTCGCCAGCGCGTGGAACGTGCTGAGCACCTCGGGACTGTATCGTTCCAACTGTTCGAGCAGAACACCGGTGAGGCTGTACGCGACCTTGAACCGCCCTTTGTGTTGCTGGATGAGGCGCAGCAGCGTGCGATTGGCCGGGAGATAACACTTGGCGGCCACCTTCTTGCAGATGGCGGCGTTCCGCCCTTCGTCGAAGTATCGGTCGTCGTTGTCGAAGACGGTGTAGTGTCGCAGCCGCATGGGCTGATGGACTTGAAAGTAGAAACACACCGAAGGCATATCCGCACCAATCCTTTCCGATCCAGTCGATCCTTCCTGCACGCGAGAAGGCTATACGGGCACGAGCGTCTCCTCGTAGACCCGCAGGCAACTGCTTGCGGCGTCCCGCCACCGCAGCTTGCGCACTTCGAAGTTCCCATGATTGCGGAGCGTCATCCGCAGCGGTGGATACTTCAGCACGGCCACGATCTTGTTGGCCATCTCGTTGACGTCCCAGAAATCCACCTTCAGCGCGTGACGCAACACTTCGGAAACCCCGCTTTGCTTGCTGATGATGACGGGCACATCGTTGTCCAACGCCTCGAGCGGCGCGATCCCAAAGGGCTCGGAAACCGACGGCATCACGTAGAGGTCCGCCATGCGGAAGATCCGCCGAACGTCGTCCCCGCGGAGGAAGCCGGTGAACAGAACCTTGTTGCCGATCCCCAACTGGGCGGCCAGCTCGACCGAGCGATACATCAGATCGCCCGACCCGGCCATGACGAACTTCACGTTGTCCATCACGTCGAGCACTTTCTTGGCGGCCTGCAGGAAGTACTCGGGTCCTTTCTGCATGGTGATCCGACCCAGGAACAGGACGACCTTCTCCTCCCGCCTGATGGCTTCCGGCTGGGTGGACCACACGCCGTGCCGCTCGACACCGTTGTAGACCACCTCGACCTTGTCGCCCGGAATCCCATACCGGCTGATCACGATGCTCCGTGTAAGGTGGCTGACCGCGATCACCTTGGTAGCCCGCTGCATCCCTTCTCGCTCGATGTTGTACACCATCTGATTGACGTTCTCGCCGCTGCGGTCGAATTCCGTGGAATGGATGTGCACGACGAGGGGTTTGCCGGTAATCGTGGCCACGCCGACGCCAGCCGGATACGTCATCCAGTC
>JBDKRX010000123.1:0-2886 GCA_039683175.1 Phycisphaerales bacterium
ATGCGTCGTCATGGAAATCACTGAGTGATTTGCTTCTCAGAGGCTCTAATCTCGCCAAGCGTTCGCTCAGTTCGTCTAAACGCCTCTCGATACCGCTGAACTCTGTATCCATCCTTCTCTCCCTCCAGGATGTCACGACGCATCGCACGCAACACGGGCAGATAATCGCCGTATCTGCCCAGGACATTGGCCTCGAACTCGACCCTCTCCACCTCACTCACCCGATAGATACAAATCCCTTGCGCTATGACGGAATAAGCCAGCTCCACTGGCGCCTGATTTAGCGGAACAATCTCAACTGGAGTTCCCTGAAAGATGATCGTCAACTTGTGAGCAAGCTCAGGCATGGTTTGGGGAATATCAACATCTCTGGAGAAGAGGATCCCTATGTCAATATCACTCATCGGTCCGGTTCTCCCAGAAACCTGCGAGCCGAACAAATACGCGAGTCGAAAACTCTCGTCCGTCGAAAGGAAATCCCGGGATTTATCTGCGATCGTGCGCTGATCCATAATACAGGATTATACGATAGTTCGCTGCCGCGCGACAAAACCATCGGGGATGCCTTCGAAGATGGATTCACATAACGGTGATCCGCTATTCAAGCAGGACTTCCGCAATAGCCCAAAATCTTACCTCCTCATAGATCAGAGAAGCAGATCGCCATTCCTCCCTCATGTCGTGTGCAAATCTGTGCAGATGCAGAAAATAACCTGGAAATCGTGGAAAGAATAGACTCTCTACCCCCACATATGCTGTTCTTAGTAAATCACTTCCACCATATATGGGGGATAGAAGACATATTGCGTGTAGATGATCGAATTCCCCCTGTCTTATGTCCATCGCACTGAGGAGGTCAGGGGTTCGAATCCCCTCAGGTCCATCTAGAAAACTGCTCGCCAGGTAAAGCATGGCGAGCAGTTTTTTGTTTGCATCTCCTAACCCGGCAGAGCCGGAACCAAACAGGAAAATGATGAACGGGCGCATCTGTTGTATACATAGCTCAGCCCAGTTAGGAGTTGAGCGATGACGACAGAACGCAAGACAATGGGATGGCCGGAAAAGTACGCCGATCGAGTTGAAGGGGTGTTGAGTTGCTACGACCGGGTGATCGTGACGGGCAGCGTGCAGCCGCTGTGCTATGCCAAAGGCATGACGCGCTACCTGTCCCAGAATGGCGTGCGGGTGTTTGACTATGCGGCGTGGGCACAGCCGAAGCGAGACGAGATTCGCGCGAACGCGGAACGCGTGGCGCAGGCGAACGGGATCACGATCGAGTTCATCCGCAAGAAGGGGATGCGCAAGGAAGATCGTATCAACGCGATCATGAAGGATCGTGGAGATCATGCGGGCTTGGTGCACATCTTTTCGGCGATGGAGAGTTGCAACACATATGAACCGTGGCATGACAAGGCCAGTGGCAAGACGTATGTGCGCTACAGCCAAGGGAAGTGTTTGCACTACTACTTCTACTTCATCGATGCGGCGTTGGGGCTGTGCTACTTGCGCGTGCCGACCTGGGCGCCGTTTCGGCTGCAGTTCTACTTCAATGGGCACGCCTGGTTGGCCAGTCAACTCAAGCAACGCGGGATCGCCTACACGTTGCGAGACAATGCTTTTGTACATGTGTCGGACTATGCCCAGGCCAATGCGCTGGCGGATGGGTTGGACCCGCACGTGCTGCATGCCGTCCTGGATCGCGTGGCGCAGCAGTATTGTCCCGTGATCGGCAGCCTGGGGTTGAGGGTAACCTGGAGCCTCATGCAAGCCGAGTACGCCACCGATCTCGTGTTCCAGTCGCGCGCCGACCTGCAAGCCGTCTATCCCCTGTTGGTGGAAACCCTGATTCATACGGTCAAGCCGGACGACGTCGCGACGTTCCTGGGACGCAAGCTGCATGGCGCCTACACGGGCGAGGTGACGTCGAGTTTGAACAAACGCATCCTCGGCACGCGCATCAAACACAGCATGGGGCCGACCTCGATCAAGCTGTATGACAAGTTCGCTCAGGTCTTGCGTGTGGAGACGACGACCAACGACGTCTCGTTCTTCAAGCAATATCGCCAGGTGCAGCATCGCGATGGCACGTGCGAGACCCAGTGGACTACAATGAAAAAGACCATCTACAGTCTCGCGCCTTTGCGAGAGGTGATGGTGGCCGCTAACCACCGGTATCTGGACCTTATCTCCTCTTTGGAGCGTCCAGATATCGGTGTGGCGGGCAGCCAGCGTCTCCGCCAACTGACCGAAACCAAGACCGAACCCCCGCATCGCTACAAGGGCTTCAATCCCCTCGCCGAGGAAGATGCGGCTGTGTTCCGCGTCCTGCTCCGGGGCGAGTTTGCCATCAGTGGTTTCACGAGCCGTGCCCTGCACGCCCTGCTCTCGGACAAGACCACTGGACAGGTCAGCCGTTTGCTCAAACGGCTGCGGGTGCATGGGCTCATCAAGAAGGTGGGCCATCGCTACAAGTACTACTTGACCGAGTTCGGCCAACGTGCCGCTTGTCTCGTGCTCAAGCTGCGCGAATCGGTGGCCATCTCTTGTCTCGCAGGCCAACCCGTCTCGTGAGCCGCTATTCGTTGCCCTTTGTGCAAACATTTCACTGGTAAGGAACTAAAAGTGCCAAATGAAGCATGAAGCATAATGAACCATATTCTAAAAAGGTATCGCGTAAGCACTTGCTAAGAAAACTTTCTAAAAATTGCCTCATTGTGGTTCATGCTTCACTAGCTCATATGTTCTACACTTGGTAATCCGATACCCACATAAAAGACACCTTTGCTCGTGCGCGGCTTTGCTTTTACGCCATGCTCAACCAGGCGCCGGCTCCATAGAGGCTGATGCAATGGTTTAATTCCCTGATCCTCACACCAGGACTTATAG
>JBDKRX010000124.1:0-13781 GCA_039683175.1 Phycisphaerales bacterium
GCGTGGAACGTCCGGGTGCCCGATGAAATCGAAGACCTGCCGGAAGAGGGACCTCTCAACAAATCTCTTGAGGAGTTGCTCTTTCGACGTTATGATAGAAACCAATCGGTGTTCCTCACAGACCGAAACAGACAGACTGTGGGCCCATCTGTAAGCGCGCGTTGCCAAATTGACACGGAGATCGTCTCGGCGGAAACCGGAATCGTTGTGGACGTACTCAAGCGCCGATACCAAGTCTTCGTGAGTTCCACCTATGAAGACCTTGCAGAGGAGCGCAAGCACGTCATTCAGGCTCTCCTTGAGACTATGTGCATCCCGGTCGGCATGGAGTTATTCCCGGCTGCCAGCGTCGAGCAGTGGGAGTTGATCAAACATGTGATCGATGAATGCGACTATTACTTTGTCATCACCGCCGGGCGCTACGGGAGCCTCCATAGATCGGGCATCGGATACACAGAGATGGAATTCGACTATGCAGTCAATTCTGGAAAGCCGGTGGTCGGGTTCTATCACAAGAACCCCAACAGCCTGCCTGGGACGAAGTTGGAGCAGACAGATGAGCAACGCGAACGCCTAAAGATGTTCACGGAGAAAGTAAGGAGCAGACTCTGCCACTCTTGGACTTCGGCGGCTGAGCTTGGCTCGGCTGTGAAGTCCGCGATCATCAACGAGTTGGGGACCAATCCACAACCCGGCTGGATCCGCGCAAACGAAGTGCAGAAGTCTCCGCTGGTCCAGAGATTGAAGCAGAATATTGCGGACTTGGAGGAGAAACTTAAGGGGAAATAGTGAGGTCACATCGTACTTATTGACTGTTCGGGAATACTGGGAATACTGGGGACAACTACCGTTTTTCGAGGACTTCACGGGAGAGATCCGGGGGGGCACATCTCGATTTGGCAATCAGAGATTGTCCTTGATGCCTTGGCGGTGTCGAGTTCCGGTGACCACGACGGTGGGCAGAGCCCACCCTACCGCTGACGCGGGTTCTTGTGTCCCTTTCTTTTCGCCGAGGTTCGCCGTGCTTTTTGCGGCGGACGGCGCGTCGTTCGTTTCGCGACGGGTTTCTTCGTCTTCTTCGCCTTCCTGGCTTTTCTTTCGTGCTGCACGTCTTTCATACGGCGCTGGGCGTAGACCTGGGCCCGCCGCTCGGGCGGCCACTCCTCGGGGAAGTTCAGCCGGGCGAAGTCGCCGCACAGCTCGACCGCTTTGCGATCATACGCGCGGGCCGCTTCGACCTCTTCGACATGGTACCCGAGGCAAGACAACTTGCCCCTATGGCGGATTTGCGCAACATACTTGTCGCGCTGCCTGTGATAGCTGACGCCGAGGAACCTGGAGGACGTGCCATGCTGTTTGCTCTTGTTCCGCAGGTTCTCCGCGAGGGTGGCGTTCCGCAGATTGCCCCGCGTGTTGTCGAGCTTGTTACGGTTCTTGTGATCGACGATCATCCCCTTGGGCGGTTGCATGATCTGGCGGTGCATGAAGACCAGCTTGCCCTTCTTTTGTCGGACAGCATATCCACCCTTGAAACGCCATTTCCACTGGCTGAGCCACTCGTAGTCCGCGACGTCCACATAAGCATAGTACCCATCCCCGAGCGGGATTTGTTTGACCTCGCCCTGGGGCGTCTCGGGCCGGGGACGGTAGTTCGGGCAGATCCCCCGCTCCGGCATCCGCCGCATCCGGCCGTACGAGTCCGGATGGTTCGCGCAGGCCGGCCAATTCATGAGCCCGGCGTGAATGCACTCGACCGTATGCTCCCGGTCCCAGTACGAGTACGCGCAGTTGTGACAACACGCGATCTTCGCCATGATGCCTCCCTTCCATTTCATCTCTATAGGCGGCCGACCGCGAGCCCACGGCCGACGCATCGCGTCTCGCGATTGCCGAGTGTATGATATGTCAACCATGGCTGGTTGTCAATAAGAATAGCAACAAAATGACAAATTGTTGCGTGATCCCGAAACCCCTGTCCGGTAGCGGCGCTCGGGTTGGTTCCCACCCGAGCTCTATCCTCCGCCGCGGCTCCTTCCGTACAGCCCAGAGGAGGATTCACGACCAGGGCTGTCTCGACGGGTTGGCATGGAAGACTTCAAAGGGAGTCTGCAAGCCGGTCGCGGTTTTCGCGAGTGGTTTTCCCTTGTCCTTCGCTCTTGTCCTCGCCATAATACTCTTAGGAAGACATTCTGGATGAATTCGCCGCCATGACTCACTCCTGCGTTGTATTCGGTGCAGTCGTCTCGGCGGCAGTGGTGGGGTGGGCTCAGCCCACCGCTCCTGCTGCCGATCCGAATGCCGAGGCCTATGTGCTCAAGCTGGGCAGTCGGGGGATTCGCGTCCACGACCCCTCCACGATCGTCCAGTGCAAGGACGAGTATTGGATCTTCTGCACCGGCCGGGGCACGCCCAGTTTCTGCTCGAAGGACCTCGTCACGTGGGAACGTGGGCCGCAGACGTTCACCAAGTCGCCCGAGTGGGTAGCCCAGGCAGTGCCGGGCAATCGTAGCGGCTTGGATTTCTGGGCGCCGGACATCATCCATTTCCGCGATAGGTATCTGCTCTATTTTTCCGTCTCGACGTTCGGTAAGAACACCTCGGCCATCGGACTGGCCACGAATGTCACGCTGGACCCGTGCGATCCCGCCTACGAATGGAAGGACGGCGGCATCGTGATCCAGTCGAGCCCGCGCGACGATTTCAACACCATCGATCCTGCGGTGACGCAGGATGCGGAGGGCAACCTGTGGCTGTCCTTCGGCTCGTTCTGGGGCGGCATCAAGCTGATCCAGCTCGACCCCGCCACCGGCGGGCGGATCGCCCCCGATTCGCCGATCCACGCGCTGGCCCATTACGATTCCATCGAGGCCCCCTTCATCTACTGTCGCAACGGGGTTTACTATCTGTTCCTGAACTGGGGCATGTGCTGCCGGGGCGTGAACAGCACGTACAACATGCGGGTCGGCCGCAGCCCGCAGATCACCGGGCCCTACCTCGACAAAGAGGACAAGGACATGCTCGAAGGCGGCGGCACGCTCCTGTTGGAGACGGAGGGTCCCTTCATCGGGCCGGGCCACGCCGGTATCCTCAAGGAAGGCGACAAATACTGGCTCGGCATGCATTTCTACGATGGCAGCACTCGCTGGGGTGTCTCGAAGTACGCCCTCCGGCCATTGACCTGGACCGACGACGGCTGGCCCATCGTGGGAGCCGGCGAATTGACGAAGTGACAGGGATGTGCCTCCGCCGCGGCTTGTCATCCCCGCGGAAGCGGGAATCCACTTCCATTCCCTGGATCGGAAACCGTACAGACACGCGTTCGCCAGCGTGAAGAGAACAGGTTGTCCGGAAGCCCGATCCTCTGCTACAATGCGGTGCACGAAAGCCGCGTGACTTCTGTTTGGTGTCTGCACGCGGCGAGGCAGTTGGGTAGTGTGACGAGTGAGCAGCATGAACGACAACGGGCGTGACAAGAGCGTGTATCCTCTGCAAACGTGGGAAATCGACCGCCGGGCTTTCCTGCAATCCACGGCGGCCCTCGCTGCCGGAACGGCTCTTGCCTCCCTGTCCTGTGCGTCGGGCGGCATGTCGCTGGGCCGTCGCCGGCCGGTCCGCTTCGGGATCGTCACGGATTGCCATTATGCCGATGTGGATCCCGTCGAGACGCGGTTCTACCGTGAGTCGCTGGACAAACTGTCCGAGTGCGTCGCCCGGATGAACGCCGAACGGGTGGACTTTCTCATCGAGCTGGGCGATTTCAAAGACCAGGACAGGCCGCCCGTCGAGGAGAGGACGCTGCAGTATCTCCGGAAGGCCGAGTCGGTGTTCCGGCGGTTCGATGGGCCGCGATATCACGTGCTCGGAAATCACGATATGGACAGCCTCTCGAAGCGGCAGTTCCTGGAGAACGTCAAGAACACAAGCGTCAGTTCACGCCGGGGCTATTACTCGTTCAACGTGCGAGGTCTCCATTGCGTAGTGCTCGACGCCAACTATACGGCCGACGGCACGGACTACGATCACCACAACTTTCACTGGACCGACGCCAATGTCCCCCTCCCCGAGCTCCGCTGGCTCCAAAAGGATTTGGCGAGGTCGCGCGGTCCCGTCGTCGTCTTCGTCCACCAGTTACTCGACGGCGCCGGCCCGGTCTACGTGAAGAACGCAGCCGAGGTCCGGCAGATCCTGCGGGATTCGGGCAAGGTCCTGGCGGTCTTTCAGGGACATCATCACGAGGGAGGATACAACGAGGTCGGGGGGATTCACTACTATACGCTGAGAGCGGTTGTAGAGGGCCAGGGTCCGGAGAACAACTCCTACGCCATCGTTGAAGTGCGGCGGGACGGAAACCTCGTTGTCACCGGCTACCGCAAGGCGGAAAGCAGAGAATTGCGATGTCGCACGGAACGACTGTAGTCCCCTGGAAAGGCCTGGCGGTGATTGCCCTGCTGGCGGGATGGACTCTCGCGCACGCCGGCGAGTCCGTCCGGATCGACCGGCACGCCCTGGTGACGCGGCACAATGTCACGCTCGATAAGCCCGACCCGTTGACCCCGCTGAGCGTGGGCAACGGCGAGTTCGCCTTCACCGCCGACATCACGGGCCTTCAGACGTTCCCCGACTATCATCTGCAAGGCATGTCCCTCGGGACGCTCTCGCAGTGGGGCTGGCACAGCCTCCCGAATACGGAGGGCTACACGCTCGCGGATGCGCTGAACAGCTACACGGCAGCGGGACGCGAGGTGCCCTATGCCTCGGGTGGGGCCCCCTCGGGCGGGTACTCGCCCGCCGCGAACTGGCTGCGGGCCAATCCGCATCGTCTCCATCTGGGCCAGATCGGCATGCGTCTCGCCAAGTCCGACGGCTCCCCGGCGACTATCGAGGACTTGGCTGAAACTGCTCAAACTCTGGATCTTTGGGCCGGTCTCTTGACGAGTCGGTTCAAAGTCCAGCGCGACCCCGTGAATGTCGCCACGGTATGCCATCCGACGCGGGATATCCTGGCGGTGCGGATCGAGTCGCCCCTGCTGGAGCAGCAGCGACTGGCGGTCCGGCTCGCGTTTCCTTATGGCAGCACGGATTGGGGAAGAGCTGCCGAGTGGAATCTCGCAGATCGCCACACGACGGCGTGTCGTATGGCCGACCGGCAGGCGGACTTGACGCGGAGCCTCGATGCGGATCGCTATTACATCCGCGTGGGCTGGTCGCAGGGCGGCCGGATGCAGACCCGGTCGCAGCACGAATACGAAATCGTCTGTCAGGGCCGCACGACGTTGGAGGTTGTCATCGCATTTTCGCCGACGGAGATCGCCGAACCGCTGCCCGGTTTCGATGAGGTCCGCACCGCTGCGGCGGACCACTGGCAGCGATTCTGGCAGTCCGGCGGGGCCATCGACTTCTCGCAGTGCACGGACCCGCGTGCGCCGGAGCTGGAGCGGAGGGTCGTGCTCTCTCAGTATCTCATGGCGATTCAATGCGCAGGCTCGCGGCCGCCCCAGGAGACGGGATTGACCGCCAATAGCTGGCATGGCAAGAGCCACCTGGAGATGCACTGGTGGCACGGCGTGCATTTCGCTCTGTGGGACCGGATCGAATTGCTGGAGCGGAGCCTGGCGTGGTACGAAACCATTCTGCCCAAGGCGGTGGGCACCGCGAAGCTCCAGGGCTATGCAGGCGCTCGCTGGCCCAAGATGGTCGGCCCGGACGGGCGCGAGAGCCCGAGCAGCGTGGGCGTGTTCCTGGTCTGGCAGCAGCCGCATCCGATATATTATGCGGAACTGTGTTACCGCGCCCACCCGAGCCTCGAGACGTTGGACTGCTACCGGCGGATCGTTTTCGAGACCGCCGAGTTTATGGCGTCGTATCCCGTGTGGGACGAAGCAGGCCAACGCTATGTGCTGGGTCCGGCGATGATTCCTGCCCAGGAGAGCTACGGACCCGACAAGGCCCGCAATCTCAATCCGACGTTCGAACTGGCGTACTGGCGCTGGGCTCTGGAGACGGCGCAGCAGTGGCGGGAGCGTCTGGGCCTGGAGCGCGAGCCCAAATGGGACGAAGTGCTGCGCGGGCTCTCGCGGCCGACCGTTCGGGAAGGCGCGTACACGGGGATCGAGACCCCGCCTTACACGATCCGCCGGGACCATCCGACAATGGTCGCGGCGCTCGGATTTGTCCCTGCCACGCCGCTGATTGATCCCGATGTTATGAAGCGGACGTATGACGACGTGGTTGCGGATTGGGACTGGCCGAGCACATGGGGTTGGGATTATCCCATGCTGGCGATGACCGCCGCCCGGCTGGGCGACCCGGCCAAGGCGGTCGATGCGTTGTTCCTCGATTCGCCCAAGAACCGCTACCTTGCCAACGGGCACAACTACCAGTCGGCCCGGCTGCCTTTGTACCTGCCGGGCAACGGTGGCCTGCTGACGGCGGTGGCCATGATGGCCGCCGGCTGGGACGGCTGTCCCGAGGGGCCCGCGCCGGGATTTCCGAAGGACGGCAAATGGAACGTGCGATGGGAAGGCCTCAAACGGATGCCGTAACCACGGAGTTTGAAGTTTGATGTTTGAAGTGTGAAGTTTGAAGTGTTGAGGTCCGTTCTGAACTCTTGACACTTCAAACCTGAGACTTCAAACATCCCTTATCAGAAGGAGTGTGTGAATGTCGTGTAATCGTCGGTTGTCGACAGGATTGTTGATCAGTGTGTGCCTGGGTCTGGCCTGGCCTTGCCTGGTCGCCGCTGCGGAAACGCAGTTGGCGTGGTTCACGGATGCGGATGTTGCCGAGGCACAGAGGAGCCTGGTCCTGATCGATGCGCTGCCTGCCGTCGCAGGCACGTACGGCCGGGGCGTCTCGCTCGTCGATGCGGCGCCGATGGAGTGGCCTGCGTTGCAGAGGCAACAGGGTTACATCAGTTTCTGGGTGCGGCCGAAGTGGGACGGCAACGACGGCAAGTTGCATCGACTGCTGCACATCGGCGACCCGGCGAGCAACGGCCTCTCCCTGGAAAAATCCGCCGGCGGGATGCTGCGTTACACGATGGCCAGTCCCGAGAGAGTCACCGTCGCGCGCAGCGACGTCTCCGGCTGGCGGGCCGGGCAGTGGCATCATATCGTCCTGGCCTGGTTCTCCAACCAGGATCAGCCGGTCGGACTGCCGCTCTGGATCGACCGGGTGGCGGTGGATGGCCCGGTTGCCGGCGGGTGCCGGTTCCTCGACCCAAAGACGATGAACGACAATCGCCTCTGGATCGGCGACCCCTCGGCCCAGGCCGACATGGACGAACTGATCTGTCGCGACCGTCTCGACGCGGAGGGTTCTTGGGGCCTGGTCGCCAGCGTCTACCGCGATTACTTCCGCACCGGGCCGTACGATGGGATTCGGATGGACCCCAGGCCGCTGCGCGTGCCGGCGGATATGCGCGCCGTCGCCGGCTTCGAGAAGCAGTTCGGCCTTCTGGCTCGTTGTGACGGCCGATGGGAGCCGATCACGGACTACGCGGTGCGCTACGCCCAGTGGGGGTATTTCGACGCCAAGCCGTTCATTACGTGGACCAGCACGGACGAGTCCATCGCGACCGTCGATGCCAACGGCCGCGTGAAGGCGGTCAAGCCCGGCCGGTGCGGCATCTTCGCCCAGTTCCGGCAGTATCAGATCGGGTATTCGCTGGAGGTGATCTCGCCCGACAAGCCGGACTTCGGACTGATCTGTGTCGAGCTGCATCCTCGCTATCGCAACGACGCGGTCAAAGATCGTCCGAGCCCGGGCGAGGAGATGACTGCATGCGTTCGTGTGGGCAACTTCGGACTGACGACGCTGGCCGCTGGTGCAAGGGTCCAGCTCAGTCTCATGCCCGTCTCCGAGGCGGACAGCTACCGATTCAACCCCGCCTTTGCGCCCGAGCGGACCCTGTTTGCACCGGTGGATCGCAATCTCGAGCCCGGCGACGAGGCCGCGGTCGAATTCAAATTCCCGTATCCAGAGCGACCCCTGTGGATGTGGCTCCGGCTGGACCCCGATGAGCGGATCGACGAGTTCTGCGAGGCCAACAACGAATCCGTCGAGCGGACCGACGCCCGGCCCATCCAGTTCGGCTACGATCCCAACGTGCTGAAATCCTGCCTGGCCGAGAAACGGATTAATCACGTCGGTTCGCTGAGCTACTACGACTGGCTCCGCGCCCAGAAGCTGCGAATGGATGTCATGCTTCCCGAGGCCGTCTGGCCAACCACCGGACCGCACGGCGTCGAGGAAGCCTATCGCATCGACGCGATGATCGCGCTCGACACCAGCGCCGAGAACCCCGCTCAGTCCTACGAGGAGCAAATGGTCTACTGCGACGGGGGGTTCCCGGTCAACGAGCCGGTCGACCTGATGGCGGTGGACGCCGCGATCATTCACGAGTTCGGACACACGATCCTCAGCCAGCCCGACCTCTACGGCTACGGCGTCCGCGCCTGCAACATCCTCCTGACCGACGACGAGGACAAACCCTGCGCAGGCACTTCCCTGTTGCCTGTGATCGAGGGCGACGAGCTGATGCCCTTCTCGCCGGGCGTGAACGTCCCCTGTGGCAGGGGGTACGTCTCGCTCATGGACGGCTGCCAGCTCTGGCTCCATCCTTCGCAGGCGGGCCACATCATGCACTACAAGGGCTATCGCCAGGACCGATTCTGGGGCACACAGGGCCGGCTCGTGCCCACGCGGGCCAACTGGCTGCTGATCTACGACCGCGAGGACCAACCGCTCAAGAACGCCGCGGTCTACGTCTATCACGTCGCCCAGGCCCCCGTGCAGGATAGCGGCGCCAAGTACTTTGCGGACCGCCCCAAATTCGTCGGCCAGACCGACGCCGAAGGCCGCTTCGTCTTCCCCAACGAGACGGATGCCGAGTGGGACGACCCCGAGACCGACGAGGTCGATGGCGCAGTCTCTGTGTGGAATCCATTCGGGGGCGCCAAGACGGATACCGCGTTCACTCCGAACGTCTGGACGGTCGAGGGGTTGCTGATGATCCGGATCGTCGCCGGCGAGCGGCAGGAGATTCACTTCATGGACCTGATGGCCTTCAACGAAGCGTTTCTCTCGGGCCGACAGGTCTGCGGCGTGTACCCGATTCGCACGAGCCTGCTGTCTCCATCCGAGCCGACGCCCGTGGTGCGCAAGCCGGTGCCGGAGGCGATCCGCGAAACCAACAAGCGACCGGTCGCCGTCGCGCCGGCAGAGATGACCGTCCGTTGCGGCCAGGAATTCGAGATCGACGGCTCCCAGAGCAGCGACCCCGAGGGCCAGCCGCTCTACTACCGCTGGAGCGAGAAGATGCCAAGGCCTCCGCTCGACCTGCACCAGGGTCCGGTCCTTCGGCTCAAGGCCCCGGACAAGCCCGACACCCTCGAGTACAGATTCTGGGTCCTGGACGGCCTCCGGTGCAGCGAGCCCGCGACGATCAAAGTGAATGTGATCGAGTAATCAGGGTTGATCTGCCTTTTTCCGATCCGGATCAAGGAAACCCAGGTCTGATTGGGCCGGTTACCACAACGCCTGTGCAGAGGGTGAATCCGTAGGTGCCGCCTTTTGCGCTGGGGCGCAAACGGGTGAATTGTCTGCGTGCTTTGTGCCATCGCTGTTTTCCGCTGCGGTTGGCCTTGCTCTTGCGTGTTCCCGCGGCTATAATATCCATACACAAAAAGCGCTTCGTGAAGTCTCAAGTTTCACACTTGACGCAGTTTTCTGGAAGGAGGACAAGCATGAGTCGAAAACAGGTGTATCTGGGCTGTGTTGCGCTCGTTTTGTGCCTGGGCGGCGCCGCTCGGGCGGGTGTGTTCAGCGACGATTTTGAGGCGGCGCACGACTACCTCGTCGACGGGGTCGCGGGGACAGGCTGGGACGGCTTCATCGGCGCTGGCGCCGGCGAGACAGCCAGTGCCCTCAATGCATCGACGGATCGTTCCGGCCAGTTGTTCATGCAGTCGGCCGGCGCCTACTGGGAAGGCGCATTCTCACCGCGCGGTCCCTTCCTCTATAAAGTGGTCGAAGGGGATTTTGTCGCCACGGTTCGCGTGACCGACTTCGCGGGCGTCGCCGGAGCGATCGTTCAGCACAACGACTCTTTCCTCATGGCCAGGGTCGCGAATCTGGACGACGCCGGCGCGGGCGAGGACTTCGTCTGCATGCACTACTTCCCGACCTGGGTGGGCAACATGCAGCGGAATATGGACGATAGCGTGGAAACCGAAGGCACCACCACGGGGGATGGGTTCAATTGTGCCCGATATCTCCAGGTGGAACGCACGGGCAACGTCTTCACGTTTCGACGGAGTTTCGACGGCGTCACCTGGACTGCGGTGGGAGGGACGCTCACACGAGAGGACATGGGCGGGCTGGCCCTGCAGGTTGGAATGGCACACTGCACATACAGCGCGACCGCCGGGTACGTGGCGTTCGACGATTTCACCCTCAGCGGCGATTCGATCGTGCCCATGAATATGGCCTATCGTCCCAAGCCTTCGAACGGAGCGACGGACGTATTGACGGATGTCGTGCTGAGCTGGGTCCCGACCGACGGCGCGGTCGCCCACGATGTATACTTCGGTACCGATGTTGACGCGGTTACGGCCGCTGAGATCGCCAATCCGCTCGGCGTCATGGTCGTCGCGGGCCACGACGCGAACTCCTATGACGTGGGCCATCTTGCGTATGGACAGACCTGCTACTGGCGCATCGACGAGGTGACCGCCGATGGCACGAGCCGCGGCGCCGTCTGGTCATTCGCGGTCGAGCCCTATGCCTATCCGATCACCGGCATCACGGCCACCGCCTCCAGCACATACAACGCCAACACGCTCGCGAGCAAAACGGTCGACGGCTCGGGTCTCGACGAGAACGATCTGCACGGGGACGACCTGAAGACCATGTGGGCGAGCCAGAAGAACGCGCCGGAGCCGGCGTGGATCCAGTTCGAATTCGACGCGGCCTACAAGCTGGATCGCGTGCTCGTGTGGAACTCGAATCAGGCCATCGAGGCTCTCATGGGAGTCGGCGTCAAGGATGCGACCGTCGAAGTCTCCCTCGACGGCGTCAACTGGACAACGCTGGCCACGGTGGAACTGGCCCAGGGCACGGGCGAGCCTCTGGAGCCCGAAGTGTTCGATCTGGGCGGCGTCGTGGCCAAGTACGTCAAGCTGACGGTCGGCAGCAACTGGGGCGGCCTGGTGAAGCAGTACAGTCTGAGCGAAGTCCGCTTCTACTACGTCCCGGTCTCGGCGCGAGAGCCCAGCCCGGCCGATGGGGCGACTGATGTGCATCCGCAGGCGACCTTGGGCTGGCGGGCGGGACGCGAGGCCGCGTCGCACAAGGTGGCCCTGAGTGTCGATGAGCAGGCGGTGATCGACGGTACGGCGGATGTGGTCACGGTGTCCGAGCCTCAGTACGAGATCTCGCTCGATCTGGACCAGAGCTATTTCTGGAAGGTCGTGGAAGTGAACGACGCCGAGGAGCCGGCGGCCTGGGAAGGCGACGTCTGGAGCTTCACCACGGCCGAGTACATCGTGGTCGATGATTTCGAGAGCTACACGGACGACATGGACGCCGGCGAAGCCGTCTTCCAGACCTGGACCGACGGCTACGAAGACGACACCAACGGCTCGCTCGTGGGGTACAACGATGCGCCGTTTACCGAACGTACGGTGGTCCACGACGGGTATCAGTCCATGCCGCTGGCCTATGACAACAGCGGCGGGATCTACTCCGAGGCCAAACGCACGTTCGAGACGGCCCAGGATTGGAGCCGGCACGGCGTCACGACGCTGGTCCTTCACTGGCATGGCCTGGCGGCGAATGCGTCGGCGCCTCTGTACGTGAAGATCAACAACACCAAGGTGCTCTATAACGCCGGCGCGGGGGCGACCAACCTGCCGGTGTGGAAGCAGTGGAACATCGACCTGGCCGCGACGGGCGCCAACCTCAAGAGTGTCACGAGCCTGACGATCGGGATCGGCGACGGCAAAGCCGGCGGGACCGGGATGATCCACGTCGATGACATCCGTCTCTATGCCGAGGCGCCGGAGGTTGTCACGCCGGTCGATCCGGGCAACACCGGCATTCTGGCCAACTACACCTTTGAGGGCAACGTCCAGGACAGTTCCGGCAACAACAACCACGGCACAGTCACGGGCGACGCCGGCTATGAAGACGCACCTTCCGGCTATGGCCAGGCCCTGATCTTCAACGGCATCAACGCCTATGTCACTCTGCCCATCGGCTCGGTCCTCAGCTCGCTGAGCGACATGACGATCACGGTCTATGTGAATTTCCCCGCCGCCACCGGCGACTGGCAGAGGATCTTTGATTTTGGCTCCAGCACAACCAACTACATGTTCCTGACGCCTCGCACGACCTCTTCCGGCCCGATGCGGTTCGCCATCCGGACGGATGCCGTCGGGGAGCAGGCTGTCGATGGTCCCGGCGTGCCCGTGGGCTGGCACCATGTCGCCGTGGTGATGGACAGTGCAACCATGACCATGCGACTGCACCTGGATGGCGCGACGGTGGCCAGCGGCGTCACGTCGCTGCTGCCGAAGGACCTTGGCGACACCACGCAGAACTACCTGGGCGAGTCGCAGTACGAGGCCGATGCCCTCTTCACCGGCTCGCTGGCGGATCTGCGCATCTACAATCGTGCCCTGTCGGAGGCACAGGTTCGCTATCTTGCGGGCGACCGCTGATTTGAGCCGTCGCCGACCCGGCGAAGCACTCGTCATTTCGCCTCTCTCGGGGCCTGCATCCGCGTGGTGCAGGCCCCGCTGTTTTCACGGAGCCCATTGTCGCAGGGGGGCTGCGCCTGTGGTATGATGCCCGCAAGAAAGGAGTGGTGTGGGCATGCAGAACGACAAAGCGGTGAAGCAGGCGGCATATCGGTCCAGCGTGAGGTTCACCATTCTCTCGGTCGTCGTAGCGGCGACATGGATGCTCCCGGTTCGGGCGGGCCAGGACGCTCCCGACGGAAGCGTCCTCAAGAGAGCCCTCCGATTCGATCAATCCGGCGAGAATCTGCTCAACGCCGACGCTTGGAGACCCTATCAGAGCGGTTTTGTCCGGGAAGACGAGGCCTTCGTCTGCGACAACGGGGCCGACACCCAGGTGCAGCGGGGGGTCGCCCAAACCGTCGTCCTGAACCAGGAGAAGCCCGAGCCGATCATCGCGGTGGCGTGGAGCAGGGCCGAGGGCGTCGGCGGCGCGCCCGACCCTGACTACTCTCTCTATCTCGATCTGCTGTATACCGACGGCACGCCCCTCTGGGGTCAGGCGGATTCGTGGACCGTCGGCACGCACGACTGGCAGAAGGCCCAGGTCATCGTGTTCCCGGAAAAGCCCGTGGCGTCGGTATCCTTCTATATGCTGCTTCGTGGGCACGCGGGAAAGGCATGGTTCCGCGATCCCGAGCTGAAGGTGGTCCACGCCTTTCTCTTCGACGGGGTCCCCATCGAGCCGACGGGGCCTGCCGCAGAGGGATTCCAGGTCCGCGATGTGGCCGCCGAGACGGATTTCGTCTCCCTCGAGCACAGCGCCATGGACCTGAAGCTCGACTGCCAAAGGCAAGAGGAGGGGGATGCCACGTTCTTCGATGTGACGCTGCAGGACACCTCGGGGAAGGACCGCGCCGTCACGCTGGTTTACGCGGTGCCGCTGCCGGCGGCTGATTGCCAATGGCTCCACGACCCGCGCCAGAGCGTGCCCGTCGTCGAAGGACGCGAGTATCTCGATGCGACGAGGTACGCGGCGGG
>JBDKRX010000125.1:0-8318 GCA_039683175.1 Phycisphaerales bacterium
TCCTGCCGTTCTGAGTATCATCGCACAAGTGCAGATGGAGGACCGATCATGGATGAACGGCAAATCCACAACGAGGCGTCCGCGAGACACCCGCAAGGGATGTCCCCCATGAATCGCATGCAGCCGTATGGATTCCAGATGGCAGGTGGCCGAGAGCACAGTGTCCTCGTCGTCGAAGGTCACTACCGATGTCCCCACTGCCGCCGGCTGGACACGGCGGAGACGAGCGACACGACCCTCTCCAGGCGGTAGGACGAAAACAAAGCAACAATCCGCTTTTTCGGGTCGCTGCGGACCCCAAGATCCTTTCAAATCCATCTCTCACAGGGATGCTGAGCATGTCAGGTGGGCTTTCTCCAGAAGAGCGTTAGTGATCCCCTGGGCACTGGTCTTCGGCCCGATCCGAGGCATCCCCCTCTTCTGGCGGATGATCGATTGCAGCTTCGGCGTCGTCGGCATCGTCCCGCCGTACCTCGCACGCCGATGCATCCGGCGAACCGTCCCATTCGACGGACAGGACCCGATCGACAGATGATCGTCCTGCAATGCAGACCGTGCAGCAGAACGGAAGAGGGCCGTGAGTTCGAAACTCACGGCCCTCTTCAAAACAACTCGACTTGCGAACGGCGGAGTCCCGTCGTATCGCGTTCAGGCTCAACCTACTCGCCTGTGGCCACCCGGATGTCATCGACGTAGATCACGCCGGCGCCACCCAGGGCCGGGCTGGTCTTGCTGCCCAGGCCGATGTGCATCGCCTTGACGCGAGTCATGTCCACGCCGGCGAACTGGCTGAGCGGGATCCGCCACTCGGTCCAGGTCGTCGCTGTGACAATCCTCGCATCGGAATGCACGATGGTGACGATCTTCCCGTTGCGGTCCTCGACCGCGACATACAACGGCTCGGACGCATTCGACGATCCGCCCTGGATGTAGAGGACGAGCGTGTTGACGCCGTAGATCGTCCAATCCTGCGCTGTGTCCCAGGTCCGGTCGGTCTGGGCGTAATACGGCGAGACGCTGTTGTTGTAGCTCAGCGGCATCGACTGGAGACCGCCGTGGACGATGGTCGTTTCCCCGAAGGTGCCGTTGTTGGAACCCGAGTAGCCGACATACGAGGTAGTGCCGTTCGCCACGCCGTCGATCCAGGTCTGGAAGATGGCCGTGCCGCCGGCCTCGTCGTCGTTGTACGCTTCGAAGTCTTCCACCACGAGGAAGTCCGCGGTCGTGAAGGACCAGACGCTTCCCTTCCACGGGCTGTTCGGATCGGCGTCGTTGACCTCATCGACACGCCAATAATACGTGGTGTTCCACTCGAGTTCGCCAGGATCGTAGCTCTCGGAGCCCAGATCCACGCTGCCCTTGTACTCCGGCGAGCTCGTGTTCGCGTCTCTCACGGCGTTTGGATCCGCGCCGAAATACACGTCGTGCGAAACGGCGTGTTCTCCGGCAGACCAGGTGAGAACCGTTACCTGCGGCACACCGACGGCGCTATTGGCCGGGTTGGGACTCCTGGCCTTCACCGGCAGGGAGTACGCGCCTTGCGGGATGATCTGCTTGGGCTGATAGGGACTCAGCCAGTAGGGGCTGTTCCAGTACAGCTTCGCACGCGCATCGCCGCTGTTCTCATAGTACTCCATCACGATGCCGTACTTCTGCCCTGCGGCAAGGTCGATTGTTCCCGTCCATTCAACGCCCCCCTGCTGTCCCCATTTGTCGAACAGCAGTTGCTCGTTGACCCAGAGGCGCACGCAATCATCGCAGTTGGCGGTGAAGGTCCAGGCCGAGGTGAACGGCACCTCCAGCTCGCCGGTCCATCGGACGGAGAAGTTGTCGGCGGGGACCAGCGGATCCGGTGCGGCAGCGCCCCAGTTCATGTTGATTCCGGGGTCCACCCGTGTCATTACCAGAGTCTCCAGGTTCGTACCCTTGTAATACTCCGCCCTGACGCCGCTGTCGGCGCGCATCGTCGTGAAGCTCCAGACGCTGCCTTTGTGCGTCGTTCCGGAGTCGTCGAGCTCGTCGACCCTCCAGTAATACACCTTCTCAAATGCGAGTGTGCCGGGGTCGTAGGTTGCCTCTCCCTGCGGCGAGGCGCCGGTGGCGTTATTCACATCGTCGAAATTGTCGCCGAAGTACACGTAGTGCATGCCCGCGTTCCGACCGGTGCTCCAGGTCAGGTCCGCATTGGGGTCGATCCATCGGGCGCCGTCCGCCGGCGTGGGGTCCCAGGCTGTCGAGGGGCGAAGCAGGAAGCTCCAGACATCGCCCTTCCACGGGCTGTTGGGCTCGACCGTATTCACCCCGTCGATCCGCCAGTAGTACGTCGTGCCCCACTGCAGGTCGCTGACAGCAAACTCGGCCTCGGCCTGGTTGCCTTTGAAGGTGCCGTTGGCGCCGTTGTTCACGTCCGCAAAATCCACACCGAAGTACACATCGTTGGAGGCCGCGTAAGCTCCCGGCAGCCACTGAAGAATCGTCGACGTGGTATCCAGCTCGGCTCCATCGGCCGGGTTGGGATGGGTGGCTTTCTCTGAGAGCAACCCCTCGGCCGCAAGCAATACGTTGACTTCATCCAGGGACATCGCCCGCGTGAACAGGTAGAACTCGTCCATAATGCCGGTGAACGGCCTGGCGTTGTCGATATTGTATCCGACCCGAGCGCCCGTCCCCCAATCGGCAATGACTTGCCCCACGGGCACGTCGATCTGCGCACACACTACCCCGTTGATATACAGGATGCCCTTGCCGGTCACGCTGTCGTAGGTTCCTGCATAATGAAGCCATTCATCCCACCCATGCGTGCCGACCCCATTCAGATTGAAGATCGTGACGGAACCCGGACCGCGGAGCAGCCATCGAAAGCTGCCGTTATCGTTGATCTGAGGGTGAACGACCCATGTGTTGTCCGATCCTCTGCAACTGAGGATGGCGTGATCCTTGCCCGTCTTCGTACATTGTACCCAAGCGGCCAGCGTGATGGCAGACTTGGGAATGTCCTCCGTAGCATAATGCGGACTGTCCAGATCGAGATAGCTGTAGCCTGTCGGTCCCAATTCGCCCTGGAATCGGGCGGCGCCATACCACTTGATGCCGCTGGGAGCCAGGGAGACGTCGCCACATACGGTGCCGTTGTGGCCCTTGCCCGATTCGTCAGGGACGATCGCGCCGACACTGTCGTAGGAGTAGAAGATGACCAGATTCGGATCCCTGGGAATCTCGGCAGAGGCGAGACTCGCCAGACCCAGCAGACAAACAAGAGTGACGAGGTGAATCAGTTTCCTACACATGGTGACCCTCCCGAAAAACAATACAGACTGCCGTGCTTCGTTCGAACATGTATCGCGCACACCGCCCGCATGCAGGCCCAACCCTGCCAGCAGGCGAATGAATACCTTGTATGTCGCCGTGAAACCCTCGTGTCCGGATCGCTTTGTCAGAGTGCCAGTTGGGCCGTCCCCCGCACGGAACGCCCTGTGCCTCAATACTGAATGTGTACCACATTGCCCATCCCCTTGCAAGGAAAATCCCCGGCAAAAAGGAAGGGGTTGACGAGATAAACTGAACGCGATAGTGTATGATCCAGGCATGAAGTCTGTAGGATGGATGCGTTCGGGGTTTTCGTTCGAGAACCGGCTGATTCCTCCACAGGAACTGATTCTCGCCCACTGTTCAGAGCGAGGGCAAGGTCGGGTCGCGTATCAAGACGGTTTGACACGCGACCGCCTGTGCGATCGGCAGGCGGAAGGGGGCCTCGGGACAGACCGCCGTTTCCATCGAGTCGGGAGATCGAGAGAGTTCGGAGAGCGTTGACCTGTAAGGTCGGAAAGGGAAGAAACCATGCGAAGACGAGTGGCAGGTATCCTGAGCGTAGTGGTTGTGGGTTGTGCCATGTTTCTGTCAGGGTGCAAGAAAGCGCCTCCGGCGCCGGCGGCGGCACCCATCAAGGTCGGCGCCATCTTCGCAGTGACCGGGCCGGCTTCGTTCCTGGGCGCTCCGGAGGCCAAGACCGTCGAGATGTTCGTCGAGAAGCTCAACCAGGCGGGCGGCGTCAACGGCCGCAAGATCGAGGTGCTCGTGAAGGACTCCGGCGGCAGCCCGGAGAAGGCCATCTCCCTGGCCAAGCAACTCATCGACGAAGAAAAAGTCCTCGCCATCATCGGACCCTCGACCAGCGGCGAAACCCTCCAGATCAAGAGCATCTGCCAGGAGAGCGAAACGATCCTCGTGTCGTGCGCCGCGGCCGAGGAGATCGTCATCCCGCTGGCGAGCTACGTCTTCAAGAGCCCCCAGAAGGACAGCCAGGCCGCGCAATGGATCTTCGACACGATGAAGAAGCTGGGGATCACGAAGATCGGCGTCATCACGAGCAATACCGGTTTCGGCAAGGGCGGCAAAGCCCAGTTGGAGAAACTCGCCCCGGACAACGGGGTCGAGATTTTGATCAGCGAAGTCTACGAGAAGGAAGCCACCGACCTGACCGGCGTGCTGACCAAGGTCAAAGGGGCCAACGTGCAGGCGGTCGTCAACTGGTCCATCGAGCCCGCCCAGGGCATCGTCGCCAAGAACATGAAGCAGATCGCCCTCGATGTGCCCCTGTTCCAGAGCCACGGGTACGGCAACACCCGGTACATTCAGGGCAGCGGCGAGGCGGCCAACGGCACGATCTTCCCGTGCGGCCGGCTCCTGGTGGCAGACACCCTGCCGGCAGACCATCCCCAGAAGGCGGTCCTCACACAGTACAAGACCGATTATGAATCCCGGTTCAAGGAGGACGCGAGCACCTTCGGAGGCCATGCGTACGACGCGTTGCTCGTCCTGACCGAGGCGATCAAGAAGGTCGGCTCGACCGACAAGAAGGCGGTCCGGGACGCCCTGGAGAACCTCAAAGGCGTGGTCGGCACCGCCGGGGTCTTCAATTTCTCGGCGCAGGACCACAACGGCCTGGGCTTGGACGCTTTTACGATGCTCACGGTCAAGGACGAAAAATTCGCCATTTATGAGAAGTAGGCGGGACGAAACCGAATCACGATGAATTTCGCCCTATTCGTCCAATACGCCCTTTCGGGCATCACCGTCGGCAGCGTGTACGCCATCGTCGCGATCGGCTTCAACATCATCTACTGCACGACGGGGATCATCAATTTCGCCCAGGGCGAGTTCCTCATCGTCGGGGCAATGACCGCGATCAGCCTGACGCAGGTCGTTCCCTTGCCGCTGGCGATCCTCGGCGCGGTCGTGATCACGACCCTCCTGGGCGGCCTGATCGAGCTGGTCTTCATCCGCCAGGTCCGCAATGTCTCCGTCGTGAGGCTGATCATCATCACGATCGGCCTGTCGATCCTGATCCGCGAGGCCATGCTCCACGTCTGGGACGAGAAGCCGTGGTCCCTGCCCTACTTCACGGGCACGGCCAGCTCGACCATCCCGATCCTGGGCGCGCACATCTCGCCCCAGGTCCTTTGGGTCCTCGGCGTCAGCGCCGTGATCGTCGCGGCGCTGACGCTCTTCTTTCGCTACACGACCACCGGACAGGCCATGCGGGCCTGCGCCGACGACCGGATGGCCGCGTGCCTCTGCGGCGTCAACGATCGATGGATGGTCACACTGTCGTTCATGCTCAGCGCCGGCATCGGCGCCCTGGCCGGCTGCGTCGTCTCGCCCATCACGCAGACCCAGTATGACATGGGCGTCCCGCTGGCCATCAAGGGCTTTACCGTCGCCATCCTCGGCGGACTGGGCAACAGCATGGCCGCGGTGGCGGCGGGCTTGTTCCTGGGCCTGCTGGAGACCTTCGTCGTCAGCCAGTTCGCCTCTGCCTATAAAGAAGTCGTGGCCATCGTCGTGCTCCTGTTGATCCTCGTTTTCCGGCCGAGCGGCCTGTTCGCCCGAAAAGGGACGAGCGCGTTGAGGACGGCATGATGCGGCTGCGAATCTACTACCCCGTCCTCGTTGCGGCCGTTCTGATCGTCGCGCTGCACGTCCTGCTCGCCGCCACCGGCAAGACCTATTACATGACGCAGGTCACCATGTCGGCGTGCTACGCCCTGGTCGTGATCGGCCTATGCCTGCTCATGGGCTACGCGGGGCAAATCTCCATGGGTCACGCGGGCTTCTTCGCCATCGGCGGCTACACCGTCGCCGTGATGACGACGCACAATCTCATCGCCTGGCGCGACGTGCCGGCGATCGCGATGCTGCGGTCACTGAGGGTGATCGTGCAGTGGCAGGACCTCTACGGCAATGAGGTCCTTTCCTTTTCGCCCTGGCCGGCGTTCGTGGTCGCTATGCTCCTGACGGCGCTGATCGCCCTGGCGATCGGCCTGCCCGTGATCCGGCTCAAGGGCCACTATCTGGCCATGGCGACGCTCGGCTTCGGCCTGATCATCTACCGCATCGTCCTCGGGGCCAAGATTTTCGGCCAGGCCGACGGCATCTCCAACGTGCCGGCCTTCCACCTCGTGGATGGGCTTCAAATCAACGGCCGATCCCCCTTTCGAGTCCAGAACTACTACATCGCCTGGGTCGCGGTGCTGGTTGCGATGGTCCTGGCCCTGAACCTGGTCCACTCCCGGGTCGGCCGGGCCTTGCGATCTATCCATCAGAGTGAAGAGGCCGCCCACTCGCTCGGCATCAACACGTATCGCTATAAACTGGCCACCTTCATCCTCAGCGCCTTGTTCGCCGCGGCCGGTGGCATCTTGCTGACCCACTACAACGCGAGTATCGGGCCCTCTGAAGTGACAGTCCTGAAATCCGTGCGGTACGTCGCCATCGTAGCGGTCGGCGGGATGGACAATCTCTGGGGCGCGATGGTCATGGGGATCCTGTTGAACTTCCTGTCCCTGCGGGGCGTCTTCGGATCGTACGACGACGCGGTATTCGGGGCCATCCTCATCGGCGTCATGATTCTGGCCCCTCAGGGCCTGCTGCGAGTGCCCAAACTCAAGGCGATCACCTCCCTGCTGCCGAGGAGGTCGCATGAGTAACATCCTCCTGGAGACCCGAGACCTGCGCCGTTCCTTCGGCGGCGTCCACGCCGTGAGGGACGTGAGCATGAAAGTCCCCGCCGGCGCGATCAAGGCCGTCATCGGCCCGAACGGGGCGGGGAAGACCACCCTGTTCAACCTGATCGCCGGCACGACCGCGCCCCATCAAGGCGAGGTCCTCTTTCGCGGCAAGCGGATCACCGCGTGGAAGCCGCACGCGGTCGCGTCGCTCGGGATCGCACGGACCTTCCAGACGACGAAGCTCTTCCCCCACATGACGGTCCTGGAGAACGTCATGGTAGGCCGGCACCCCAGGACCCATGCGGGGTTCGTCGCGGGTCTGCTGAGCCTGCCCTGGACCTGGCGGGAGGATCGGGAAACCCGGATCAAGGCGGCGGATATCCTCGCGGACCTCGGCTTGGCGGCCTACGCCAAAGAGCCGGCGTCGAACCTGTCCTTCGGCCGCCAGCGGCTCGTGGAGTTTGCCCGCGCCCTGGCGACGGAGCCCGCCCTGCTGCTGCTCGACGAGCCCGCCGCCGGACTGAATATCTACGAGACCAAGGAACTCTCCGAGCTGATCCTCAAGATCCGCGGCCGGGGCGTCACCTGCCTGATCGTGGAGCACGACATGTCCCTCGTGATGAACATCTCGGATGAGGTGCTCGTCCTCGACCAGGGGCAGAAGATCGCGGAAGGCCCGCCGAAGGAGATCCAGCGAAATCCCGACGTGATCCGCATCTACCTGGGGGACGACCATGCTTGAAATCTTCCGTGGCGAGGGCATCTTGCCCTTGCTCTTCACAATCGACCGTAGCGAAAAAGACGCAAGGGCGGGACGCCCTCGCCACGTGCAAGCCCAAGGTGATCCGTGTGTGCCTGGGGGGGATCATGCTTAAAATCCTAAATCTGGAGGCCGGCTACGGGCCCCTGCGGGTCCTCAAGGGGATCAGCCTGCACGTCTCGCCGGGCGAGGCGGTCGCTGTGATCGGGGCCAACGGCGCGGGCAAAACCACCCTGCTCAAGACGATCGCGGGCGTGCTGAAGGCCCGCTCGGGCGAGATCGAGTTCGACAAACAGAACATCCTGGGCCGACGGGCGGAACGGATCGTCGGGCTCGGCTGCTCCCTCGTCCCCGAGGGCCGACACGTCTTCGCCACCATGACCGTCCGGGAGAACCTCCTGCTCGGGGCCTTCTGCCGCCGACGAAGGAACAAGGGCAAAGACCTCGACGAGAGCCTGGAGCAGGTGTATAACCTCTTCGGCATCCTGAAGGAGCGGTCGAGCCAGCTCGCCGGCACGCTCTCCGGCGGTCAGCAGCAGATGCTGGCCATC
>JBDKRX010000126.1:0-48702 GCA_039683175.1 Phycisphaerales bacterium
TGAAGGGCAGGCCGTGAACCACGAATCGGCCGTCCTTCATCGCCTGCATGATCCGCTGCCTGCGTTCCGGCATCTGGCCCGGCCAGTCTTCCGCAATCTTGCTCATGGGCCAGCCGGGGATCGTCCACACGAACTGCTGTTCCGGCGGCAGATTGCGATTGCGATCCACCACGTCGAGGGCCTGATCGATCATCGTCGTGCGGTAACGTTGCACAACATTGCTGGCCAGGTCCGTATACCCGATGTCGAAGTGGGTCTTGAAGGTGATAATGACCTCGCGGACCTCGGCGGACACGGACGCTGCGAGAGCCAGTTCACAAAGCAGAACCGTCCGGACGATCCTTCGCATTGCACATCCTTCCGTCACGGCCTACCTGAGTTCGGCGCGCAGGCTAACGAGCCCAGACGCAGGGACTTCGATCCGATTGCCGATCCGCTCGCCCGCCCGCTCGCTCGTGTCGCTCAGGAACACGGCCGTCGGCTGGACGCCAATCCATTTGAGGTGGGCCGAACGAGCCTTGCCCGAAGCATCGAACAGACGAACAATCAACGCTCGGCCGTCGTCGCTGGGTTTCAGCGCGGTTACAATGACATCATCAGGTTCGACAATCAACAGCGGTGTGCCAGAGGGCTTGGCACCCTGCGAGCGAACGGCCACCAGCGGCTGGCTAAACCCTGTGGCGAAGCGTGACGCCTGGGCAACGTCGCGTCGGCGATGCGGCTGCAACACGAACCGGAATACGGTCGGGCCCTCCTGATAGGCGCGATAGTTGGTGCCCCAATGGTTGTTCATCGCCCAAGAATAGAGCTTCTGCGTCGGTTCCACTCGCTCGCGCCAGACATTCGGGTCGCTCTGCGAGCCCAGCAACGTGGCGGTGATGCCCCCTACCTGCAACAGCGGCGCATCGAGCGTCACCCAGGTGACGCCGCGATCGCTGTTCGAGACGTCGGCCCAGCGTCCAACGGTAAACCAGTTCTTACACGCGCTGGGCATCTGGTCGGCCTCCGGACGCATCACGCCCAGCGGGATATCCAGAAGCACGTCGCCATTCGGCACCGCGAAGGGGAACGCGAAGTTCACGCTCTCCTTGCCTTCCTTCGCGTGGTAGCTCTTCACCTGCAATCGTTCCTTGTCCAGGGTGTTGATGATCTCGACACAGTCAAGCCCTGCGACGACGCGCAGCTCGCGTACGAGTTTCTTGCAGCCCGGTGCGGCCGACTCAATGACCAGCGACGCAACCAACGGGCCGTTCTCGCCGACGTGAATGCTCACCGGGCCATTGCGCTGGAGGTCCTTCAGATCATCGCCGATCAGGTACAGATAGTCGTTCAACGCTTCGCCCCCGCTCGTGTCGGCGAGATTGCCCTTGATGCCCTTGGCGGTCAACTCGACAATGCCGCCGGTCTGCTCGTCCACCCGCACGCGCACGAGGCCGCTATCCAGCACGGCGCCTTGCGCGGCCGCCCGGCCCCTGGCATGGGACACACCTGCAACCAAGGTATAGCGACGGGCCGCAAAAGGCGGCACATTCCCTGCAAGGAAGACAAGCTCGCCTGAAGTCAGCCGCTGCGAGGGAACCGCCTTGCCCGCGTCGTCGAGAACACGGTCGCCGGCGGCGGAAAGATCCTTCGACAAGGTCACCACTTCCGTACGAGGCCAGGAGAGCGTGTTGAAGACATCCACTGCGCCTTCACCAGATGCCTCTTCCAGTGCCACGGCGAACAACTCGCGAGACTGCTTGTCCGCCGATTCCGCGTAGCCGCGCTTGATTTCCCATTGTTCCAGCGTCTCTTTTCGTTGCGGCTCGGTGACGCTGCACCAGGCGCCCCATGTGTGCTCGGAGTACAGCAGCACCGCGTTCCACGCGTCTTCGAAGGCCGCCGCTGGATACTCGGAGGGCTTGAGCATCGCAAAGAGCGTCTCCGCCTGCGCGAGCCGGTCCGAACTGGCGCGGTTCATCGCAGTTTCCAGCGACGATGAGCCCGCGCCATCCTCCCAGTACGGCGTCCAGTCGCCCCGGACGACCGGCAGTCTGTCGCCATACCGCTGCTCGAACGCGTGGAACGCCTCGCTCGTGCCCGAGATAATGAACCGCGGCCATGTGTACTTCGCGTTCCAATCCTTGACGAACTCACAGATGGTCGGGTCGGGCACCGCGTTGTCGCCATGGCCGCTCCAGCGGACGTAGGCGATATCGAACGAATAGCCGCGTTTCTCCAGGCCGTCGGAGAAGTCCTCGACAAGCTGCGGCGACATCTGCCCGTAGCGATGCGACATCGCGTATCCCCAGAACGGGATCCAGACGAGCACCTTGGATTGCCCGTCGGGTCCCATCCAATAAAACGGTTTGTTCTCCCACGTGCGGAGGATCGTGCCGATCCGGTCGAAGTAGTTCGGCGCCACGGAGAAGTACCGGACGCCGGCGTGCGCCATGGCGGTGACCGTGCCCCAGGTGTAGCCCGGGACGTCGGAAATCATCGCGGCGTCGATCGGGACCCCCGTCCGCTCGGCCAGCTCGGTCGCATAGCGGAACAGGCGAACCAGTTCCTCCGGCCGGCACAGCCCGGTCAGCTCGTTGAGGTACATGCCGTTGAGCACGACTTGTCCACTCTTGACCGCGTCGAGGAAGTCCGCACGTTGTTGGTCGTTGAGCCGTCGCAGGTAGAGATCGGCAGCCCAGAGCACCTCGACATTCCAGACAAAACGCGAGCCCTCGGGATAGCCCGCGGTTCGTTTCGCTGCGGCGATGCCGTCGAGAAGGTTCTGTACCTGCCTGGCCTCAATGGCGGTCTGGATCTCGGTGTAGCCGATGTCGGTGTGCGAGTGCGGCGTGATGTACACCGTGAGCTTCTTGACCGGCTTGAGCACAACCTCACGGGTCGCGACCGTCTTGCCGGCCACGGCGACCGTCACCTGTCGCGTTGTTTCGCTCTCGACCGCGCGGGCTAAGAGTTCCACTTCCTGAGAACCGCCCGTGAGATTTACCGTGACAGGCGGTTCGTCCCCAAGACGCACGAGAGCATTGGCCTCCTCGCCGAAGTGCCGCAGGGCCACCGAAACCGGCTGGAACATCAGACCCCCTCGTTCCAGCAGAGCCCGCACGGATCTCACTTCCTCTACGACTGTCCGCGATTGGACATCGCCCAGTTCCGCACCGGCGGGCACGATCAACCCGAGGGAATCGTACAGCATCCAACTGCCGCTGAGCGTGGTGATGCGAACCTCGTTGTCGCCGGTCTTGAGCAGACACGAGGGGAAAGCGATGGCAAATTTGTGCTCGTGGCCCTTCTCCGGACGGCCGAATATCGAGGCGTCGCCGGCGCCGTTGGGGAGCGACTGCTCGAATGCCTCTCCATTCACTCCCACGCGCAGCTTGGGCGCGCCGGCGTTCTGGGTGTCGATCAGATCAAACTGGAGTCGGCATTCGCCTTCTCCCGGCGGGTTCTTCAGACCAAACAGTACGATGAACGTGTGCGGTCGAGCCCCCGCCCAGCTATCCGCTGGTCCCGGCTGAACATAAGGCCAGTCCTTCTTCGATTCCGATGTCCCGATTACATAGAAGGCGTCGCCCTTGAACCGCGAGTAGCCGTCCGGCGCCAATGCAAACTCCGCGTTGCCCCCATCCGCCTGGCCGATCTCCCAGAGCGTCACCCGGTCCGTGCCGCCGGAGTCTTGCGCAAACACGCTGGGGTTTAGCCCGGCCGACGCGAGCAACATCAATTCCACGAAAACAAGTTGTTTCATATGCGGACAAGACATGTTGGCCCCTCAAGATCTACCATCGACTATTCGTGATTCAGCACTTTCACACGGCACCAGCGAAATGGTAAATGGAAAATCGCAAATTGTAAATGGCCGGCCGGCACACTATAATACCTCCCATGACACCGAGAGAAAGAGTCCTGGCCGCACTGAACCACGTCGAACCCGACCGTGTCCCGGTCGATCTGTCGGGGCATCGCTCATCGGGCATCGCCGCAATGGCGTACCCCAAGCTGCGCAAATGCCTGGGTCTGGCGCCGAAACCCATCCGGGTCTACGACGTAATCCAGCAACTCGCGATCGTCGACGACGACGTGCTGGACCGCTTCGGCATCGACTGCATTGAAATGGGCCGAGGCTTCGCTCTGACCGAGGACTCGTGGAAGCCTTGGACCCTTCCCGACGGCACGGACTGCCTGATTCCCGCGTGGACCAAGATGGAGCGCCGATCCGACCGGTGGGTCATCCTCTCCAATTCGGGAAAAGTCTTCGCCCACATGCCCGATGGCACGCTGTACTTCGAGCAGACGTACTTTCCGCTCGCGGAATCCAACGACGAGCGAATCCTCGCGGACGCCTTCGGCGAATGCATGTGGACCGGGGTCGCGGCCCCGCCGGGCCCGGTCGATCCGCAGACGCTTCGCAAGGGAGCCCGTCGTCTCCGCAAGAGCACGGACCGGGCTATCATCGGTCTGTTCGGCGGCAACCTCTTCGAAACCGGCCAATTCTTCTACCGGGCCGACAACTTCTTCATGCTCCTGGCGGGCGAACCGGCAAAGGCACATCGCTTCCTCGACCAATTGGTGGAAATCCACCTGGCCAATCTGGAGAGGTTCCTCGCCGCCGTGGGTTCATCGATCGACATCATTCTCTTCGGTGACGATCTCGGCATGCAGACGGGTCCCATGCTCAGCCCTCGCATGTACTGCGAATTCTTCAAACCCCGCCACAAGGTCATGTGGAATCGCGTGAAGGAGTTGGCCGATGTGAAGGTCATGCTCCATTGCTGCGGCGGCGTCCGCGAGTTGCTCCCTCATCTTATCGAGGCGGGCCTGGACGCGATCAACCCCGTCCAGATCACCTGCGCCGGAATGAACGCAGCAGAACTGAAGAGGGAATTCGGCCGGGACCTGACTTTCTGGGGCGGCGGCTGCGACACCCGCGAGATCCTGACCAGCGCCGGTCCTGAGCAGGTCGCTGAGCACGTCAGGAATCAGGTCCGCATCCTGTCGCCGGGCGGCGGCTTCGTCTTCCAGCAGGTCCACAACATCCTCGCCAACGTCCCGCCGGAGAACATCGTCGCCATGTTCGACGCGGTGAACGCGGACTGACGGACGACGTACTTCAAGCGCGCACCAGCCTCAGTCGTCTTCCTCCTCGATGTCCGCAATCACAGCCCACTGCGGATAGGGCTCGTGCGGGCCTTTCATCGCGTGCCAGAGAATGCGATTCAACACGTCCTCGGGGCATCGATCTATCTGCTCCAAGGGGAGTCTGGCAGAGACAATCGCGTTTCTCCGCATCATCGCATTCGAGACCTCCTTGGGATTCGGATTCATCTGGTCCAGCGGGATGTTCGCAGGCATGGCGACATACGGTGTGAGATCGGACACATCGGTGAAGCAGTCGCTCATGGGTGTAGCCGTGGCGTCAATCTGATTCATGGGCGGAAGACCCAGGATCAGTTCCATCGTGCGGAGAATGCTCGTCGTGTTGTACTGGGTGCTCACGACGGCCTTGCGCTTGGTGTACGGGCTGATGAGGTACGCCGTGGTGCGATAGCCGCTGACATGGTCCCAGCCCGCCTGGGGGTCGTCTTCGATGGCGAAGATGCACGTCCTGGGCCAGAATGGACTATGACTGATCGCCTCCACGATCTGTCCGAAAGCCAAGTCGTTGTCCGCCACCTGGGCTGCAGGAGTGGGCGCGCCGGCCCGGGTCCCGGAAGTATGATCGTTCGGCAGGCAGATGATAATCAGATTGGGCAGCCTGCCGCTGCGTTCGTATTCCCGCAGTTCCTTGATGAACTCTGCGGCCCGGAACACGTCGGGGATGTCCATATCCCAACCGACCGTCTGCATGTTCAGGTGGGGTCGCAGCGATTCGATCGCGGGCCGGCTGCTGATGCTGATCTGACGCGTCTGGTCCACGAAATCCCGGTAGTAATCCAGAAACGTCGGTTTGCCCGTCTTGCCGGGGGTCGCCCACGAGGTCTCCGTGATGGCGAACTCGCCGTAGACACGGAGCGACTTACCGCCCGCCAGCGCGTTGTCCCAGATGAAACCCGAAGGGGCGTAGGCCAGCGCGTCCACGTCGCTGTCCTCCATGCCGTCGGGATAGCTGCGAGGGAAACCTGCGAACGACTTCTCCATGTAGTCCGTGGCGAACGCGGTGTCCGACCACTGATGGCCGTCGGCGCTGAGGATGCCCGAGCAATAGGTGTTGTCCAGCAGGACGAAATCGCGAACCATCTTGTGCTGATTGGGCGTGATCTCGGCGCCAAAGATGCACAGCGAAGGATTGCCGTTGCCCTCAGCGACATCGCCAAGGACCTGGTCGTAGGTGCGGTTTTCCTTGATGATGTACACCACGTGCTCGAACACGGACGGCTCGCCCACCCGTTCTGGGACCGGCCGCGGCGGCTGGTTTGTGCGCGCGGGCTTCGCGGCCTCCTTCAGCAGAGGATAACGATAGTTGTCCTGCACGCGGCGCGTCAGTGCAGGCAGCTCTTTGGCCTTGGGAACGGGCACCAGCGAGAGCGTCCCGTGGTATTGATGGCTGTTGTGTTCATTCGCGCTCGCATCTTTGAGGCTCCGGGTCGAGCCGATCCCCTTGATATTGGCCACAGCCAGTTGACGACGCGCTGCATCATAGACGATCGCGCCGGGGAACCAACCCACCGGGATCAAGCCCTGCAGCTTCGACTCCTTCGGACGGAAGCGGAACACGGCAATCGCGTTCTGCGTACCGTTGGCGACGTAGAGGGTATTGCCCGAGGGATGGAACGCCAGGGCATTCGGGCTGGCCCCAAATAGATCGGCAGGATTTGGCTTGGCCCAGATCGTCTGGACCACCTCGTCCTTGCGGGTGTCGATCACGCTGAGCGTGTCGCTGCCGGCGTTGGCCACGACGACGTAGCGGCCGTTGGGCGAGGCTGCCATACCGGAGGAGTGCAGACCCACCATGATCTCGCGAACCGGCGCGTCTTCGCCAAGATGAATCACGGAGACCGAGCCTTCATTGGCGATGTGACGGACGGGATCGACTCGCACCCGCGTGCCCTGTCCGGCGGGACCCGTCAGGCTATCCGCATCCGGGCGGCGGCCGCCCCAGTTGCTCACGTACGCCTTGTCGCCGACCAGGACCACGTCGTATGGCACCACGCCCACCGGCCAGAGCCGAAGCACCTTCGCAGTCTCTGTGTCGATCTCCGCGAGGCGATTGGACAGGTTCAAGACCACGTACAAGCGCCGGCCATCTCGGGAGATTGCCAGACCGGCCGGAATTTCCTCCTTCCGCCACGGCGCGTCAGCCGCGGGCAGAGGGATGGGACGCAAACCGGTGGCCTGCCCTTCCGGACCGACGCGGAACACCTTGACATCGCCCTTGACGTTGGACAGGTAGATGCGAGAGCCGTCCGGGCTGAAGATCAGGCCGGTGAAGCTGAGCTGGCCGGACTTGTCGGGCTTGAGGATGTGCGAGGAGACATCGTTGGGGTCCAGGAGTTCCCCGGAAGGCAGGGCGATGCGCTGCCTGATCTCACCCGTCCGCGGATCGATCAGCACGAGATCCTGCGTCTTGCCGGACGTGGCGAGCAGGCGGCCGTCCGGACTCAGAGCAAGGGCCTGCGGACGCATGCCGGGCAGTTCCACCTGGATGCCGGTCGGCGTGAGTACCTGATGGATCGGTGTGACATATCGTTGCGGCCCGATCTCCCCTACCGCTTCGGTGCTCGAATAGTCCGCGGTCATAGAGAACCCGGCCACCGCCAGCAGCGCGACGATCGCAATGGCCGTCACAGGTATCTGTTTCCCGTACTTCGATGTCCTTACGCGGCATAACGGCTCGCTTGGCATGGAGGCTCGTCCTTTCTTCTTTCGCGCAGCTACAGTAGAATGACCGAACGGAATGATTGTAGTATGCCCGATCTCGAAGTGAAAGGACAGACCATGATAAGAGCGAAGAAACTTGCATTCTATGGACTGGTGGCCCTGTTGGCCGGCTGCGTGCCTATCGTCTCGTTGAACCATCTGTTCACGAAGGATGAGATCACCTTCGATGAGAAGCTCGTCGGAACGTGGATGGCGGATCCCAATGATCCGAACGAGATCTGGGAGTTCTCGCGGCTGGACAAATCGAACGCCGGGGAACTCCTCCAACGCTGGGGGGACGAGATCACGAAATTCTATCGCCTGACGTTCACCGATGGGGAGGGCCACACGAGCCTGCAGGCGGCATGCCTGGTCAAGCTGGGCGACCGGCGGTTTCTCGATGTCTTCCCCACCCAATTCCCGTCGGAGGGGGAGGCCTTCTTCTTCCAGCCGGTCCACACCTTCTTCCGCGTGGATTCCCTCGGTGAGAAGTTGGTGATCCGCATGACGGACGACGAGCGATTCAAGGAATTCGCCCAGGCGGAGCCGAATGCTGTGAAGTGTGAAATCGTCGACGACCGCCCCATCCTGACGGCCTCGACCAAGGACTTGCAGGCCTTCGTGACGAAGTACGCCGGCGACGAACGGCTCTTCCCAAACGATGTGACCCTGACTCGAAAAGCCAAGTAGGTCTGCCACCGGCTCACGGAGAACCCCGGCCACTTCGATGTTTTCAATCGGCCGGTCTTTCGGTATGATGGGGCGACTTGTAGTGTCATCGCTGCCGCGAGCCCCGTTGTGCGGGGTCGCACTGTGCAAGGTGGGGGTTCGCTCCACCATTTCTTTTTCCATGGCGGCCCCGCGTCGTTCCGGCCGCCGACGGGTAGGACAATTGGCATATGGGTGAGCAAGACAAGGAACAGGGACCGTCGCCGGCCGAGCAGATTCGCTTCGGCGAGCCGCGACGATACCTGGTAGATATCGATTCGATCTCGACAAGCCAGCTCTTTGCCGACTGCGTGATCGTGGGTGGAGGCGTCGCCGGACTGCGGGCCGCCATCGAGGCCTCCGACCGACGCAACGTCGTCGTCGTGTGCAAAGCCAGCATCGAGGAGAGCAACACCTGGAACGCCCAGGGCGGCATCGCCTCCGTGCTCCGGGATGAAGACTCGTTCGAGGCGCACGTGGCCGATACCCTGCGCACGGGCGGCGGGATCTCCGATCCGACGGTTGTGGAACAGGTCGTCCGCCAGGGACCGGAGCTGGTCAGGCAGTTGCAGGAATGGGGCGCTGGCTTCGATCAGGTCAACGGCCGGATCGACACCACGCTCGAAGGCGGCCATTCGCACGCGAGAATCCTGCACGCGCATGGCGACGAAACGGGACGGGCGATCGCCGAGACGCTCATCCGCGTAGTGCGGGACAAATCGAACATCCGTGTCATCGAGAACTTCTTCACGATCGATCTGCTCACGGATCAGGAGAATCGCTGCATCGGCATCCTCGGGCGAAACAAGGACGGTACGCTGCAAATCGTCTGGGCGGCCAACACGATCCTCGCCACCGGCGGCGGCGGCCAGCTCTACCGCGAGACGACGAACCCCGCGGTTGCCACAACGGACGGGCTGGCGATGGCCTACCGGGCCGGGGCGGTCCTGCGCGACCTCGAGTTCGTGCAGTTCCACCCGACAACACTCTACATCGCCGGCGCATCGAGGGCGCTGATCACCGAGACTCTTCGCGGCGAGGGCGCCTACCTGCTCGACACGAAGGGCCGACGGTTCATGCAGGATTACAGCGACGCCGGCGAGCTGGCCCCGCGCGATGTCGTGAGCCGGGCCATCCTCGCCCAGATGCGAAAGACCGACGCCACGCACGTCTTCCTCGACATCCGCCACCTGGACAAGGAGTTCTTCGCCAGGCGGTTCCCGCTCATCAGCGACCTGTGCGAGAGCTTCGACATCGACGTGAGCCACGACCTGATCCCGGTGAGGCCCAGCGCCCACTACATGATCGGCGGCGTCAAAACCGACGCCTTCGCCCGAACGAACATCGAGAATCTCTACGCCTGCGGCGAAGTCGCCTCGACCGGCCTGCACGGGGCCAATCGGCTCGGCAGCAATTCGCTGCTCGAAGGATTAGTGTACGGCAAGCTCGCGGGGCAGGCGGTCTCGACCAGCGAGCCCAGCGACATCACATCGCTCAAACACCCGGCGATCCGATACACCATCCCGACCTCGGACCGTAGCCGCCTGGATACGGCGGACGTCCGCAACTCGATGCGGTCCCTGATGTGGCGCAACGTCGGAATCACGCGAAAGGCCCAGCCGCTGGCGGAGGCCCAGGAGATCATCCGGTTCTGGCATCGCTACGTGATGGACAAAGGCTTCGACACGCCGGAAGGCTGGGAATGCCAGAACATGCTCACGACCTCCCTGCTCCTCGCCCACTGCGCGGAGCTGCGCAAGGAAAGTCGCGGCGTGCACTACCGCATGGATCACACGCAGACCGACGATAAGCGATTCCGCAAGCACACCGAGATCATTCGCGCCGACTGACATCGCAGAATCCGTGGGACCACCGGGGCGAAGGGGCACCCTGGCTATCGGTGCGTCAGGATGGGGGCAGGCCGGCTGGATCGATGCCGAACTGGTACAGGAATTCGATCTTCCCGGGCAGTTCCTCATGAACGATCCGCAGCGGGTTGTTGCTGCGAACCGCGTTGAGCAGATTCTGCGAGTGAATGACTTGCAGCCAATAGGGCTTGTCTTTGACGTGGTGTCTCGGCACCTCCGGCGGGATCTCGCTGTGTTGCCACCGGTACACCGTGCCGGGATTCTGCGAGTCCTCCACCAGTGTCGGGCAGTTGTTGAGCCAGTATTCCATCACCCACATCCGCCGGTCGGCCAGGTCCAGGATCAGGCCAAAGGGAAAGACAATCAGCCAGGGTTTCGCCTGTTGTTCGCGTGCGGCGTGCCAAGCATCCTGAATGGTCTTGACGGTGTCCCGGTGAAAGGCGTCGTCGTTGTCGATCCGGGTGGTGATCAGGTCATGACTGCCTGCTGGGAGGTTGTCCAGCCATAGAGGCCGTCCGGGGTCGGGATAGATGATCTGAAGATTCGGGTACCCAATCCCCTGCAACGTCCGGATGTAGCGTTCAGGGGTTCGCCGGTCCATCAATAGTAGCCAAGTGAAATCCTGGCAACTCTGTCCCGCAAGGGAAGGCAGCGTTAGCGAGGTGAAAAGCCGCATCCGGTGGTCCATCCACTGGTCGCGTGAGACCTTCAACTCAACCGGCCCGTACAGATCCACATTGAACCGCGTCAGGATGTAATGCCGGAATTCAGCCATCCGTCTCCTGCCGCGGTGACGGCTCTTGGCGACCGGCGCGATAGAAGTGGACCTCGACATCCTCCAGGGTGGCGATCCCTTCCTGGACCGCCGCATCGACGATCTCCAGAAAGCCCTCGATCTTCTCCTTCGTATCGACGATCTCGATCACAATGGGCAGATCCTGGGAGAGCCGCAGGATCTTGGCCGTGTGCACCCGACTGTGCGCGCCGAATCCCTCCAGTCCGCGAACCACCGTGGCGCCGGCCATGTGATGCTCGCGGGCCTTGCGCACGATCCATTCGTAGAGCGGCCTCCCTTCATGCCGGTCGCTTTCACCGATGAAGACCCGGAGCAGTCGTCCTTCCTTCGGCAACATGGCTCACCCTTTCAGAGTCGAAAGCCCGTAGCCCAGCGCCACCGCGCCGAAGCCGAGCAGCAGATGCAGCCCAACATACAGGAAGACGCTGAGCAGCGCCTTGTCGCGGAGCAGCGCCATCGTTTCATAGCCGAACGTGGAAAAAGTCGTGAACCCGCCCAGTACGCCGACGAGCAGGAACAGGCGAGCCGACGGACCCAGCAGTCCCGCATTGTCCGCCCAGCCGCCCAGCAGCCCGACCGTCAGGCAGCCCAGGACGTTGACGCTCAACGTCCCGTAGCCGAACGTGGGCGAATCCGCAAGCCGTTGAACCCATCCGGAAACAAGGTATCGGAAAATCGACCCCACGAATCCGCCGACTCCAACTATGATGATCTGCCACATGCACAGTCCTCAAGCCAAGACAGAATACCTATCGCGGGCGCAGTGTAGAAGCGACAGAATGCAGCGTCAAGTCGAATAGGCACAACCGCTGTAGAGAAATCCGGCCCGATGCGGTACAATCGCATGGGGTTGGGAACGATGCTCTTTGAAATCCTTGATCGTTTCGGATCGCTCATCGATTCCGAGGTCGGTCGGGCGGTCGCTCCGCTTCGCATAAGGCGAAGCGGGGAGGAAAGTCCGAACAGGGCAGGGCGCGGTGGTGGCTAACGGCCACCGGGAGCAATCCCAGGGAAAGTGCCACAGAAAACACACAGCCGATGGCCCGCAAGGGATCAGGCAATGGTGAAATGGTGCGGCAAGAGCGCACCGCGGCGGCGGCGACGTCGCCGGCAGGGTAAACCCCACCGCCTGCAAGACCAAGCAGCCGGTCGGCACAACGGTCCTTCGGACCTCGCGTCCGGAGAGCCGGCCGTACTCGGCCCGGGTACGAGCGGCTTCGGCCGCAGGACCGGCGGGTAGGTCGCGTCCCGCAATCCCAATGCGCTTCGGCGCCGTGGGGCGGGAGAGCCAGTCGGCAACGGCTGGTCCAGATAAATGACCGCCACCCGCCTTTCGGCGGGGACAGAACTCGGCTTACAGACCGACCTCGGAATCGATGAGCGCCCTGAAACGATCGGAGATTTCGCATCGACGCCATTCACACCCCCGGCCTTTGCCTTGGACGCCGTCTACTGCTCCTGAGCCGGCGAGGCGGCCCACAGGATGGCGTCGCGGATCAGAATAGCGAAGGCCGGATCGTCACAGGCGGTGGCGTCGTGTCCGATGCCGATGTAGAGGACCCGCCGGTATTTCTCATTCGTCCAGATCATGGGGTGATCGCCCATGGGCTTGTTCGGCTTGTAGGTGGATTCATCCGCGCGGGCCAGCACGTGCACGTTCGGGCGCGGGCTCCTGTCGAACTCGTACCACTCATCCCAGAGCTCGAAGGAGTCAGGCAGGTTGCGGGTCACCGGATGATCGCGGTCCTCAAAGACAACCGAACCCCTCTGAAAAGCAGGATGCGGCGAATAGACGATGCCTCCCATCAAGTCCTCGAACCACTGCCAATAGGGTGTTTCCGCTGCCAGGAACTGGTTGCCCGTAAGTCCCGCCGCGTGAATCCCGATCCATCCACGCCCCTCTTCGATGAATTTCTGCAGGGCCCCCTGCTGCTGCGAGGACATGTTGAAGGGAGCCAACTGCAGTTGCACGAACACCTGATAATCCGCCAGGCTCGCCTCGTCGATCCGGCCGGCGTCTTTCGTGAAGTCCAGCACGAAGTGGTTCTCGGCCGCGAGCCTCGCCAGGAACGGCTGGGCCGCGGAGATCATCTCCGCATGATCGGAATCGCTCGATGCGACCACCAGGACCCGGAACACAGATCCCTGCGAAGCCGGCTCGGAGGAACATCCGCAGAGAGCCAAGGCCGCCATCCCGGCGAACACACCGGCAAAGGACATCGCAAATGGTGAGTCTGTTCTATGCATAATGAGACAACTATACCGACAAGGAGGGCAAGACTCAAGTCCACATGTCCGGTTTGCTGTACAGAACAGGTTTGTCCCCGGTATACTTGGCAACCTCGACGTTCCCGCTTCTGGGGGTCGGAGAACCTGTATCCGTTGGGTGGAGATAAGAACATGAGCATGTGGGCACGAACGAGATTCATCATCCTGACGTCACTTGTCATCGGCACAGTAGGTTTGGCCGGAACGACTCACGCAGCGGGACCGTATTTCAAGGTGGATTATCCAGGCTCGACCACAGCGGGCGAATTGCCGACCCCGGTCACGTATACCCTCTGGGTCCCCGACGGCGCCCCGCGTCTACGCGGCATTATCGTCCACCAGCACGGCGCCGGAACGACGGCGTCCATCGAAGGGTCCACTGCTGCCTACGACCTGCACTGGCAGGCCCTGGCGAGAAAGTGGGACTGCGCCCTGTTCAGTTCCTCCTATCACGTGCTGAATGAGAAGATCGACCTGTCGCCCGGCGGTTCCGAGGTCTGGTTCGACCCGCGTCATGGCTCGGAGAAGGTCTTTCTCAACGCACTCGACAAGTTCGCAACAATGACCGGCCATCCGGAGATCACGACCGTCCCCTGGGCCCTCTGGGGCCACTCCGGCGGCGGCATCTGGGCGGACATCATGAGCACGCTCCACCCCGAACGGATCGTCGCAATCTGGATGCGTTCCGGCTCGGCGGCCATGTTCCGCGGCCGGCCGGAGTTCCAGGAACCGACGGTCCCGCCGGCGGTCTATGGAATCCCTTCCATGTGCAATCCCGGCGCGAAGGAGAAGCCGAACAGACCCTGGGTCGGCCCGCTGGCCACCTTTGAGGAATATCGCGCCAACGGCGCCCCCGTCGGCTTCGCGCCGGACCCGCGGACCGGGCACGAGTGCGGCGATTCCCGTTACCTGGCCATTCCGTTCTTCGACGCCTGCCTGGCCATGCGATTGCCCGACAAGGACAGCGAGGACCAGACACTCAAACCGGTGGACAACAGCCATGCCTGGCTGGCCACCCTGCTGGGCGACGAAGCTGTGTCTGCCGCCTCCTACCAGGGTGATCCGAACAAAGCGGTCTGGCTGCCCAATGAAGCCGTGGCCAAGGCCTGGATGGAGTACGTCAAGACCGGCGCCGTGAGCGATACCACGCCTCCGTCTGCTCCTTATGACGTGAAGACGACACCGGGAGACCAGGGGACCCGGATCGACTGGAGCGCTGTCGCGGATTTCGAGAGCGGCATCCGCTGCTTCATCGTGCTGCGGGATGGGCAGGAGTTGGCGCAAGTGCCCCAGACACCCGAGGGCAAGTTCGGGCGTCCGTTGTTCCAGTCGATGACGTACCACGACACGCCGGCACAGCCCATGCCGCAGATGCAGTGCCTGGACATCTCCGTCAAACCCGGCGAGAGACACGCCTACGCCGTTGTCACGGTCAACAGCGTGGGGCTCAGGTCCGAGCCAACCGCCTGTATCGGCGATGCGATTGCCCAGATGGCGCAATTGCCGGGTGTAGGCGAGGCGATGCACGCCGCACTGGATGCGAGAGAGATCGCCGGCGCAGTTACGGTGGTCGTCGCCAAAGACAAGGTCCTGCATCTCCAGGCGAGTGGGCTGGCCGACATCGCGGCGGGGATGCCGATGCAGCCCGACTCGCTATTCTGGATTGCCTCAATGACCAAACCCGTCACCGCTGTGGCGGTCCTGATGCTCCAGGATGAAGGCAGGCTCAACGTCGCCGATCCGGTCGCGAAATACATCCCGGCCTTCGCCGATCTGAAGACTCCGTCGGGCAAGCCGGCCAACCTCACCCTCGCCCAGATCCTCACGCACACATCGGGCTTGGGCGAGGCGCCCGCCGCGGAGGCTCGCAACGCTCGCACGCTTTCCGATCTGGTCCCGCTTTTTCTGGCGGCACCCATGCAGTATGAGCCTGGCGCCAAATGGCAGTACACGCAATCGGGCATCAATCTGGCGGCGCGCATCGTCGAGGTCGTCAGCGGCCTGTCCTTCGACACGTTCGTGCAGCAGCGCATTCTCAATCCGCTAGGCATGAAGGACACGACGTTCTATCCTGCGGACAACTCCGTCGTAACCGCCTATGCCAAGAATCGGACCACGGGCGAACTCGAGGCCGTGCCTGCACGCGCCGGCTTTGGCGTACGCGGTCATCCTCCGCTCGGCAACGGCGGGCTCTACTCCACCGGTCCCGATTACGCCCGGTTCTGCCAGATGCTGCTCGGCGGTGGTATGCTGGATGGCAAACGCTATCTCAGCCCCGAGTCCATCAAGCTGCTTACGACAGTGCAGACCGGCGAGCTGCCCTGTGGTTTCTTCCAGTCGACCGAGTTTGGCAACCACGGCGCCAGTTACGGCTGGGGCATCGGCACGTGTATTCTGCAGGCGCCGCACGAAGGGGTCGCCGCCATGCTCTCGCCCGGCACATTCGGCCACGGCGGCGCCTGGGGCACGCAGGCGTGGATCGATCCGGGCCGCGGCGTTGCCTACATCCTCATGGTGCAGCGGTCGAACTTCCCAAACAGCGATGCGAGCGACGTCCGACGGGCATTTCAGCAGACGGCTGCCGATGCGATGGCAAAGCAGAGCAAGCACTCGCCGACCACGAAGTATCCCTCTTATGACGGCCTGGTGATGGCCGGCTATCAGGGTTGGTTCAGGGTGGGACGCGACGGCCAGATGTACTCCAATGAAGCGCGAATCCGGATCGACATGTGGCCCGATGTCAGCGAATATGAAAAGACCTATCCGACCGGCTTGAAGCTGGCCGATGGGAGCACGGCCCGGTTCTTCAATTCCGCCGACCAGAGCACCGTCGATCTGCACTTCAGGTGGATGAAGGATTACGGGCTCGACGGCGTCTTCATGCAGCGGTTCTTCGGCGCCACCCGGTCAAACGCCCGGAACGGCCCCGAGGTCGAGGTCCTGCGGTTCGCCTTCCAGGCGGCCTCAGAGACAGAACGAGCGATCGCTGTGATGTACGATCTGTCGGGCCTCCGCAGTTCGAGCGAGGACTGCCTGCGAATCGCCGACGACTGGAAATTCCTGGTGGACACCCTGCAGGTGACCAATCAACCGGGCGCCAAGACCTACCTGCACCATCGCGGCCGGCCGCTGGTGGTCATCTGGGGAGTGGGTTTCCCGGACCGCGGCTACGACATCAAAAACATCGCCCTGGACAAGCTGATCGACTTCTTCCACGACGATCCCGAGTACGGCGGATGCTCCGTCATGCTTGGCGTCCCCACCTACTGGCGCGATCTCAACGCCGACTGCCGACCCGAGCCCTATTTGCACGAGCTGATCAAAATGGCCGACCTGGTCATGCCCTGGACAGTCCAGCGGTACAGCCCGCTGTTGCACAACGACATGTGGCGATACCGGGACATGGTGAAGGCCGACATGAAGTGGTGCAAAGAGAACGGCGTGGACTACGTGCCCTGCGTCTATCCCGGTTTCAGTTGGCACAATCTCAGCCGCTTCGAGTTCCCCGATGACATCAAGCCGGTCGGATCGATCCCCCGCCAGGGCGGCCGTTTCTATTGGCAACTCATCTCCACGGCTATCGACGCCGGCGCCGACAAGCTCTACGTCGCCATGTTCGACGAGGTCAACGAAGGCACCGCGATATTCAAGTGCACGGATCATCCTCCCGTGAGCAGCGTGGCCCAGTTCATCGGCATGGACGGCCAGCCTTCGGATCACTACCTCTGGCTCACCGGCAAGGCCGGCGAGATGCTCAGGAAGGAAAGACCGTTCAGCACAGAGATGCCTGCGCGGAACTAAAGGAAAGGACGAATGATGCGAACCTCATGCCTTGCCCTGGCGTCGTTGCTGCTTATGCAGGCTGCTTCGGCTGCCGCCGAATTGACAACACGCGAGGCCGTCCAACCCCGGCGTGACATGGTCCTGTGGTATGGTCAACCGGGCATCGAGTGGCTGGACGCCATGCCGATCGGCAACGGCATCATGGGGGCCATGGTCTTCGGCGGCGTTTCGGAAGAACGGATCGCGTTGAACGAATCCAGCTTCTGGTCCGGCCGGCCTCACGACTACGACGATCCCAACGCAGGCAAATACTTCCCCCTGATCCGCGACCTGGTCCTCGCCGGGAAATTCCAGGAGGCGGAGAAGATGGCCGACGGACATTTCTACGGGATTCCCTCCGGCCAGCAGGCGTATCAACCTTTGGGCGACCTGCTGCTGTCCTTCGACAGCGTGGACGCAGTCGAGGACTACCGCCGCGAGTTGGACATGGAAACCGGCGTTATGAAGGTTCGCTATCGCGTGGGCGACACGGTCTTCACACGCGAGGTCTTCATGTCGTACCCAGACCGCGTGATGGTCGTGCGGATCGCCGCGGACAAACCGGGCCGTGTTCGGGTCCAGGCGAGGCTCAAGAGCCCCTACCAGGATCGCGTGACCGCCACGCCCGGCAAGCTCACGATGGATGGATGCTGGAAAGGACCCATGAAGCCGGAGAACTGGCTGATCGCGACGGTCGAGGGCAAGGGCACGCGTTTTCAGGCCGTGCTGACCGCCCTGCCCGAGGGCGGCCGATCCGAGGCCGGCGATGACTGCGTGCGTATCGATGGGGCGAACGTCGTCACATTCGTCGTCACTGCGGCGACGAGCTTCGTGAACTACAAGGACATCACTGGCGATCCGGCCGCCCGCTGCGAGAAGATCCTTGCCGGTGTGGCGGACAAGGACTACGCGACCCTGCGTCGGCGTCACGAGGCCGATTTTCTGTCGCTGATGGGCCGCGTCCATCTTACCGTCGGCGACCGCGCGAGGAATGACAAGCCCATCGACGAACGGATCAAGGCGATGCGGGATGGGAGCGACGATGCGGGCCTCGAAGCCCTGTGCTTCCAGTTCGGACGCTACATCTTGGCGTCGAGCAGCCGAACTGGCGGCCAGCCGGCCAATCTCCAGGCAATCTGGAACGAGTCGGTCCTGCCCAACTGGGGCAGCAAGTACACGATCAATATCAACACGGAGATGAACTATTGGCCGGCTGAGGTCTGCAACCTGACCGAATGTCACCAGCCGCTGTTCGACATGCTCAAGGACGTATCGATCACCGGCGCCAAGACCGCTCGCATCTACTACGGCTGCAACGGATGGGTGACGCATCACAACATCGACTTGTGGCGCGGGACGGCCCCGGTCGATGCGGCCCGATACGGGATGTGGCCTCTCGGCGGCGCCTGGCTCACGCTGCACCTGTGGGAGCACTATGCCTTCACAGGCGACAAGAAATTCCTCAAGGAGTACTACCCCATTATGAAAGGCTCCGCCCAGTTCCTGCTGGAGCTGATGATCGAGCATCCGAAATACCACTGGCTGGTGACGCCCTTCTCGATGTCCCCGGAGCATGGCTATTACGACAGCGAGGGGAATCTGGCCTTCCTTTCCCCCTCGCCGACCATGGATGTCGCGATCATCCGCGAGCTGTTCCCGGCCTGCATCGAGGCCGGCAAGATCCTCGGCGTCGATGAGGACTTCGGCGCCAAGCTCGAGGCCGCTCTCACCCGGCTGCCCCCCTACCGCGTCAACCACCTCGGCTACGTCCAGGAATGGATCGAGGACTGGCGGCCGGGCGGCGAAGGACACAACTTCTCGCCCACCTTCACGTTTTATCCGGGCAGTTCCATCCGCCTGGGCCGCGACCCCGAGCTGGTGGACGCCATCCGCAAGTGGATGGAAACTCGCCGGGGCCGGGGCGGTTTCCCTCTGGCCTGGGACATCTGCCTGTGGTCGCGTCTGGAGCGAGGCGACAAGGTCGCAACGTGTATACGGACGTTCGTCGCCAATTCCATCGCGGCGAATTTGCACAACAAGGGCTCCAACCAATCCGATGGCAGCTTCGGCTTCACGGCGGGCGTGGCTGAGTCGCTGCTCCAGAGCCACGCCGGGCAGATCAGCCTGCTGCCCGCGTTGCCCGCCGGATGGAACGAGGGATCGGTCCAGGGCCTGCGGGCTCGCGGCGGATTCGAGGTCGATATGCAGTGGAAAGACAGAAGGCTCCGGTCGGCACAAATCCGCAGCGACAAAGGCGGGTTCTGCACCGTCCGCTATGGCGAAAAGAGGACGACGCTGTCTATCCCGCCGCAAGGGACCGTCCACCTGAACACCGATCTGACCGAATCGGTCGCATCCGCCGCACAGCCTCGTGACTATCAGTTCGATGGGACCATCTCGCGCCACGTGCTGGAGAACTACCTCGACCGCTCCGTGACCATGGCGTACTTCCTGGTCACCGGAAGGCCCGAGGGCAACCGTGAGTACCTCTACCGGGACGACGACATCCGCCTGATCCAGAACATCGGGGCCAAGTTCATCGGCCGGGCGATCTACCGCTGGAATGGTGAGGGCCTCTTGAACGATCCCAACTTCTGGACGAATGCGAAGGCCTTGATCGAGAAGGTCCATGCCTTCGATTCGGACGTGATCTTCCAAGGCTGCCTGTTCGAGACGATCAGCCGCGAGGTCAACAGCGTGAAGATCCCGGCGTGGGTGTTCACCGACTTCGGTCTGCCCATTGAGGACCGGACGTTCTCCTACGACGCCATGCTGAACGTGGACGGCAAGCTGGTCAACCACTGGGGGCGAGCCAGCGTCCCCGATGTCACCAGGTTGGAGACGCAACTGTGGTTCTACTATCTGGCGGGCTCCTACATCGACCTCGGCTGCGAGGCCCTCCACGTCGGCCAGGTCACGCTGATCGGCATGGCCGACTCGGGCCTGAGGGAGTGGTCGCGACTGCTGGCGAGAATCCGGGCCTATGCAAAGACCCACGCCCGCCGGCACATGGTGCTGATCGACGCCCACGTGCCGACGTGGGGCATGATCGTGGACGGCGTGAGCCTTCTGGACTTCAACTCCTTCCCGATGCGAATCAAGGAGGTGCCCGAGAAACCGTATGAGTCGATCCTCGAAGTGAATTACCTCGACGCCATGTACAAAAAAAGCAAAGGCTGCATCTCGCCCAGCGGCTGGAGCTGCGAGAGCCTGCCCTATCTCGTGGAGTTCGACAACTTCGGCCGCAGCAAGACCCCCAATGTCGCCACTCTCAGCTCGCATTTCATCTGGGGTTGGGACGAAATCTCGTGGTTCTCGCTCCAACCCGAAGAGTACCGGAACAGGTTCCTCGTCTACGCCCACAACTGGCTCAAGGAAACCGACCCCAACGGCCATCTGCAAATGCCCGTGAGCCGGATGATCACCTGCCCGAACGAGACGCTCGGCAGCTACCGCGCCAACACGAAAAGCCCGGCTTGTCCTATCGGCTATTCCCAGGAAGAGACGATCAAGAGAATCTGGAACGACCTGCAACGGTGATGCACAGCCCGGCGTCTCTGCACCGCTGGAGAACGAAACCCGGGGATGACGGCGAGCCTACCACCAGAACAGGCGGGTGCCGCCGTAGCGGGGTTTGGGGATGTCGTCGGACAGCTCGTACTCGGTAGATTCCCACAGGGGATTGAAATGGCGCCACTCGATGTGTCCGTCGAGGAAACCGATGTTCATGCCGGTCGGCTCATCATCGCCCTTCAAATGGCTTGTGCGGTCGTACAATTGCACCTGGTCGAGCGTCCCCCCGGCCACCATGCCGAAGTTGCCGTTGGGAAACGCCGTCCCACGCTGGTCCCAGGCACACAGCGTGGCGTCCACGCTGAGTTCCCGCATGGCGGGTTGCTTTTCGTTGCTCGTCTTGAGCCAGATCTTGGACCCGTTCGGGTTGTTCTGGATCGCCGACCGCTTCGTGTTCGTGCTGGCGGCCAACTCCAGGACGTAGCAGTAGCCGGACACGATGAAACTGCCCGTCAGTCGCTTGTCGCTCACGACTTCCGCCTGGAAAGTCCAGAAGTGGTCCATGTTCGGGTGCATCGCGCTATTCGATGGGCAGTAGAACATCTCCTGGGTCATTCCCGTTTGGAGCATGAAATTGACGACGTCCACGTCCAGATCCCACAGCCAGCCCCCGGCCGTATCGGGTCGGGGCAGCTTCCCCGAGTAGTCGTCGGCGTACATGAGGAAGGCGAGACAATGCTGGCGGACCTGACTGCCGCACGACTGCCGCCGGCTCTGCTCGCGAACCCGCTGCAAGGCGGGCATGAGAATAGCCATCAGAATCGCGATGATGGCGATGACCACAAGCAGTTCGATCAGTGTGAATCCTCTTCGGAGCTTCATCTCCTGCCTCCGGCCCATTCGGATGTCCGTCTCCCCCGTCGCACATCGCAGTTTGACTCTGACAGATGCAGCATGCTGTAGAGTATACTACTTCCGGCCGCCAACAACAATCCCCGATAGAAGCGCGGACTTCGCTCCCTCCGTCCCGCGTCCGCAATCCCGGGCAAATGCGTGGCTACTTCTTCTTCGACGGAATCATGGGGAGATTCACGCGGACTTTGACGGCGCCGAGGTCATTTTGCGTAATCAGGCGGATGTGACCTTTGTTGAGGCTGATGTGCGGGAAGCGGATGCCCGTTTCGTTGGCGAGGTTCTTCGCGAGGCCCGGGGACTGATCCAACTCCGCGAGCACCGCCTGGAAGATCTGGCTGACCATCATGCCGGAAAGCAGGATGGACTGGTCGCCCTGGGCGGGGTTCTTCGGATCGCCGACGAGCGTGGTGAGGTCCTGGCGGAACTGGCCGGCAAGCCACTGGAGAATCTCGATCCGCTGGGCCTCCGCGGTCGCGTAGGGGGTCGTGAGGACCTCTGGGTCGATGATGAACTCGGCGTCGAAGACGACGCCCTTTCGCGGAGGGAAGAGGAGACGCCTGGGGTCGTCGGGGACCCGCTCGGCTCGCTCATCGACGCAGAAGAAGTACTTGCGGCGGGCGGTCATGCGGAACTCGTCGAAGGCGATCAGGTTGAGCCAGGTCCGGCGGGTATCAGCGCTCCGGCCGGAGTAGCTGATGACCGTGTCGCCCTGGGTAAGGAGGACCTGGGCGGCTTTGCCTCGGTCGGATTGCCAGGTCGGGTCCTGGGCGACGTTGAGCACTTCGAGCGACGTGCTGCGGCCGAGTTGCGTGACGCTGCACGGCGTCGCGAGCTTGGCGTACGACGTTTTGGTGGGACTGACGTATTCGCGAGCCCCGCAGCCGGCCAGTGCGGACGCGAGAAGGAGAGCCGCCATGCACAACATCGCTCGTGCCGAGCGGGCGTCTCTGCCTGCGGCACGCGGTCTGCCGATGGTCATGGGGCTCTCCTTTCGCGCCCGATAAAGAGCGGGCTCTCAGAATCACTGATCGACTCACATCTCCTTGGAGTCGATCCACTTCATCATCTTGCGGAGCTTGCGGCCCACGGTCTCCACCTGGCTGTTGTGATCCTTCTCGTAGAGGGCGTTGAAGTTCTTCAGGCCGGTCTGGTACTCGTTGACCCACTCCTTGGCGAACTGGCCGGAGGTGATCTCGCCGAGAATCTTCTTCATCTCCGCACGGGTCTCGTCGGTGATGATCCGGGACCCGCGGGTGAGATCACCGTATTCGGCGGTGTTGCTGATGCTGTACCGCATGTAGCTCAAGCCGCCCTGGTAGATGAGATCCACGATCAACTTGACTTCGTGAACGGTCTCGAAGTAGGCGATCTCGGGCTGGTAGCCGGCCTTGACGAGGGTCTCGAAGCCGGCTTTGATCAGGGCGGAGAGGCCGCCGCAGAGGACCACCTGCTCGCCGAAGAGATCCGTCTCGGTCTCCTCCTTGTAGGTCGTTTCGAGGATGCCGGCGCGGGCGCCGCCGATGCCGTGGCCCCAAGCCAAGGCGATCTGCTTGGCGGTACCGGTGGCGTCCTGCTGAACCGCGACCAAACACGGCACGCCGCCGCCCTTCTGGAACTCGCTGCGGACCAGGTGCCCCGGGCCCTTCGGCGCGATCATGACGACGTTGATGTCCTTGGCCGGCACGATGTACTTGAAGTGAATGTTGAACCCGTGGCAGAAGCCCAGCGTCTGGCCGGCCTTGAGATTCGGCGCGATCTGGCCGGCGTACACCTTCCCCTGCACCTCGTCCGGCAGCGTCACGATAATCAGCGCCGCGCCGGTAACCGCGGTCTTGATATCCCCCGGCTTGAACCCATGCTCCACCGCCAGCTTGAAATTCGCGGTATCGGGAAGCTCGGCCACCGCGACCTCAATCCCGCTGTCCCGAAGGTTCAAACTGTGCGCGTGCCCCTGCGAACCGAAACCGATCACGGCCACCTTCTTGCCCTGCAGCGGCCCGATCGGGGCTTCGTTTTCATAGTAGATTTTTGCTGCCATCGTATCGTTCTCCTTTCTGTTCCAAATAGGCATCGATTGCAGATGCCGGAATTGCACGACTTTCGACGGGCGATTATAAGCGCCTGCGTCCCAAGAGTAAACTCCCGGCTTGCCGCCCTTCGAGGTTTTTGCCGACGGCCGTCCCCGGCATGGGTCTTCCACGGCTGTTTCTCCTCGCATCTGTGCTCTTGCCAAAGGGGGCAAAGAACCGGTCCACGCGCTGGCAGCCCCATATGAGACCGCTTCTGCGGCACAGAGTCGGTGGGATCTCAACGGCGACGGCTGCGTGAACTTCCTGGGTTATGCCGTTCTTGCACGAGGGCCGGACGCACCCAGGGCACACATTCACGCAGACAGGCGATTCGATATCCCATGCTGGCGGATTTCTGCAGCCAATGGCTTGCCTGCGATCCGAATCTAACCGATCTGAATGACGAGATGCCGCCTCTATAGTCTTCCCAGCAGCACCAGGTTTCTGATTCCCAGCGGGACAGCCACCAGGCATCCGCCCCCCAGAAACCAGAACCATGCCATGCCGCCGGCATCGTCTCCACCCGACCACTCTGTCATCGGATAGAGACATGGAATCCAGAGCGTCAGGTGTGCAACAATCGCAGCAACGAGGAATCCTCGGCTCCACCGTCTCCAAATCAGTCCCGCCAAAGCCAGAACAGCCGAACCACCCGAGAGGATGAGGAATGGCCGCGTCGTGTGGTACTTGCCCTCCGCCATCCCCTGCGAGACGAAGAAAGCCCACAGGAGTAGAGCGAGCGAGGCGAGCAGATATCGGTGCAGTCTCGTGATGATCCAGCGTGATTTCGGGTTATCCGGACCCACGTGTCAATTGCCTCGTGGCCTTCGTGGTTGCAGCCGACCAGAAGGACAACAGATGAGACCAACCCAGACGCGGTCAGCTTCTTCTCCGTGTCCTCTGTGCCCGCGCGGCGGAGGATTCGGCGGCCCGACCTGCGATCACACGAACTCTGCCGTTCCCGGCATCGCCATGGGCTTGATGGGCAAGGCCATGTCCCAGGTCAGGTTGTCGGGGACGAGTTGTTCCTGGGAATTCATCGCCATGTCCCAGGTGATCTCTTTCCCACTGTAGGCGGCCATGCGTCCCATGATGGCCATGAGCGTACTGTGAGCCATCCAGATGCCGTCATTGATGGGTTTGCCTTTGCGGATGCAGTCGAACAATTCGTTGTGCTCGACCTGGTACATGTCGGACTTGGGACCGCGATAGCGCCAGGTTTCCTTGCCCGTAATGGTGGGCTCTTCCCAGCCCTTGATCGTGCCCAGCCCGTCGGAGCCCATGAGGTAGTCCGAGTTGTCGCTGTAGCAGTTGCTGATCTGGCGCTGGGCCATGAACGCCCGCACGCCGTCCGGGAACTCGTAGAACACGTCGATGTGGTCGAAGATGTTGCCTTCGTTGTTCGGGAACTGCCGACCGCCCGTGCCGACCGCCTTGAGAGGCAGGACGCCATTCATCGCCCAGGCGATCTTGTCCACGCTGTGACAGGCCTGTTCCACCAGTCCGTCGCCCGACAGCCAGGTGAAGTTGTACCAGTTGCGGACCTGCCACTCCACGTCACTCATGCCGGCGGGACGCGTATTGGCCGGGGGCATGGGCTTCACCGGCCCGCTCAGATAGGTCGCATAGATGGCACGAATTGAGCCGATCGCACCTTGGTGCACCTTCTCGTAAAAGGCCCGGCGGGCCAAGTGATACCGCCAGCAGAAGCCGGCCACCAGAGCCAGGTTCTTCTCCTTGGCCTTGGCGGCGGATTCCAGAACGGACCGCACGCCCGGGGCGTCGGTGGCCATGGGTTTTTCACAGAAGATATGCTTGCCGGCTTCGACGGCGGCCTTCAGATGCTGCGGCCGGAAACCCGGAGGCGAGGCCAGCAGAACGACGTCCACGCCGCTATCGATCACTTTCTGGTAAGCGTCCAAGCCCACGAAGCATGCATCATCGGGGACCTTGACGCGCTTCCCGAAATTCTCGTCGCTCGCAAGACTCTTGCGACTGCCTTGCACGCGATCCGCAAAGGCATCGCCCATAGCTGTCAAGACCACGTCTTCGCCGGTTGACAGAGCTTGTGCAGCGGCGCCGGAGCCACGTCCCCCGCAGCCAACGAGCCCAATCTTCAGGATACCACCCGAAGAGCGGGCCGCGGAGAAGGCCAAGGAACTTGTCAGAGCACTGCCAATGGCGGCGACGCTGGACGTCTTGAGGAATTGTCTACGGGATGAATTCACGACTGATTGGCATTTTGATTTTTCCATGGAAATGCTTATACCGCCGAGTCCAATACAAATCAAGGGGAAAAACTGATGGGAATTCTGATTTTCCAGCCATGGCAATGACTCCCGACCGTGGCCCTGAGAGAACCCAAAGTGTCCTGAAATCGTCTTCTCTCTTGATGTGCCTTGCTCCAGAAAGGTACAATCCTTCCCATGGTTGAAGAATCAAGAACCGCATCGATCCGTTGTGTTGCCCTTATGGGTGTCACGCCAGGTCACCGTCAACCATGATCGGCTGAAGTGTTGCATCTCCGGAGGGAACGACCATGCCTGCCTTTCACTCTCTCATCCCAGTGTATGTCCTCGCGCTTGCCGCCGTCGCGTCGGGGATCGCAGCTCAGACCGAGAGCGAGAACTTCGCGGTCACCGAGAGCATGGAACTCCTCTGGAGTGTCCATGCGGACCAGCGCAACATCATCCTCAACTCCTTCAAGGACTGCCAGGCAGACGGCTTCGCCTACTACGAGAGCGAGTATCGCTGGCCGGCCATGCGGAGGGTCGCCCCGGAGGGCACGCTGACCGTTCGAGTCCCCGAGGCCGGACGTTTCCACCTCGGCGCAGTCGTGTACGACGACAAGGGCCGCGAGCGATTCGAGATGGAGGTCGACGGCAAGCGCGTGGGCGGCTTCATCGCCGACGCCGACAACCGGCGTCAACGCCTGTTCTTCACACCTGATCCGCTCGAACTCAGCGGCGGCGAGACAATCGTCCTGCGTGCAGCCGGCGATTCCGGCTTGTGTGTGGTCGAGGATATCGTGTTGCTCTCGACCAGACCGCCCGTGCTGGCGCCGCGGATCGAGATCCGGAATCTGAAGATCGGATATGACCAGACGACCGAGCGGATGCGGACTACGTGGCTCACCACGCTCCCCACGAAGTGTACGCTCCACCACGATGAGGGAGAGGTCGTGGAGCGGATGGCCGTGCAGAACCATCGCATCTACTTGCCCCAGTTCCAGGATAAAAGACAATTCACGTGTTGGGTGAACGCAGGAGAAGTCAAGAGCGAGACCATCGAGATCGTGTCGGGCCCATGCAAGACGCCTCAGGGATCCGCACAACGCCGGCAACTGAAGCTCCGCGTGCTTCGCGGCGGCGACGCCAACTCGGCCGGCTACCCTCTCACTGCCGGCATTCCTTTCCCCCCGGGGGCACTGGGAGACAGCCGAAACATTCGACTGCTGCTGCCGAACGGCGACGAATGGCTCAGCCAGGCGCGCACCCTCGCGCGTTGGCCGGACGAGAGCGTGAAGGTGTCGCTGGTGGACACATTCGCCCCGACGGAGGACGAGATCACACTGGAGTACGGCTCCCAGGTCGAAGGGCAACAGCCCGAGGGAGGCATCCGTGTTGTCCAAGACGCCAATCGCGTCGCCGTAACCACTTGCTGGCTCCGCATGGAGTTCGACCGCAGAGTCTCAGGACTGTTCACAAGCCTCGCGCTGCGATCTTATCCACTCGACGACTCCCAACCATACATTCCTCTCACGGATCGGCCTCCCAGGTTCTGTATCGTGGACGACGCGGGCCAGTTGTACGACACACTCGGCCCAACCGAAGCGTTGGTCGTGGAGGAGGCCGGACCGCTCAAGGCCGTGGTCAGACTGGATGGCCACCACAGAAACGACGCCGGGCGGTTCTTCACGTATCAGGTGCGATTCACGTTCCATCACCTCCTGCGCGGCGTGCGCCTGTCGTACCGATGGGGCAACGACGAAAGCCGTTCCGAATTCGCGAAATTCCGGAGTCTCTGGCTGGAACTGCCGGTGGATCTCGACGAGAGTGCCCGGCTCTCGCTCGGCACGGACCGCGTGCTCGACAGCGGACACATCGAGCAGTGGGACTACGACCCGAATCGAATCGATCAGAGAGTGAACCCCTGGGCAGCAGCTTCCGACGGCCGGCGGCAGGCTGCAATGCTGTGCCGTCACTTCCGGCAGCTCTATCCCAAGGCCATGAGCGTGACACAAGGTCTGCTGCGGCTGGACCTCTGTCCCGAGCTGGATGGGACCCGCTACCGCGACGGCACCGAGATGGACCTCGTCAAACTCTACTATTACCTTCAGGACGGTCGCTACAAGGTGCGTCAGGGTATGACCAGGACACACGAAATGCTGCTGCTCTGGGCCCTGGGCGGCGATGCGCCTGAGGCCGAGACGCTCTGCACGCTGTCCGAGACGCTCGACAACCCACCCGTCCTTGCGGCGCCGCCTGAATGGTACGCCCAGAGCGGCGCGTTCGGCGACTTCGTGCCCAAGACTGCGCAGCGCACGCCGGTGTACGACGACACCTGCGAGCGCGCATACAATCACTACGTGGAACTGCGCGACGAGGGACGCATGTACGGCATGCTCAACTTCGGCGACTTGTTCGGCGAGCGCCGGGCCAACTGGTCCAACGGGGAGTACGACCACCATCACACCGCCGCACAGATGTTCGTGCGTGCGGCCGACGTGCGATGGCACCATCTCATGGAGGTCATGGCGAGGCACAGCATCGACGTGGATATCTGCCACTACCACGCGAACCCCTACTATCGCGGTTCCTCCTGGCTGCACGCCATGGGCCATACGGGGGGATACTTCGAGAAGCCCTATCAGGGCCAATGGGGCATCCCCGACGGCGGTACGACCGTGGACCATGTGTGGACCGAAGGGATGTGCGAGTACTACCTGCTCACGGGAGACCCATCCGCGATCGAGGTCGCGCGGAACATCGCCGACCGCTACGCCGGCGTCTACCTCAACCACTACGATTTCGCCAATGGCCGCATCCCCGGCTGGCACCTGATCCACCTCATGGCCGTGTATCGCGTCACGTACGATCCGTACTACCTGAACGCCGCACGCCTCATCGTGGACCGCGTGCTCGAACGCCGCACGCCGGGCAGCGGCTGGGTGCGGCAGATGGTCCCCGGCCACTGCCACTGTACCCCACGTTGCCGGGGCGCATGCAGCTTCATGAAAGGCGTCCTCGGCATCGGCCTGCGCGAGTATTACAGGGAAACCGGGGACCAGCGTATCCCGCCGGCCATTGTGGATGCGGCCCGATACGTCATCGAGCAGATGTGGGTTCCCGAACACAACGCGTTCAGCTACACCTCATGCCCGCAGAGCGAAGCCACCGCCAGCCGCGTCGACGCGCTGGCCGGCCTCCTGCTCTTCGCCCACGAGTTGAGCGGCGACCCTCTGTTCGCCGACGTCGTGACACGCGGCATGAACGAGAGCCTCAAGGAAACGACCGACATCGCGGATCTGCGATGGATGCCTTACATCATGTACGCGCTCGACCGCCTGTCCCAGACCCCGATCAGGGATCCCCTCAGTCAATGACTGTCTCGATTGTCATGGAACGGCCCGCAGAGCCACCTTGTTCGCGCCATCAATGAAAATGATCTTGGCGCCGGGCTGCTCGGCGAGCCAACCGTCCACCACCGCCTGCGGATCGTGCGCGGGATGCATATGAGCCGCCTCGACGAGGTTGTCAGGGATCTGCGTGTGCATCCAGACCCGTCGCAGTCGCCGGATCAGGACCGCGAATTTGTAGGGCTTGTGACTGTAGAGGACGTAGTCCTGCTGAATCGACCGGATCACCTCGTCGAGCGGGGCCGTCAGACGGTTGTAGAAGTTCGCCAGGGTTTGTGGCTCGCCGATGCCGTTCGGGCAGGCGGCCAGGAACAGGACCTCGCCACCATCCAACACCGCAGCCCGGTTCAGTTCCAGGGCTCGTTGGGCGATGTACAGATCTTCGTCGTTGGAGAGTCCACCCGGCGACACGACCAGCCGCGACGCCGGAGTAACCTCGCGGATATTCCTCTCGTCGGTGACGAGAAACGATTCGGCGCTGGCGTCCCGAACCGGTCCGAACTGCGCCCAGATCAGCCGTTCACCGGCACTGAGCATCACCAGCGCGTAGACCGGCCGGCCCCTGACGATCCGCTCCATGCCCTCCACCATGTCCGCAGCCAGGGGGTTGTCTCTTCGAGCGGGATCGGGGTGCCACGGGTGCGACCCGTGCGTGGATTCCTCTCGTAGAGCCAGACTGTGGTTCTGCTCGACCGTGCGAAAGGCACTGATGCCGGGCACGAAGTTCTTCACGGGATTCGAGTACCCCGCGAAGTAATGGACCTTCACGTCCGAGACGACGAGAAAGACATCCGCCTCCTCGGCGAACGCATTGACCAGTACCTGCGTCCCCCGTGACGTGCGGCCGACATCGATGAATCGGTCGGTCTTGCAGTCATGGGCATGGATTCGCGTCACCGTCAGGCCGGCGTCCCGGCCGGCCTTCTCGATCTCCTGGCGGATCTGCCGGTTCTTCGGCGTGTCGGCCGTGTGCGTCCCAGTGCAGATCAGGAACTGCACGGAGGCGGTCCCGCGCAGCACACCGCACAGGTGCGGCAGCACATCCGGCAGGGGCTCGTCGCGCGTGCCATCGTCGAGGAGGACGCACACCCGTTTGCCGGCGACCTCGTTATGAAAGGCTCCGGCCCGGCTGCTCACGATTTCCTCCAGGCCCGCCGCGGCATCCTGGGTTTGCTCCCCCTGCCAGGGCCGAATGATCTCCTGAACATTTCGATCCGGGACCCGCAGCGAGACAACGCCGGCTCCGTAGCGAAGGTCTACATTCATAGTGGCCATCAAACTCCGTATGTCCTCACGTCTCTTCGCACGCGCACGCCTACACCCCATACTATCGGCATAAAACGCCAGACAATAGATGAAAACGGGCGAGATTCAAGAGTATCACAAGGACGGCTTCTCCGGGACGATCGGTGTCTCGTGGGCGGCAAAGAGGTCGGAACTCCCCGCCAGTTTCGAGCGAGACTCGTCCAGTCCCTTGAAGCAGGTCTCGATCCTGGCCTTCAGGTCTTCGACCGCCTTGCTCCCGGAGCGCTCGAACACCCGAAATTGGTGGTGGATCCTCTCGCTGGATTCGGCTATCTCATCAATGTGATGGCGGATTTCATCCAGGTTGCCCCGTCGTGTTTCGCCGGCCAGTAGGATGGCGCCGGCGCTTGCGTCTGCCAGCGACGAATACACATCGCTCAACTGTTGCGCCGCCAGATCCGCTACCGGCCAGTCCTCCCGCTCGATCGCAGCGCGCAGATCTCTGAACGCGTCATCCCCGTCGACAATCCTGGGAACGACGATCCTCTCGGCCTGTTGCGGCGACAGGTTCACCTGCAAATCATGGATTTGTTGTGGGAGTATGGCCAGATCGACTACCATCGGGACGCACACGACGGCCAGAACCAGGAACATCGCCAGCGAAACCATAGACAGGCCGGCCAGTCGCAGGACCGACTTGTTCTCCCCGCGGCACTTCCACTCGAAAAGGCCCCAGCCCGCGAGCACCGGCAGCAGGCAGGGAATCCAAAGCCAGTCCATGTACATCGCATGTGCAAGCCGTTCTATCGTTGGCAGGCCAGCAACCGTCGGCGTCCCCAGATCGTGATGCCAACGGAAGACGCCGGGGAGGACGTATACCACCGCCGCCGCCACGAAATACACTTCCGCCACAAGGGTGAGCACCAGTGCCGTCTGCGCGACAAAGCTCCATTTCCATCCCGTCTTCATGGTCGTTTCCCTCCAAGCCATCGATTTCTCAATCAACAGGGTCATCAGACGCCGGCCGTGAACCGCTTGCAGGCCTTCGCGAATCATGACCGGGTCGCCAAACTCTTCGATTGCCTTGTGCACCGCTTCTTCCTGGCTCGAGCCGGCCGCGAGGTTCCTCTCGATCTCCTCCGTCAGATGCTCGCGCAGTTCCTCGCGCAAATGCCGCCGGAGTTCCGGCGGGCCTCCCACGCCGCAACACGCATGGTCCAGAAACCGTTCGATCTCATTCATGGGGATTCTCCAGCACACGATTGACCGCCTGGGAAATGGACAACCAGGCCTTGATTCTCTCGGCCAGGACCGCCTCGCCATTCCTGGTCAGATGATAGTACTTCCGCTGGCGACCTTCCGGCTTCCCCTGCCACTCGGCGAGGACCAAACCATCCTGCTCCAGCTTGTGCAGGCAGGGATACAGCGATCCCGCCTTCCACTCGAATGCACCGTCGGTCTCCTGCCTGACAGTCGCCGCCAGCTCGTACCCATACATGGGCCTCCGCCTGAGCAGCGAGAGAACCAGCAGCGCCAGTGTTCCTTTGATCAGTTCGGCATCCATAAAGTGCCTGACTCCAGCACGAAAGAACCGTCTCATATACAGGAACCCTATATATAGGATACCTATATATTACCACCCGAGTTCGCTCTGAGCAAACGCTTTTTCAGAATTTCAGTGAAAAAGCCGGCAGGATCAAAACCCTACTGCTGTGCCGGCCACATCTGGGCGTAGCTGACCAACCGAATCCCCCGCCTCTGGATCACTTCTTTGACCTTGGCGCTGGTGAACGCCTTCGTCACGCCGTCACGGTGCGAAGCGACTTCCCAGTAGCCCTTGTGACCTATCCCCTGCATCTCGCCCGTGTCGAGCCCCGGATGCTCGATCACGATCCACACCCCCGGCCCAACCTCCTCCAGCGCCTTGACCAGCGCCGCCTCCCGCTGCTCGGCCGAAGCCTTGGTGTCCGCAGCCCAACGCAGATACTTCGCCCCCGGCGTTTCAATGGGCAGCTTGTACTCCTTCGCCAGCTTCGCCACCAGCGCCGTCAGTTCCGGCGTACACGTCGGCGTGCCCATGTGACTGCTCAGGTGCGACACCTGCGGGATCGTCTTCTTGGCCAGCTCGATCTGGGCCCGCAGCTCCTTCTCGACCTCCTCGATCTGCCACTTGGACTGGAGGAACCCCGTCCCCGGCGGAAAATCCGTCCGCTGGCTCGTCATCGGGAAGAAATACCCCTGCCCATCCACCAGGCTGGCGGATTGCGTCAGCGGGCCCCACTTGTAGTTCTCCCATTCGCTGGTCAGCGTCAGATGCACGCCCACGTCAAAGCCGGGGTTCTCGCAGAGCATCTTGGCCGCCTCGTTGAACCACGGGCACGGGACCATCACCTCCACGCTCTTGACGATTCCCTCGCGATAGCATTGGATGCAGGCGAGATTGGCCGTATGGCACGACCCGATGTCATCCGCCCGCACTACCAGTTTGATCGCCCCGTCGCCCTGCGTCGCCTGGGGCGCAGCCGCCCCGGCCACTGCAAGCAGCAGAACCGCCGATACGCCCAGAAGCCAACCCAGTTGTCGTCGCGTCATCATAGCCGCACCCTTAAAACACATGAAGACCAACTCGAATTGTCACCACGGCTTGCACAAGTCGCCATTATAGACCTGGAAACCGCGCCCGCAACTGATTTGCAGACCCCAGACTGTTCAATCGCCAGTGACCGTCGATGCGCCGCGTGAAGAGCCCCAAACACTCTGCCAGGCCGAATCTGCGGCCTGAAGCCGACGATGGAATCCTCTCTGCGAAAACCTGCCGTTCGGGCCGTCCCTCAGAGTCTCCCTTGTCCACGTATTCCAGTTCGTCCGCGATAATTTAGGACGTTCCCCCGGAAGGCCTGGCCACCTCCCCCCTATCCATGATTATCCTTGACATTCTGTCTTCAAAATGCCATAATGTGAAATCTATATGGTTCGTGGCAAATGGGGTGGGATTGGATATCCCCTGAGGCGGCGTCACCAAGGAGAGTCTCTGGTCGCGCTGCTCGTGTATCCGCAAGCGATGAAGGATCGGTCCTCGGAACTGTTCTGCTGCGGATCGTGTGCGATACTTCCTGCAAGCTTGTGTGCTTGACGGGTGACACAGAATATCGATGTATGAGGAGGTTTGTGATGAGGAATTCGTTAACAGCACTGTTCTTGTTGGCGGCCGTGGTGGCCACCCCCGCGATGACCGAGGCGAGCATCACCCTGACGACCACGGTGCGGGATTTCAATGCGTCCCATCCGGATTTTGAGGGTCTGATTCAGACGGACCCGGGCATCGTCCAGTCGACGCTCGGCGCGGACGGCAAGCCCGTATACGCCGGCCTGGCCGGAAACCCGACCACCAGCGGCGCCGCTAACTTCAATCAGTGGTACAACGACGTTGCCGGCGTCAACCTGAGCACGCCGTATGATCTGGTCCTGAACGACATCGGCGGGGGAGTCTATCAGTACAGCGATTCGACCTTCTACCCGATTGACAATCAGCTTCTCGGCAATGAGGGTCGGAGCCACAACTATCATTTCACGCTGGAACTCCATTCCGAGTTCACCTACCAGACCGGCCAGACGTTCAAGTTCACGGGCGACGACGACGTGTTCGTCTTCATCGACGACCAGTTGGTCATCGACCTCGGCGGCGTCCACTCCGCCCAGACGGCCTCGGTCAATCTGGACACCCTCGGCCTGACCGCCGGCGAGAACTACTCGTTCGACCTGTTCTTTGCCGAACGCCATACGACCGAGTCGAGCTTCCTGATGCAGACTTCCATCGCTCTTGAGCAGCCCACCGTCCCGGCGCCCGGCGCCATCCTGCTCGGCACCCTCGGGACCGGACTCGTCGGCTGGATGCGGAGGCGCAGAGCCCTCTAATTCCCGCAGCAACCATCGTTCCACCAGGGCTGTACGACTTTCGTACAGCCCTTTCTTTTGGTTCTTCACGGATTCGCGGGGAAGGCAGCAAAGATCCGGCGAGAGACACGCAGCCTTTCGCTCGTTCCGTGAAGAACCTAATTATAGGTATTTATAACTCTGTTACACTCTGTATCCTCCGCAGTCAGGAACGCTATGGATTCCCACCTGCGCGAGGACAGGCGTACTTTGCGGGGCGGCGGAAACGTGGTATCCTCCTGTGTATGAGAATATCGATAAGAATTCGACTCTTGATCGCTGTCTTGGCGGTGACATTGCTGGCGGGCTGTGATGCCTTTGCGCCCGTGCCCGTTGTCCGGCAGGTTCCTTCGCCGGCCCTTGTGCCCGACGTCAGCGCCGTCATGAATACGCCGGGCTATTGGATCGGACTGCATCCCGATCCCGACCGGCTGGTGATGACAGCTGCAGAGATCGTTGCCTTCAACCGGCAGACCAGGGAGGACGACCTGGGCGTTGTCGGTATTGTTGACTTCAACGATACCGTGGATGGAGAGAAACTAAAGGCCGATCTCATTGGCGGTTTGGGCATGATTCGGGGCAGCGGCTATTCTCGGGCCGACGGCCGACAACCGGATGACGGCTGGTGGCAGGGCATCGAGGACAACCTGAATCTGGCTGCTGTCGGGCCCGAGATCAAGGTGCGTTTCGGCCTGATCGTCGGCTTCTGCGATCATCGCGTTCTGCCGACTACCGAGGGGCTCTATGGCAGCGACCTCAATCTGAACTTCGACCGTCTTCAGGATAGCACCCTTGACATCGGCTCCCCTGTCGCGATCCTACATCGAAGCCGGGACGAACAATGGCTGTATGTCGTCGGCGAGACCATGCGAGGCTGGGTTTCCACCGAGAGAGTGGCCTTGTGCGAACGCGAGATCGTCAAGAGGTATGTCCGAGCGGAGAAATTCGCCGTTGTCACGGCGGCCAAGGCCGACCTCTATGCGGATGAGAATCTGCGCAACCACGTGGGCCGAGTTCAGATGGGCACGCGACTGGGGGTGGCACAGGACGCCGATCCGAACGCATTCTGCGTGTTCGTCCCCAGCCGGGGCCAGGACGGCGCCTGCACACTGGAAACCGCCTACATCCAGAGGACTGAGGCGAGTCTGGGTTATCTGCCTTATACGCCCCGTACGATCATCAACCAGGCCTTCAAGCTCCTGCACACTCCCTATGGCTGGGGTGGCCTGTTCGGCGAACAGGACTGCTCCCGCTTCGTGCAGGAGGTCTTCGCCACGGTTGGCCTGATCCTGCCGCGAAACTCATCGGAGCAGGCCCGTATCGGCCGGGAGATCTATGCGAATCCGCAAATCGGGTTGGTGGAGGACAAGCTCGCCGCCCTCGATGGGCACACGGCGGCCCTGGCCCTCCTGCGTTTGAACGGCCATATCATGCTCTTTCTGGGCTCTGTGGAGGGCAGGCCCTACGTTATTCATGACCTGTGGAGCTATGACATCGATGAATCGACCGTCGCTGTGGTCAACCGCGTAGTCGTAACCCCGGCCGATCTCGGCAGCGGCCCCGCCGGCACTCTTCTCGACAGGGTCAACACCATCCGCGTGCTCGACATGTCGTCAGAGCAGCCATGAGACTCCGCACGTCGCTCTGGCAGCTCTTGCCGTTGGCGGACGGGGACAGTACAATTCCGGCATGAATGCGAAATTCAAACGACGCACAGGCCGGACGCAGGGCCGCTCTGCGGAATCTCTCCGCAAGGCGGGACCCGTGGCAACCGGGGCCAGGATGACAGGTTCCTGACGCTCCCCGCATCACAACCTGCCCCCGCAAAGACGGAGGGCTTCCCACACAACGCCTTTTCCACCGGACACAAACGGCACAACGCACGATGAGAAACGACAAGGAACAACACCAGATCGGCAAGCAACTGAAAATGGACCTCTTCATGTCCGGATTGGCCCTGGTGAGCATCAGCATCGGTTTGTATGAGCTCGGATCCTCGCGTCCGGCTACGGGAATGACCTCCCTGGACTGGCTCGATCTGGGCATCGTCACCGTGTTCATCCTTGAATTTGCGCTGGCGGTTCGGCGCAGGGGGCTGCGGCAAGTCCTGAAGGAACGATGGTGGGAGCTGCCCAGCCTCATCCCGATCACCGGCGGCATGGTCGCCAGCATGGACGGCATCGCCCTGGTGCGCGGTGTGCGGGTCCTGCGCCTGGTGCGAGTTGTCCGACTCCTGCGGGTCTTCAGCGTGGCCCTGCGGTTTCGCCGGTTGACCGGCTTCATCGTACGCGTGTATCAGCGGTCGCAAGCCGGGGCGCTATTCGGTGCGGCAGCGGTCATCGTCCTGCTGGGGTCCGTCTCGGCCTTCGCGGCCGAATCCCACTGCAACGCCCGCTTCGCAGCCTTTGGAGAGAGCGTGTGGTGGGCGCTGAACATGTTCACCAACGTCGCCTACGTCGATTTTCAGCCCCAGACGGGTATCGGCCGGATCGTCGCCGGGATTCTGCAAATCCTCGGCATCGCCTTCATCGGCATCTTCGCGGGCAGCATGGCCAACGCCATCATGCAGGAGTCGCCCCGGAAGGACTCGGAAGAACCCCCCGAGGAACGCCCGCCCGGCGATGCGTGACGTTCTGCGCAAATCCAACCGGACGCCAACGGGCCATCGCCCGGCGTGAACGGATCAAAACCCTTGACAAAACCGGTCCACTGATCTATATTCATCTCATATGGTTATTGTTCTGTAAGAGAAGTCACGCTCCGTTGAGTGGTATCACAGACACATGGTTCACGCAGTTGCCATGTGCGGCGCTATGAGTGTGGCTTCTCACTCCCTCCCAATGCCCCCCCCAACGGATATGCTGCGCGAGCTTGCCTCCCCGAATGCCGAGTTCGCGAAAGAAATATACAGGAATGACAGACAATGGATACAAGAGAACAGACTGAATTCTTTTACGAGATTTTCGATGCCTCACTACCCCGGCTGGGCCCGGGGGACGAGGCATCAACGCAGAGAGCACTCGATACATTGCTCTCCGCAACGTCGCTACGCGAAGGTGGGACCGCCGGTCGCCCGATCAGAATCCTGGACATCGGCTGTGGAAACGGCACTCAGACCATTTCCCTGGCACGGCACACGGATGGATCGATTCTGGCGGTGGACAACCATCAGCCCTTCCTGGACGAGCTGCAGCGCCGCGCCGCGGCAGCGGGTGTCTCCGGGAAGATTCGGGTTTCGCTGAGAGACATGCGTACCCTGGCGAGTAGCGAGGGGCCTTTCGACCTGATCTGGTCGGAAGGAGCCCTCTTCATCATGGGCTTTCGAGAAGGCCTTGCCGCATGGCATTCTCTACTGGCGCCGGGTGGCGGATTGGCGGTCAGCGACGTCGCCTGGTTGAGATCCGCCCCCCCGGCCGACTGTCAGCAGTTCTGGGCCAACGTGTATCCCGCCATAACGAGCGTGGCCGCCAACCTGGCGATGATCGAGAGCTGCGGGTATGAGATCGTCGGGCATTTCACCCAGCCGGAATCGACTTGGTGGGAGCCCTACTATCATCCGCTCGAAGAGCGCCTTCGCTCCCTGCGGAAGCGGTACGCAACGGATGCGGAGAAACTGTCCGTGATCGAGTCTATTCAGATGGAGATCGACGTCTACCGCAGATACTCCGCATACTACGGCAACGTGTTCTACATGATGCGGCGACGCTGACCCATCCGAGCTCGAGAGCCGCAAATCCGCGTTTCCATTCCAGGCAAGACCTCGTGGGCCGCCCCCACGGGGTCTTGTTCTTTCTATCGAATAGCCGCGGGAGGCAGCCGCAGATCAGATCATCCACCAATTCCGCGGATCGATCCCAAGCAGGTTGAACGATCTGTGTTCTGGCGGGAGGGATTCGAGCAATTCCTTCGCCTTCCTGCCGATGGCCTGTGACGCGAGCTCGATGTTCCGCCGGCCGACTTCCGCAGACGCGTATTCGCGGGGGTCTCGGTGACACCGGCCTTGAGGCAAGGCCCCGGAATCCTGCGACCCTTCTTTTTTCCCCTATTGACATGGCGTATTTAGATGGTATACTCAGAACCATGAGAATGAATACTCCGCTATCGGCTCAGATCGCGAGGGTGATCAACCAACTCCTCTTCCTGGAGAAGAAGAGCGTCTTCACCTACAGGGGCATCACCCTGTATCCGTCCGAACTGCACTTGATGGAGGTCGTAGCCGCAGACGGCGGCGACAATGTCACCACGATGGCGCAGACGCTCGGGGTCACCAAGGGCGCGGTGTCGCAGACGATTTCGCGGCTGGTGAGGAAACGAATCGTCACGAAGACCCGGGATCCGCACAGCAAGAACGAATTGACGGTTCAGTTCACGGCGACCGGCAAGCGGGCGATGGAGGCATTCGCCCTGCTGCGTACGGACGCCGGCAGGCGATATGAGACGTATCTCTCCAGCCTCACAGACGCGGAGAGGCAGATCATAGGGACCTTTCTGACCCAGGTGGAACGGATGATCGCCGATCTGAGGTAGTTTTTTTGCTCTTAGTGTTTAGTATCTAAACAGTATCCAAGAAAGGGGTCTTTATGGGTGTGTTCTTCGAGAGCGGATCGCCCAGGCGAAACGTTCTCCTCCTGCTGCAAGGGCATTTCATCAGCAAGATTGGATCGGCGGCTTTTGATATTGTGTTTGTCCTGTGGATGAAGCAGCAGATGGGACTGGCCGGCGTAATCGGGATCGTGATGATGCTGGCCAAGCTGCCGGAGATCTGCCTGAGCCCCCTGAGCGGAACCCTCGTGGACATGACGTCCCGAAAGAAGGTCCTGGTCGTCTGTGATCTCGTCATCGGGATCATCATCACAGCGATCAGCGCGATCTGTCTCGCCCTGCCCGGCCGCACGACCCTGCATTTCGCCATGCTGGTCGCCGGGGCGATCTGCATTGGAATCTGCGATTCCTTCTTCAATCCGGCGGTCGCCTCGTTCCTGCCAGAACTCGTGGCCCGGCGTCATCTCCAGTCGGTCAACTCGGTGTACCGGTTCACGACGACCGCCGCGGGGTTCCTCGGTCAATTCGCCGCCGCAGCCCTCTTTACCGCGATCGGCGCACCGGTGCTCTTTCTTTTCAACGGCCTGAGCTATCTGTTCTCGGCCGGTTCGCAAGCCTGTATTGCTTCGCCGGCGAAGAGCCCCACCGCCGGCCGGCCGGGCCATCCGTTCAGGAGAGTCCTCGCGAACCTCAAGGAGGGCATGGCCTACATCGGGGACGATCAGGGACTGAAGGGCTTCCTGCTGATCCTCTGTCTGTACCATTTCTTCCTGTCGCCCTTCACGGTGATCCTGCCGTTCTACGTGACCGATGTCTTGAACGCGGCGGCGGCCTGGTACGGCTACGCCATGGGCTGCTTCGGCGTCGGATTGCTGGTGGGATTCATTCTCGCAGGGGTCCTGCGACTCTCCGGGTCCGGACGGGCCCGCCTGGTGGTGGCCTGCTTCGGTGTATCAGCGACCGCGTTCTCGCTCATCGGAGTCCTGCACCATCTTTGTCTCGTATTGCCGCTGATCTTCGTCATCGGCGTCACGATCGCGATCATCGTCGTCGCGCTGAACACGATCATCCAACTGACGACCCCCAACTCCATGCACGGGAGAATCTTCGGGCTGTACAGCACGCTGTCAACGGCGTCGGTCCCGTTCGGTATGGGATTCTTCGGGATCGCGATGGACCTTCTGCGAAAGGCGTCTTCCTCGCCCTCCCGCGCCCCGGCGACGATATTTCTCTTCTGCGGCGTCACGCTGTGCGCAATCTTCATCCTGTTCATGGGCAAACCGGCCTTTCGAAACGCCCTGAACGGAAGCGCAGATCTCACGTCGTCACGACAGACGCGTTCTGCGGTCGATGGCGCCATAGACTGAGGCCCTCAAACACGGCCGATCGGGTTTGAGGGCCTCTACGTTCTCAAGCGATTGCCCATTCACGGGCGGGCCACCCCACCCATGCGAGACTCAGCTTCGTTTCTCTTTGACCGTGGCCCGGTAGAGCCAGAAGGTCACGAAGACCAGGAGGACTACGCCGATCAGCCCGCCGAAGGGGATCTTGCCTTCCCAAAGCGGCATCTCGATATCCCGCTGCTTGAGGATCACGATCGGGATGGCCACGAGAATGCCCATGATCGCCTCGCCGGTGATGAGGCCGGAGGCCATGAGCAGGCCGCGACGCTCGGCGCCTTCCATCGCGGCGCTGTCGCTCTTGTTCCTCTTGTGGTACTTCGCGACGGCCACGCTGATGAGCCCGCCCACGAAGATCGGAACCGACAGTTGGAAGGGCAGGTAGAACCCGATGGCGACCGCCAGGATCGGGACGCGGAACGAGTACTTCCTGGCCTGGAGATACTGATCCAAAGCGATGATTCCCACGGCGGCAACCATCCCCAGGATCACGAAACCCCAGGGCAATCCGCCCTCGAAGACGCCCCTGGCGACGGAGGCCATCAGGTTGGCCTGGGGCGAAGAGAGCGCTTTGGAGCCGGCGTCTTTCATTCCCGCGAAGCCGTAGGCCCCTTGCAGCAGGATGAGCACCGGGCCGATGGTCAATGCGGCAGAGGCAGTCCCGACCATTTCCATGATCTGCTGTTTCCAGGGCGTCGTGCCGACAAGCCGGCCGCACTTGAGGTCCTGCATAACGTCGCCCGCGATGGCCGCGGCGCAGCAGATAACCGCGCCGACGATGATGGCAGCGGCCGGACCATTCGTCGCCGATTTGCCCATCAGCAAGACCAGCAATACCGATGAGACCAGAACCGTCGAGACGGTGACGCCGGAGATGGGATTGTTCGAGGAGCCGACCAGGCCGGCCATGTAGCCCGCCACGGCAGCGAACAGAAAACCGGTGCCGAGCATGACGAAGGCCATGATGACCGAGATGTGCACCTGCTGGACGTAATGCTGGTAGACCAGGAACAATGGGACGATGGAGCCGACGATCAGCCCGATGATCCACTGCATCGGCAGATCATGCTCCAACCGCTCCGCCTCCGCGCCTCCCTTGCCCTCCTTGATCTGCTTATAGGCGTTCAGCCCACTGGTCATTCCGCTCAGGAGCGACTTTCGCAGACGGAAGATCGTCCAGAGGCCGCCGATGAGCATGCCGCCGACGCCCGCGTAGCGGGTCCGCTTGGACCAGATCCGCTGCGCATAGTCTTTCGCGGGGACAGGCTTGCCCAGCTTGGCCAGGACGTCGGCATTGTGCGTCTGCACGTCGTTGACATCTTCGGCTGAGGCGTTCGGGTCGGCCACCTTGGTTTCGAGCACGAAGGCACTCCAGATCCGCGACTCATTCGTGCGGTTGTCCCAGGCGGCGGCGTTGTTCGGATCGACAATCGCGTAATTGGCATCTGCAACGGACCAGCCCTGTGGGACGTTCTTGTTCAGGAGCTGATACTGAGGCCACTCACCGCGGGAAGCGACCACCGGGATGGCCACGAACCAGTTGAGGGCTCCACCCAGAAACATCAGCAAGGCGATGTTGAGTCCGACGATATACCCAACGGAGAGCAGGGCCGGACTGAGGTTGGAGCCGAAATACGCGATGGACCCGCCCACGCGCCGGGCGCCCTGCATGATCTCGGGCCAGATCCCGAGGGCGTTGGCGCCCACCTTGAACAAGGCGCCGGCGACGGCGGCCTTGACAATGTACTTGATGCCGGAGGCGTCCTTGCGGCCGGTCTCCAGCACCTTGGCCGTGGCGACGCCCTCGGGGAACTGGAGCTTGGTCTCGACGATCAGCGAACGCCGCAACGGGATGGTGAACAACGTGCCCAGCAATCCGCCGAAGCCGGCGATCACAGCGACCCAGAAGTAGCTGAATTGCTCCCAGAACCCGATCAGCAACAGGGCCGGCAACGTGAAGATGACGCCCGCCGCGAGGGACTCGCCCGCCGAGGCGCACGTGCCGATCAGGTTGCACTCATAGATCGTGCTGTTCCGGAAGAACCGCATGATGCCCAGAGCCATGACCGCCGCCGGGATCGCCGCCGAGACGGTCATGCCCGCGAACAGGCCCAGATACGCGTTGGCTGCCGAGAGGAGCACCGACAAGATCACGCCGAACAGAATGACCCTGACCGACAGTTCGCGTGGCGAGTTGCTGTTTTCACTCATGAAACACCTGTCTCCAAAAGCGACATTTTGTCATCCATCGTTGTATGCCACCCCACCTGCTCGGCGGCTTCGCGGTTTCTGTCCTTCAGCAACTTGCTGTATATCTTCAATCTCCCTTCCAGGATACTCTTGTCGGGGAGGTGTGTCATGTACTCAGCCACCTTCATCTTGTGCGGCCCGTGGCAGAGGAGCAACTCGACGTGCTGTCGCCTGGCAGAAGTGCACAGAACGAGCCCTACCGGCTCGTTCTCGCCTTTGCGCCAGTCGTGCTCCTTGAGCCAGGCCAGATAGAGATCCATCTGGCCCTTGTCGGCGGCCGTGAATGTGCCGATCTTCAGATCGATGGCGACCAAGCACCGCAGGCCGCGATGATGAAAGAGCAGGTCCAAGAAGTAGTCGTCCTCGTCGACTCGCATGGCGTACTGCCGGGCGATGAAGCAGAAGTCCGTTCCAAGCTCGGTCAGGAATTGCTCCAGGTTCCGGACGATGGCGGCCTCCAGGTCTTTCTCCGAATGGGCGCCTTTGAGCCCGAGGAAATCGAGGACATAGGGGTCCTTGAAGATGTCCTCATACCGAACGATCTCCGCTGGGGTCTCGCGCTTCTCCTGCGCCACCAATCGAGGAATGTTCCTGGAGAGCGTCACCCGCTCGAATAATCCCCCATCGATCTGCCGACGTGGTTCTCGCACCGACCAGCGTTGTTGCGCCGCTTGCCCGAAGTAGAAATCGCGACGAAGCGGATCGCTTTGGCTCAAGAGCAGACGATAGTGGGACCAGCCAAGCCGGTAGTGCCTGCGAAAATCAATCTGCAGACGCTCACGAGACTCGGCAGACACCGTCTGCCGAGTTTCTCTCCTTGCCGACATGCCAGACGGTGTCTGGCTAATCTCGGGCTCGGTAGATTGTCCAGACAGTGTCTGGACAATCGGGTTGGAAGGCGATTTGCTGTCCGCTGGTTCACAAATCTCAGAGGCAGCGGATTCTCCAGCCACTGGCTGGAGAATCCGAGATTCATTCGACACCGTCGAATAAATTGGAGGGGCGACAGATTTGTTCGACGATGTCGAGCAAATCTGGAAAGCAAGAGAGAACCGTCGCATCTCTTGTAGACTCACTTGCGAATAGCCCGCTCCATACTCCTTCGTCAACACCTCCGACAACTTCTTAAGAAGTCGTTCTCCATACCCTGCCCGTTTCTCATTCCTTTGGATATCTTGAGCAATGACGCGCCCGATGTTCCAGTAGAGACTCACCATCACCAGGTTGGCCGTCACCGACACGTGACTTCGAGCGGCCTCGATCAAGTCCCGAATCTCTGTTGCTACTCTGGCAACAGGAGGGACGAGGGTGCTCTTTCCGGCTGTGGTTTTCTTCTTCGCCGTCATGGCTATCTCACGAACTGCTCCACGAAGTACCTGGCTGTCAGGGGTTCGCCTGTGGCGCGTTCGATCATCTGGTTCCAGGGGTAGAGGTCACCGGCCTCGAAGACCTTGGTCTTCAGGAACCGGCCGGCTCTCTGCTGCCCGACATAGCTGACGTCCTGGCCTGCTTTGCCCTTGAGCACGTTGGCGACCAACTGGTGGTGCAACTGCGATGCGAACAGCTCGCCCAACAGGTAGTTATGATAGTAGCATGGAGCGGCGGCGAAATGGATCTTCGCGGCCCAGTCCGGGCTCGTCCGGTCCGGCGGGCGATTCACCAACTGGTACTTCTCCACGATATCCCACCACAGCTTGTTGAGGTCCTGGTCGGGATTCGCATAGAGCTCCTTCTCGAAACTGTACATGACCATATCCCAGCGGGCAAAGATGAGCTGCTTGAGCTGCATGTACTTGTCACTGACCTTCTCGATCTCGGCCCGCTGCGCATCGGAGAGATCCAGCATCTGCTGCATCCAGGCGGGATTACGGCTCAATCGCCCGAAGAACATCGCGATCGCCTCGGTGGTGAACGGGTGAGCCGGCGAGCGGAGCAGGTACGGCGAGTGGAAATCGAGATATTTGTCGTATACGCCGTGGCCCAACTCGTGCAGGGTCGTCTCCATCCAGCTCTCGTTGCTCTGAATGTTGCACAGGATTCGTACGTCGCCCTCGCGGTCGATGTGGGTACAGAAGGCGTGCGGATTTTTGCCCTCCCGCTCGTAGAGGTCGCTACTGGCCAGAATCGCCTCGACAGGCAGGCCGATCCCCTTGTAGAACGTCGCGGCCAGCGTCTCGATGTTCCTGTCCTTGTAGTAGACGTCCAGGTCCAGGTCGTAGACCATCGGCGTCTCCTGGAAGAACGGGTCATGATAGTGCCACGGCATGAGCTGCTCGGGCGCAACGCCATACTTGGCGGCCAGGATGCGGTCCAAGTCGGCCTTGACCTTGCGGAATGGCTCGTTCGTCAGCTCGTACAACTCCGCGAAGATCTTGTCGAGTTCCTTGACGTCCTGTTCGCCGGTGGCCAGGGCCATCGTGTGGTAGTTTGGAAAACCCAGCTTGCGGGCGGCTTCATTGCGGAGCTTCACAAGCCGGACGATGTCGGCCGCGACCGCCTCGCCCACCTGCTTGCTGGCGAGCCAGGCCTGCTGCCGCTTGACCGAATCGGTCTCGTCCTTGAGGATCTGCTTGATCTCATTGTCCGTGACCTTGCGGCCGTCGATCGCCCCCCGGAACGTGGAGAAGTTCTTCTCGATCTGGGTGCCCAGTTCGACGATCTGCTTGAGCAGTTCCGGCTCGATCTGATTGGCAAGGTAGGCGTTGTAGAGCACGGTCAGTTGCCGGGCCAGAAGCTTGTTCTTGACCTGCCCGGAATCCTTGAGCTCCCTGAGGAATGCAAAATCCTTCGGATCACTGTAGATCCGCCGGATTTGCAGCGTGAATTCGCTGGAGCGGTCGTAGGCCTTCGGGTCGCCCGTCACCGCAGCGTCCCACCAGGCCAGATTTGCCTGCTTCTCCAGCGGCTTGATCTTCTCGACGTGTGCCGTAATGAAATCCTTCAAGGCCTTCTCCTTTGCATTCGCCGCATACCCGCGCGGTGCGATCATCGTCAGGACCAGCGCCGCCGCAATCAGCAGATTCTTCATAATCGTTGCACTCCCTGAGATCAATGGCCTGTTCATTTCGCGTTCGCCGAACGATCCGGATACGCCGGTTTCTTCGGCCGCTTCGGCGGGTTCTTCTCCAGCAGTTGCAGCGCGACGCCGACCGCGGTCTCCAACTGTGGGTCCCGGCCCGCCACCAGCTCGTGCGGAACGTTCTCGACCTCATAGTCCGGATCGACGCCGTAGCCCTCGACGGCCCAGCCATCCGCCTCGTACATCCCGAACGTCGGGGCAGTGACGGAGCCACCGTCAATCAGTTGCGGATTGCCGCTGATGCCGATCAGGCCGCCCCACGTCCGCGTGCCCACGAGCGGTCCGAGCTCTGCCTCTCGGAAGTAGTACGGGAAGGCGTCGCCGCCGGAGCCGGACCAGCCGTTCATAATCATCACCTTGGGACCGGTGTGCGACAACGACGGCGTCTGCCAGTCGCGGTGATCCCGCCGGGCCCAGTAATTGTAAGTCGGACGATTCAGCAGCTCAATGAACCGGTCGGGAATCTGCCCGCCGCTGTTGAATCGCTCGTCGATAACCAGCGCGTCCTTGTCGAACTGCGGACCGAACTGGCGGACCAGCTCATTCTGGCCGTTCTGGCTCGTATCCGGCACATAGATATACCCCACGCGGCCCTGCGTGGCCTCTTCGACCTTCTTGCGATTGCTCTCGATCCAGGCGAGATTGCGGAGTCGAGCTTCGCTCGACACGGGCTGGACGAGGACCTCGTTGACGTCGTTCATGTCCGGTGTGCGACTGATGGTCAGCCGCACCACCTCGCCCGCCAGGCCCTGGAACGCGGCCCACGGGTCCACCGACGTGTCCATCGGTCGGCCGTTGACCGCCAGCAGGTAATCGCCCTCGTTCATCTTCAGGCCCGGCGCCCGCAATGGCGACCGGACCTCAGTGTCCCACGCTGCGCCCTCGTAGATCTTGCTGATGCGATAGGCGTTGTTCTTCCGGTCCAGCTCGAAGTCGCAGCCCAGCAGGCCGACGGAGAGGTTGCCCGGCCGCTCCATGTCCCCGCCGTTGACGTATGTGTGCGAGCAATTCAACTCGGCGATCATCTCGCCGATCACGTAGTTGAGGTCCTCGCGGTCCACCACGTATGGCAGCAGAGCCACATATCGCTGCTTCATCGCCTCCCAGTTCACGCCGTGCATGGCCGGATCGTAGAAGTAGTCGCGCTCGATCCGCCAGGCTTCCGTGAAGATCTGTTGCCACTCCTGGCGAGGATCGATCCACGCCTTGAGGTCGCCCGAAGCGATGCGGCCGTCGCCGGTTTTCTTGTTCTCGCCGACATCGATGATGCCGTAAGTACCGCCGCTGCGGTAAAGGACCTTCTTGCCATTCGCCGAGACCGTATAGCCGTCGATCCCGTCGATGACCGTCTTTTCCTCGCGCTCCTTCAGGTCGAAGTAGAGCAGGCGGCCGGCCGGCTCGCCTCCTCTGCGGGCCCCTCGAGGAAGGTAGCGAACGAAGAGCAGCTTGCCCTCGACGCAGTGCAAACCGCTGAGATTGCCGGCCTCGATCGGCAGTTCGATGACACGGCCCTCGATCCCGTCAAAGTCGATCTCAACCGGCTTGGGCCCTTTGTCGTCCTTTTTGCCCTTCTCCTCCTTCTTGTCGTCGGCGGCCTTATCCTGGCCCTCCTCGGCCTTCGCCGCCTGACTCTCGTTCGGGTCGACTGCTTCGCCCCCGGCTTTGTCCTTCTTCTCTTGGTCCTTCTCGTCCTCTTTCTTCTTGATCTCCTCCTCGTCGCTGCGCGGCGCCAGCGGGGATTCGGCATCCTTCTTCAGCGTCACCACGTAGACCTTCGTGGACTCCGGATAGATCCATGTTTCGTCCATATCGCCGTAGAGCGGATCGAATTGCCGGCTGGAGGTAAAGAACAGGTACTTGCCCTCGGGGTCGAAAACCGGGCCGGACTCATCGTAGTAGTCGCCTGTGACCAGGTGGACCGTGCCATCATTGGCGTCGCAGATCATAACGTTGCCGTGGCGATTGGCGCCTCGCCTGGTGTAGGCCAGCCACCGGCTGTCCGATGACCAGGAGTACGAATCCAGGTTGAACCACTCGTCCTTGTCGATGAACTTCGGCTCACCGGTCTCGACGTCGACGATGTACAGGCTGCCCGTCTTGTCGCTGAACGCGATCTTCTTGCTGTCGGGCGACCAGAGGGGCCGATAGCGGAACACCAGCCCGCCCTTGGTGATCTGCTTTTCCTGGCCCTTGCCATCGGCAGGACACAGGTACAGCTCGTACTCGCCCGTCCTGTCGGAGAGGTAGGCGATGTGCTTGCCGTCGGGCGACCAGACGGGGTCGCGCTCGGCCACGCCGGAGGTGTTGGTCAGATTCCGCACGCTGCCGTGCTTCTCGGGGACGGTGAAGATCTCGCCTCTGGCACCGAACACTGCCCGTTTGCCGCTGGGCGAGAGCGACCAGCTCTCGATCCGGTTCGAGACGTTCTTGAGTTCCGGCCGGATCTGCGGCAGATCGTCCGGGACCTGGATGCTCAGGGGCTTCGAGGTTTCGGTCTTCAGATCGAGCAGGTGCAGGACGCCGCCGTTCTCGAAGACGATGGAATCGGGTCCGATGCTCGGCCATTTTACATCGTACTCGGTGAACCGGGTGACCTGCCGGGTTTCTTTCGTCCGCAGGTCATAGGCCCAGATATTGAGCTTTCTCTGGGCGTCCCGGTCGGAAAGGAAGTAGATGAGGTCCTCGTGCCACATCGGCACGGCGTCCGTGCCGGCGAAGTCCGTGAACCTTTCCGACGTGTTGCTGACGAAATCGTAGAGCCACAGGTCGCTGGCCATGCCGCCCTGGTAGCGTTTCCACGTG
>JBDKRX010000127.1:0-13491 GCA_039683175.1 Phycisphaerales bacterium
AGCGATCATTGCTGATTCTGGGCCCCGATTGGCAGATCCGAGGCCGACAGGCCGTGAAATCTCCGCGCGGCACTGACAGTCCTCTGTGAGCCAGTGGAATACCCCTGGATATGCGTCCAACGCCATATTAAAGCCCGATTATGAGCATGCCAGGATATTTTCACACACACAATCGCGAAGTGCACGCCCTTTTCGTCTTGACGTCATTCCGGCGGCCGATTATCGTGCTGATTTTGCCGTGTCCTGAATGACAAACCAAGACTTGTGGAGGTATCGATCATGACCGTTGGCAGACAGGTACGTATGTTGTTGGTATTCGGTGCTTTGGCCGTGACAGTCCCCGCCGGACTGGCCCGGGCAGCCGCGGATCCCAATGAGTTCAAGACGGAGATAGACAAAGTCAGCTATATCATTGGCTCGCAATTTGCCAGCCGCATGAAAGCCCAAGGCGTCGATGTGAGCGTCGAAATGCTCGTGCGAGGCATTCGCGATGCCCTCGCCGGCCAGCAATCTCCGTTCAGCGAGGAAGAACAGAAGACGATCATGTCGGCGTTTCAACAGCAGCTCATCGCCAAGATGAGAGCCAAGCAAGAGGAAGAAAACATGGCCAAACTCGGCAAAGAGAATGAGTGGAAAGTGAAACTGACCAAACCCGAACAGCAGACGTTCGACGCGACCAAGGACTATTTCTGGGTCCTGGAGACGAACAAGGGCAACATCAAGATCAAGCTGATGCCCGATGTAGCCCCGATGCACGTCAGCAGTACAATATTCCTGACCGAGAAGCACTTCTATGATGGCACGATCTTCCATCGCGTGATCCCGGGCTTCATGGCGCAGGGCGGATGTCCGCTCGGCACGGGAACCGGCAGCCCCGGCTACAAATACGCCGGCGAGTTCAGCCCGAACGTCAAGCATGACCGTCCGTTCCTGCTCAGCATGGCCAACGCCGGACCGAACACGGACGGCAGTCAGTTCTTCATCACGTTTGTGCCCACGCCCCACCTGGACGGCAAACACACCATTTTCGGCGAGGTCGTCGAGGGCCAGGACACCGTCAAGAAGCTGGAAGCCGCAGGCAGCCCGCAGGGCAAGCCCACGGAAGAGCTGAAGATCGTCAAGGCCACCATCGAAGTGAAGGCCAAGGGGTAATCGTGATTTCAGATCGGACCAGACCGAACGGTTGGCTTGGTCCGCAAGAGTGCCTGGATCTTGTGGATTCCACCCCGCTGCCTGACCCCAGTCAGGCGGCGGGGTTTTTAACTGGAGACCGCCTGCATGCCTCACCACAAGACCCGGCTTGCGAGACGTGACATCCGCCGCATGATGTCCAGGGCTGTGGCCAGAGCCAGAGGCGATTGGGAGATCTGTGGGCTCTTGATTGATAACGGCTGCTTCCTCCAAATGAGAGAGACACGCAATCTCTCCAGAAGGCGAGGTTCGTGCGCCCTCGATTTTCGCGAGATCAACGCGATCTGCCGGGCTTGTGAAAGACTCGACTTGAAGATCGTCGGGACCTTTCACTCACACATCCGCAACATCGCCAAGCCTGGCCAGACCGACATTCGGGGCGCCGAAGACGGCGATCTCATGCTGATCATCCACTTCTCAAACATGCTGCGAGGTGGGTTCGCCGGCACAGGCTACCGGCGACGAGAAGAATGATCCGAAGGATCGGATCACATTCGTCTCTCGATGTTGTCGCAGCGGTCGCAGATGCAGCCGGGAGCGAAGGTCCCCGTGAGCATCTCCAGCCGCAGTTGTCTATAATCGCTGCCGGCCCAGATCTCGCGAAATCGGCTCGTCCCGACGTTTCCCAGGGGCATCCGGCCGTTGACGTCGAGGCAACAGGGCACGACAGTCCCATCGGCCAGGATGCAGCCATGAGAGAAGGGAGCCGCACAAGGTTTGTATCCCGGCGGAGCATCCCTCGCCTCAATGCGACGATCGTCCACCAGGCCATGCCAGGTCGTGTACTGAGCGACATGAACCTCGTCCCCCCCCTTGCCCCGCCACTCGGCTGCGAAACCATCGATCAGCTCGGCGGTGTCCTTCATGTGGATGATCTCGATCGTGGTTCGAGGTCCCGCGCCGCCCCGCTCCCGCCGCAGCGTCAGGTACTGCTCGACATTCGATCTAACGTGCTCGAACCGGGCCGGCGGGCGCAGTCGCTCGTAGACCTCTGCCGAGCAGCCATCGAATGAGAAACACACGAAGGTCAGCGACGACGACAGTATTCGCTCGGCGGCCTCTTTCGTGAGGGCCGTCGCATTGGTGTGAATCATCGTGCGGCACCCCCTGGCCCCGGCGTATTCGATCATCTCAAAAAGCTCCTCGTGGAACAGCGGCTCGCCCGACAAGTACAGCTTGATCAGAGGCTGGTTCTCGCAGACGTCGTCGATCACGCTGCGAAAGACGTCCAGGGGCATCTTCTCGCGCAGCGGCTTGAGCCCTTTCGATTGCGGGCACATGACGCACCTGAGATTGCACACACGGATGATGTCAAACCAGTAGACGGAGGGCAACGGGGGGATGTAGTAGTCCATCAGTTCCGCTATGTTGTTCCACAGGGGCATGGGGGGACCTTTCCAGCCGGAATATCCTACAGTGTAGCACCAACCCGGCCTTCGGGTCAAGCCGCAAACGCGCAAAGAACAGGGGAAGGCACCGCATCGAGGATTTGCATTTACTATTTGCGATTTGCGATCTACTATTTGGTTGCGCGGCCCGTGCGTCGGACGCCGCTGAATAGTGAATAGCCAATCGTGGATAGCGAATGGGTCCTATGGCAAGAGAACATATCGATCTGGCAAAGTACATCCGTGCAATTCCGGACTGGCCGAAGAAAGGGATTCTGTTTTACGACATCACGCCGCTGCTGGCCGATCCGAAGGCCTTCCCCACGGCGGTGGACGCCCTGTGCGCCCCGTTCTTCGGGATCGGCGTGCAGTACGTGGCGGCCGTCGAGGCTCGCGGGTTCATCTTCGGGTCGGCGGTCGCCGAGCGGCTCGGGGCCGGGTTCATTCCCGTCCGCAAGAAGGGCAAACTCCCCGGCGCAACCGAATCCGCCACCTACGAGCTCGAATACGGCGTGGACACGCTCGAAATGCACCGCGACGCCATTCCCCACGGGGCAAAGGTCCTGATGGTGGACGACCTGCTCGCCACCGGCGGCACCATGCGTGCGGCGTGCGAACTCATCGAGAAGGTCGGCGCCCACGTCGTGGGCATCGCCTTCGTCATCGAGCTAACCGAACTGCACGGCCGCGAGAAGCTGGAGCAACACAGGATTCACACACTGATCACATACTGAAGTCACGCTGATACCCTCCTGGCCACCACGACGCGGTCGTGCTTTTGGAGGTCTTTCTCGACGCGGATCTCGGTGAAGGCGGCGGTTCGTTCGAACAGTTCTCGAACCGCCGGACCCTGCTGGTAGCCAATCTCCAGCAGCAGGATTCCATCGGGCTTGAGGAACTGGCCCACCTTTTCTGCGATTCGGCGGTATACATCCAGCCCCCCTTCCCCTGCGTAGAGGGCGATTCGCGGCTCGTAGTCTTTCACGTTCTTGTCAAGCGTCTCGTACTCGGCATCGCTCACGTATGGCGGATTGCTCGCGATCAGGTCGAACGGCGACACGTCGAGCTGTGGAATCACCGGGTCGAACAGATCGCCTTCGAGCAGTTCGATTCGGTCCTGAAGCTGATGCTTCTCGACATTTCGAGCCGCCACCCGCAGGGCGGACTCGGAGATATCCGTCGCGACGACCTTCACATCGGGCACGTTCTTCGCGACGGCGACCGCGACGACGCCGCAACCGGTACACAGGTCGCACATGTGCTGGGGGCCGGCTCGCTTGCGAAGGAACTCGATGGCGTGCTGCACGAGAAGCTCCGTCTCCGGCCGGGGAATCAGGCAGTCGCACGTCACCTCGAATTCGATGGAGTAGAACTCCGTCCGGCCGACGAGGTAGGCCACCGGCTCGTGCAGGCCGGCACGCTTAACCAAACCATGAAGCTGGTCCAACTGCTCTTTCTCAACGGACCTGCCGTACTGAGTGTACAGCTCGATCCGTCGCAGGCCCGACACGTGGGAAAGCAGCAGCTCGGCGCTGAGCCGGGGCGAGTCCACGTCCTTCTGCGTCAGGTACTCGGTGACCCATGTCAGGAGTTTCTGGATCGTCCAGTCGCTCATCCCTGTCGCCTCGCCACGAGGAACTCCCCTTCCTTGAGAATGCGAATCGCGAAATCGTACTTGTCGATCTCCAGTGCGATCTCCACGTCCTGGGGATGAAAGTGCGGCTGTGCCGGATCGTGGAACTTGGCGATTTCGCCGCCGGCCAGCACCAGCTTCCGGACCGCTTCCGGGTCCGGCTGACGCCCTTGCAGCAGGTTTCGCAGGTACAGGGCGCACTGCTCATCCTCATCGGTCCGCACGGTCGCGTTCCATCCCATCGCCACAAGGGTCACTTCCGCCGGTTTGGCTCGCTGGATCATCCTGGCCGTCGCGTTTGCGACGACAAACGAGCCGGCGTAGATCTCGGAAGCTCCCGTCGCGGCAGCGACGCCGACCGTTCCCGCTCGCGTGGACTGAATCACCACCCTGTTCTCCAGTTCGGCGTGCATCAATTCATGGGGCGAGTTGCCATAATCGAAGCCTTCCGGCCGAATCCCGTTGACCTCGCCCACGCAGACGTCTCCCACGCCCCGGTTCCGCAGCCGCAGTGCCTCGGGCGGCTCAGGGACAATCACGATGCGAGACGCCCCGCGAGCGAACGCCACCGCCGCGGTGGTGAACGCACGAAAGACGTCCACAATCACCACGGTGCCCCGAGCCCGCCTGGCCCCTTCGATCAGACTCTCAATCCGGATATCCATGAAACTCTGCCCTGCCATCGCAGGAGAGAATACACGGCTCTGGTCCCCAGACAAAAGGAATTTCGCCCGGGTCTGGCCGCGAAATCAGCGAAATAGGCACACGCACTGCGGCGTCCTTCTTGAAAAAGTCCTTGTATCGGAGGGCATTACCGCGATAATAGGACTGTCGAACCCGAGCCAACCGCCGGGCCAGGAGCAGATGGTGACTCGAAGTCAAACACAGCATCTGGAAGCAACCACCACAGCAGGAGACCTCCCCCAATGAGCGAACGCACGCCCAAGAGCACGACCCGCCGTGAATTCATCCAGGCCACCGGCTGCCTGGCCGCGACGTCAGTCCTGGCCGCAGGGTTGACGCCGCGAATCTACGCCGGCGAGAACAACACGATCCAGGTGGCCCTCATCGGTTGCGGCGGACGAGGCAGCGGCGCCGCCGAGAATGCCGTGATCACCCAAAGCGGGCCGGTCAAACTCGTCGCCATGGCCGACGTCTTCGAAGACAGGCTCAAGAGCAGCTATGAAAACCTGGCCAAGGGGTATGCCGACAAGGTGGATGTGCCCGAGGACCGCAGGTTCGTCGGATTCGACGCGTACAAGAAGGCGATGGATTGCCTCAAGCCCGGCGACGTGGCAATCCTCGCGAGCCCGCCGGCCTTCCGCTGGGTCCATTTCCAGTACGCGATCAGCAAGGGCCTCCATGTGTTCATGGAAAAGCCTGTCTCCGTGGACGGCCCGACCACCAAGAGGATGATCCAACTCGCAGCAGAGGCGGATCGGAAGAATCTCAAGGTCGGCGTCGGTTTGATGGTCCGCCATTGCCGGGGCCGGCAGGAACTGCTCAAGCGAATCCAGGACGGCGAGATCGGCGACATCCTCATGATGCGAGGTTACCGCATGGGCGGGCGTTCCGCGGCGACCGGTCCCAGGCCGGCCCATATGGACGAGCTGCTGTGGCAGATCCGCACCTTCCATAGCTGGATCTGGGCCAGCGGCGGGATCTACGGCGATTCTTACATCCACCAGATTGACGAGATGTCGTGGATGAAGGGCGCCTGGCCGGTTTCGGCCCATGCCCTCGGCGGCCGGCAGTGCCGCGGCGACGCCGTCGATCAGAACTTCGACAATTACGCGGTCGAGTACACCTACCCGGACGGCGCGAGACTCTTCTACCAAGGCCGGCACATGCAGGGCTGCCAGAGTGGTTTCTGTAGCTTTGTGCACGGGACCAAGGGCTCGGCGGTCGTCTCGACCAGCGGTCACACGCCGGGCAAGGTCCGTACTTATCGGGGCCACCTCATGGAAGGCATCGAGCCGATCTGGAAGTATCCACAGCCCGAAGCCAGCCCGTACCAGTTCGAATGGGACGACCTCATCGACGCGATTCGCAACAACAAGCCCTATAACGAGGCCCAGCGAGGGGCCGAGGCCAGCCTCGTCACCTCGATGGGCCGCATGGCCGCCCACACCGGCAACACCGTCACCTACGAGCAGATCCTCAACTGCCCGCACGAGATGGCGCCGGATGTGGACAAGTTCACGGTGGGTTTTCCCGCTCCGCTGCAGGCCAATGCCGAGGGCCAGTACCCGCAGCCGCAACCCGGCGTCATTACCGACCGCGAATACAGAGAGTTCGCATGAAACGACATTGGACGGCATGCCGCGCCGCCGACCCAGGAGCCGATGGTGACTCGAAGTCGAACACAACATCTGAAACCAACCAGCACAATAGGAGACCATCCCCAATGAGCGAACGTACGCACACAAGCATGACCCGCCGCGAATTTCTCCAGACCACCGGGTGTTTGGCCGCTGCATCCGTCCTGGCAACAGGGCTGACGCCGCGAATCTATGCCGGCGAGAGCAACACGATCCAGGTGGCCCTGATCGGCTGCGGTGGGCGAGGCACCGGCGCCGCGGACAACGCCCTGTCGGTCAAGAGCGGGCCGATGAAGCTCGTCGCCATGGCCGACGTCTTCGAGAACAAGCTCAAGAGCAGTTACGAGAACCTGATGAAGGAGCACCCGGACAAAATGGACGTGCCCGAAGATCGGAGGTTCCTCGGTTTCGACGGGTACAAGAAGGCGATGGATTGCCTCAAGCCCGGCGACGTGGCGATCTTCGCGACCCCGCCGGCCTTCCGATGGGTCCATTTCCAGTACGCGATCAGCAAGGGCATCAATGTGTTCATGGAGAAGCCCGTGACCGTGGACGGCCCAACGACCAGGAAGATGATCCAACTCGCCGCAGAGGCGGATCAAAAGAATCTCAAGGTCGGCGTCGGCCTGATGATCCGTCACTGCCGGGGCCGGCAGGAACTGCTCAAGCGAATCCAGGGCGGCGAGATCGGCGATATTCTCATGATGCGAGGTTACCGCATGGGCGGTCGTGCCGCGGCGGTCGGCCCCAAGCCGGCCAACATGGACGAGTTGATGTGGCAGATCCGCAGTTTCCATAGCTGGATCTGGGCCAGCGGCGGCGTCTACAGCGACTACTACATCCACCAGATCGATGAGATCTCGTGGATGAAGGGCGCCTGGCCGGTTTCCGCTCACGCCCTTGGCGGCCGGCAGGTCCGCGGCAACGCTGTCGATCAGAACTTCGACAACTACGCGGTTGAGTACACCTACCCGGACGGTGCGAGACTTTTCTACCAGGGCCGGAACATGCAGGGTTGCCAGAGCGGTTTCTGCAGTTTCGTACACGGTACGAAGGGCTCGGCCGTCGTCTCGACGAACAGCCACACGCCGGGCAAGGTCCGCACTTACAGCAGCCACCTCATGGAAGGCGTCGAGCCGATCTGGAAGTATCCGCAGCCTGAAGCGAGCCCGTACCAGCTCGAGTGGGACGATCTGATCGACGCGATCCGCAACAACAAGCGGTATAACGAGGCCAAGCGAGGGGCCGAAGCGAGCTTGGTCACCTCGATGGGCCGCATGGCCGCCCACACCGGCAACACCGTGACCTACGAGCAGATCCTCAACTGCCCGCATGAGATGGCGCCGGACGTGGACAAGTTTGCGCCGGGCTTCCCCGCCCCGCTGCAGGCCAACGCCGAGGGCCAGTATCCCCAGCCGCAACCCGGCGTCATTACCGACCGCGAATACAGAGAGTTCGCGTAAGACGAGACAGAATGGGACATGGCGCCGCCGGCTCGATTCGTCGAAGCCGGCGGCCTTTTCTTTCCTTGGCCATGGATGGCATGGCCCGAGCGGTGTCGCTGACGTCACGTCGATTCCGATGGATCGAAATGTCGCACGATGATTTCTATTCTGACGCAAGCCTTGTCACAGACCCGCCTTCTATCCCTCGGGACAGTGGCTTGATCGTGCCCCTCTACTGTGCTGCGTTGTTCCTGGGCTCGTTGCTCCTGTTCCTCATCGAACCGATGTTCACGAAGATGATCCTGCCCCTCATGGGCGGGACCCCAGCGGTCTGGAACACCGCCATGATGTTCTTCCAGGCGATGCTGCTCATCGGTTATCTCTATGCCCACCTGCTTTCTCGCCTGAAGACCCTGCGAGGGCAGGCCCTCATCCACACGGCAGTCCTCGCAGCAGGATTCCTCTTCCTGCCCGCTCACGCGATGTGGCAAGAGACAGTGGCCACCAGCACCCATCCCATTCCCTGGCTGATCGGGCTGTTGGCGGTCAGCATTGGAATGCCCTTCTTCGCGGTCTCGGCTACCGCGCCGTTGCTGCAAAGATGGTTTTCACGATCGGACCATCCGCACGCCGATGATCCGTACTTTCTCTATGCATCGAGCAACGCGGGAGGATTGATCGCCCTGCTGGCGTATCCCGTTCTGATCGAGCCCTGGTTTGGCTTGAAGCGTCAAAGCCATGCGTGGGCCGCGGGCTACCTCCTGCTGACGGCGATCATCCTGCTGTGCTCGGTAAGCCTCTGGGCAGCACGACGCAGGCGCAGAGGCACAGCCATGGCCGATCTCCTCTCTGCAATTCGAGAGCAGGACATCTTTGACCCGTCCCGGGACCAAATCCGTTGGAGCCGCCGGGCACAGTGGGTGGCGCTGGCCTTCGTCCCGTCGGCCCTGCTGCTGGCCGCGACGCAACACATCAGCACCGACGTGGCCGCAGTGCCGCTCTTGTGGGTTGTGCCGCTGACGCTTTATCTGTTGAGTTTCGTCATCGTCTTCGCACGCCGCCCGATCCTCCGGCATCGTTGGATGCTCTGGCTCCAGGTGTGGGTGTATGCACTACTCGCAATCTACTTCAAGGAAGACGACTATCTGTGGCTCACCCTGGCGCTCAACCTCCTGGCCTTCTTCGTCACGGCGATGGTCTGTCATGGCGAACTGGTTCGCCGCAGACCGGCCGCCGAACATCTCACGGAATTCTACCTCTGGATGTCGGTGGGAGGCCTCCTGGGTGGGGTCTTCTGCTCGCTGATCGCCCCGGTCGTTTTCGACTCTGTCCTCGAATACCCGCTGGTTCTCATCCTTGCATGTCTCGTGCGTCCAACCTCCGGTCGAGGCACCCTGAACCGGCGTCTGCTCGATCTCGCCCTGCCCACAATCGTGATCGCGCTATACATTTTGACGTCGGAGCGTCTCGACGTGTCGCGCATCGGCCGCGCCGGCCCGATCCTGTTCTATGGCGCAACCGCGGTCGCGCTGTACAGCTTTCGGAAGCGGCCCCTCCGGCTCACGCTGGGCTTCGCCGGCATCCTCGTCTACGGCATCTTCCTGGACAAGCTGCCATATCAGTTTCACCACGAGCGGAGCTTCTTTGGCGTCTACACAGTCTGCACCAATAAGAAAGGCAACGAACACAGACTGTACAACAGCACGACGCTCCACGGCGAGCAGTGCATGGACCCCGAGGATCTGTGCATACCCCGAACGTACTACACCCGCGAAGGGCCCTTGGGACAGATATGTAAAGCCATGAACGACGCGCATATGCTCCGTCGGATCGGCGTCATCGGCCTCGGCACCGGCACTGCGGCCTGCTATCATACCCCCGGCCAGAGCATGACGTTCTTCGAAGTGGACCCCGTCATGGAGCGGATCGCTCGTGATCCTAAGTTGTTCCGCTATCTTGAGTTATGTGCACAGCAGGCCAAAGTCGTTATCGGCGACGGTCGGCAGAGCCTGCTCCACGAGCCGGATGGCGCCTTCGAGCTGCTCGTTCTCGATGCGTTCACCTCCGATGCGATTCCCGTTCACATGCTGACCCGCGAGGCACTGGCCCTGTACATACGGAAACTCGCTCCGGGCGGCATCGCCATGCTGCACATCTCAAACCGGTATCTGAATCTCGAGCCGGTCGTGGCAAATCTGGTCGAGGATGCAGGCCTCGCCGGCCTGATCCAGGAGCACGACCCCAGCGACAGTGAGTCGCTGGCAGGCGCCTCGGCGTCCACCTGGGTTGCAGTGGCCCGCGATCCGGCGGATCTCGGACTGCTGGATTCCTATGACGGCTGGTACTCACTGAGGGGCGACCCTGCCGTGGGGGTTTGGACCGATGACTACTCCAACGTCTTTCGAATACTGAGCTGGTGAGGCCAAAAAACGCGAAATTCGCCAAGAAATCCGCCGATGATCTGTTAGAATAGGATTCAGGAGCGTCTTATATCATATGGCATTATGACGCCGTAGGTGGTCCGCAAACAAGGCGGTCTTCCTACAGAGTCCTCAGATCGCGGAAGTCATGAGGAGTGGTCCCAAGCGGCCGGAATCGGCGGATTCGGCCGGTGTCAACACAGGAGAAAGGATGAGAGGCCCGATGAGAGAATCACCCCGATGCTGGTGTCGTCTACTTGTGCTCGCTTGCATGGCAGTGTTATGGTCGGCACGACCCGGGTTTGCCCTGGTCATCAGCGAGGTCATGTACCACCCTGTGGAGGATCCCACGACCGGGGATGAAACCCTGGAATTCATCGAAATCTACAACAATCGAGCGGTCTCCGAAGACCTCAGCGGCTGGGCGTTCACGAACGGCATCGAGTACACGTTCGACCCGAACACAACCCTGGGTCCCAAGGCATACATGGTGATCGCACGCGACCCCAACGCCGTCTTCGCGGCCTATAGTCTGGCCGGCGTCCTCGGCCCCTATACCGGGAAACTGAACAACGACGGCGAGCGAATCGACCTGTCCAACGCCGCTGGCATGATCGTGCTGTCGCTGCGCTACAACGACGCCAGTCCATGGCCCGTCTCACCGGACGGCACGGGGCATTCGCTGATCCTCGCGAAGCTCGGCGGCGATCCGGAGCGGGCGGATTCCTGGTCGCCCAGCGCCTACCTCGGCGGCACCCCCGGATTTCCCGATCAGACCCAGGCCGAATCGGCGGACCCGACGGTGATAACCCTTGTGGACGCCGGCAGCAGCGGACGCTACTTCAAGGGCACCCAGGAGCCTTCGCCCGGCGCGGGCGGTGCCCCTACGACAGCCTGGACGCAGGTGGGTTTCGACGACAACCCCGCGACCACCGGCTGGCTGGACGGCGCCAACGGCTACGGCTACAGCAACAATGCCGCCGAACTGGAGTACATCGGCACCGTGTTGAGCGATATGTCGGGCAACTACATTTCGATCTATGCCCGGCTGCGATTCACGCTGACCTCGGCGCAGGTCGCCTCGTTCACACAACTGCTGGCCGAGGTCCACTACGATGATGGATACGTGCTGTATCTCAACGGCACACGCGTGGCGGATTCCGGCTCCATAATAGGCAATCCGCCGGCGTACAACGCCAGCGGCGGAACTGCCGCCGAGCCGCCTGTCGCCTCCGTGGACCTCACCGCCAACAGGAGCCTGCTGCTGGTGGGCGAAAACGTCCTGGCAATCCAGGCCCACAATGCGACTCTCGCGGGCAGCTCGGATGGTTTCGGGTGCGCGGTGCTGAGGGCAATCGTCACACAGCCCGAAGCCGGAGACGATGTGAACGCCCGTATCGTCATCAACGAGCTGTTGGCCAATAGCGATGCGGCCCCCGGCGCCGACTGGATCGAGCTGTACAACCCGGGCCCGACCGCAGTGAGCCTGAACAATGTGTATCTGAGCGACGACCGGCTGAATCTGCTGCAATACAAGGTCCCGGATGGCGTCGCCCTGCAGCCCGGCCGGTTCTGGGCCGTCCGCCAAGGCACGGCGCCGGATGCCTTTCACTTCGGTCTGGATTTCGCGGGCGAAACCCTCTACGTCACGGCGGCGACAAGCGACGCCCAGCCAACGGCCATCCGCGTGCTCGACGCGATACGATACGGAAACATGGCACCGGACGTGACTTTCGGCCGGTGCCCGGATGGGTCGGACTCGCTCGACTGCCTCGCATCAGCGACGCTCGGCGTCTCGAACTCGGACAGGCTGATCCGCGACATCGTGATCAACGAAATCATGTACCACCACGCGGCCCGCGATGATCGATTCGAGTACGTTGAACTGTACAACCGCGGCGAAAGCACCATCTCATTGGAGGGTTGGGCATTCACCGACGGGATCGACTACACGTTCCCCCGCGATGCCACGATCGCGCCGGGCGGCTATCTCGTCGTCGCCAAGGACCCGAATTTCCTCGTGGCCGTGTACGAGAACCTGGTGCTTGCAGAGAATCTGTTCGGCCCCTATGAGGGCGGGCTCGACGACCACAGCGAACGAATTCGACTCTCGTATCCGATGGAACAGCAGAATCCCGACAGCGGCAAGATCGAAGAGTACATGGTCACGGCCGATGACGTGACCTACTTCGACGGCGGCCGATGGCCCGCCTGGGCCGACGGCATGGGCGCCAGCCTCGAACTGCGCGACCCACGCAGCGACAACGACACGCCCGGCGCCTGGGCGGATAGCGACGAGAGCGGCAAAACCCAATGGCAGCCGTTTTCCTTCACCATCGAGGGCGTCGATGGCCGCTATACGCACGACGCCGCCTCGATTTTTGACCTCATGCTGCTCAACGCCGGCGAAGCGCTCCTCGACGATCTGGAGTGCGTCATCGGCAGCTCCAACCGTATCACCAACAACGGCTTCGAAAGCGGCGCTGCCTCCTGGCGGATTCTCGGCAACCATTGCCGGTCGTTTGTCACCACGGAGGATCGCTACTCCGGGGCCTCTGCCCTCCACCTGATTGCGACCGGCCACGGCGACCCGGGGGCCAACCGCATCAACCAGTCGATCGCCGGCGTCGGTGGAACATCGGTGACCTTCCGTGGCTGGGCCCGCTGGTTGCGGGGCAGTCGTTTCCTGCTCCTGCGTACGACGCGTGAGTTGTCGCCCGTCCGGCCTCCCAGACCGGCCCATGCCTTCGAGCTGAACATGCCGCTCGATCTGGGCACGCCGGGCAGCCGGAACACCGCGTTCGTGGCCAATCGCGGACCGGACATCCTCGACGTAAAGCACTCCCCCACGCTGCCCAAGGGGGGTGAGTCCATCGTCGTGACCGCCCGCGTCCTCGACAACGACGGCGTCGCCTCCGTCACGCTCTATCATCGGGCCGAGGGCAGCGGCACGTTCGCCGCCGTGCCCATGGTGGACGACGGCTCCGTCGATGTTGAGGTCGCCGGCGACCAGGTCTACACCTTCGCGATCACCGGCGCCACGGCCGGCACCGTGCGGGCGTTCTATATCGAAGCCTCCGACGGCACCGCATC
>JBDKRX010000128.1:0-16370 GCA_039683175.1 Phycisphaerales bacterium
AGAATGCAGATTCGCGGTCGTGAGAATGAACAGGGAGTTTTGTCTATGACCAAGCAGCAGTCAGGAAGGGCTCGCCGCCGCGGCGGGTCGCGACGTAACACCCGCACAGCCCCTCCGAAAGCATCCATTGCCTATTTCTCGATGGAGATCGGACTCCAAGCGGATATCCCGACCTAGAGCGGCGGGCTGGGCATTCTGGCAGGCGACACGATTCGTTCGGCCGCCGATCTCGCGGTGCCCATGGTCGCGGTCACGCTGTTGCCGCGCAAGGGGTACTTTCACCAGACACTGGATGCCCAAGGCAACCAGACCGAGACGCCGGAGGCGTGGCACGTCGGCGAGCGGCTCAAGCCCCTGACCCCTCGTGTTTCGGTCATCATCGAGAAACGCGAGGTCAGGATTCGCGCCTGGCGATACGACGCGCTCGGGGTCACAGGGGCCACGGTCCCGGTGATCTACCTGGACACCGACATGGCGGACAACGACAAGCAGGATCGCCAGCTCACCCAGTACCTCTACGGCGGCGACTCACGCTATCGTCTCTGCCAGGAGTACGTGCTCGGCGTGGGCGGCGTCCGCATGCTTCGTGCCCTCGGGTACATGGCCCTCAGCCGATTCCACATGAATGAAGGCCATGCCGCATTCCTCGTCGTGGAATTGCTCGACGAAGAACGCGGCGCAACCGGCGGCGGGAAGATCAAGCCCCAGCACATCGAAGCCGTGCGGAGCAAGTGCGTCTTCACGACCCACACGCCCGTGCCGGCCGGCCACGACAAGTTCTCGATGGACATGGTCCGCACAGTCCTCGGCAAGCACCCGGCCTGGAACCTTCAGGAACAGTTGAACGGCGACGGCGACACGCTGAACATGACCCACCTGGCCCTGAACTTCAGCAACTACGTCAACGGCGTCTCGAAGAAGCACGGGCAGGTCTCGCAGGCGATGTTCAGCTCATACCGGATCGACGCGATCACGAACGGCGTACACGCCGCGATGTGGGTCGCGCCCCCCTTCCAGAGACTGTTGGACCGCTACATTCCCGGCTGGCGGGCGGACAACCTGAGCCTGCGTTACGCCATGAGCATCCCGGCAAAGGAGATCTGGGACGCCCACGCGAAGTGCAAGGCCAGGCTGGTCGATTACGTCGCCAGGCATCTCAAGGTCAAGCTCGATCCGAAGGCCTTCACCATCGGCTTCGGCCGTCGCGCCACCGCCTACAAACGGGCCGACCTGGTTTTCCGCGACCTCGACCGGCTCAAGAAGATCGCGTCAAGCGCCGGCTCGTTCCAGATCATCTACGCCGGCAAGGCGCACCCGCAGGATTTTCCGGGCAAGGATCTGATCCGAAAAGTGTTCGCGGCCGGCGAGCAGCTCGGGCGCAAGGTCCGCGTCGTATACCTGCCCAACTACGATATCGACGTCGCGAAGATCCTGATCCCCGGCGTCGACGTCTGGCTCAACACGCCGCAACTGCCTCACGAGGCCTCCGGCACCAGCGGGATGAAAGCCGCCTTGAACGCGGTCCCCTCGCTGAGCATCCTCGACGGCTGGTGGATCGAGGGATGCGTCGAGAACCTCACCGGATGGGCCATCCAAGGCAAGGCTCGCAAGAATGCCAAGGACACCTCCGCGCAGGACGCCGAGGCGCTGTACGAGAAACTGCAGAATGTCGTGCTTCCGATGTTCTACGGGGATCGCGAACAGTACATCTGCATCATGCTGTCCGCGCTGGCGTTGAACGGATCGTTCTTCAACACCCAACGAATGGTGCAGGAGTACCTGCTGAAAGCCTATAAGCGATAGACGCGGGCAGAATGGCCCACGGGAACGGCATGGCTATGGAGATCTTCTCGACTGCGCTGTTGTTGTGCCTGGTTCTGGACCCGGTCGGGAACATCCCGGCGTTCCTCGCCGTGCTCAAGGATGTCCCTGTGGGAAAGCATCGGCGAATTCTCGTCCGGGAAATGCTGATCGCCCTAATCACGCTGATCCTGTTTTTGTTCCTCGGAGAGCACATCCTGGCGGGCCTGCGGGTGTCCTATGGGTCCCTCGGGGCCGCCGGCGGCATTATCCTGTTCCTGATCGCCGTGCGGATGGTGTTCCCCGGTCCGAAGGGCGTCTTCAACGAAGAGTCCGACGACGGCGAGCCGTTCATCGTGCCACTGGCGATTCCCCTGATCGCCGGACCCGGGGCCATGGCCACCCTGATGCTGTTGACGGCCCGTGATCCCGGCAAGTGGCCCATATGGCTCGTCGCCCTGCTGTTGGCATGGCTGGTTTCCGGCGTGATCCTGCTGTCTGCCGAGCGGCTCGCCCGCCTGCTGGGAAAGCGGACGCTCGCAGCCATCGAGCGGCTCATGGGCCTGATCCTCACGACCGTGGCCGTCGAGATGCTCATCAACGGCATCGAGCAGGCGTACACCCGGTTCGTGCACATCCAGTGAGCGAAGGTAGCGCGCACCCTACGGAGTCAGACCGCAAAGCCAGCGAAGACCTCGCGCGTGTACGCGACGCTCCGCGTGAAGGCATCGACGACCTTCGTCGTGTTCGGAGAGCCGTTTTCGACCGCCTGCTCCAGGACCAGCAGCGGCTTTACGCCGGTTTTCAGAAGACAGCCGGCCAGCCGGAGGTAGTCGATGTCGCCCGGCCCAAAAACCTCGGTCCAGACGTTGTTCTGCGATTGGCGCAGGTGCAGCTCGGTGACACGCGGACCATAGAGCTCCAACACGTCAAACAGGGCCACCTGCGAGTTGCCCGCTCCCCGATAGATCCAGTGGGCATCGAGACACAGGGTGACGTTGGCCGGATTCGTGCCGGCCATCATGTGGTGAAACTCGCGTGCGGCGTTTCGCAGCTCGATGTCGTGGTTGTGGTACGCCAACGTCAGGCCCATCTGCCTGAGCCGGGCACCGAGCTTGTTCATCGCGGCCGCCTGGGTCCGGAGCTGGTCGTCGGTCTTGTTCTCCGCGCCACCCCACCGGAGCGGACTGGGATTGGTCACGATGATCCGCGTGCCGAGCAATTCTTTCGCCTTCATCGCAGCGGCCACGACCTCCTCGATGCTCTGATCCGCCCGGGCGGCCTCGTGCAGTGTGCTGCTGACGTACAGTGACCGCATTTCGAGCCCATGTTTCTTCAGCAGTGGCGTCATCTGTTCGATCTGCTCGGCTCCCCCCGGCTCGAATCCATCGAGTCCGCTGGCCTTCACCTCCGCAAATCCCGAGTCAAGCGAGGCGCCGAAATCCCTGCCTTCCCGCTGATAGAACACACCCCACGGATACTGGTTGCAGGCCACGTGCAGCCTGGAGCCTCCCGTCCCTGCGGCCGCATTCATTGCCCCGGGCATCGTTGCCAGAGCCGCCGCCAACGCGGCACCACGAAGGAATTCACGCCGAGAAGAACCCTGATTCACCATGGCACAAGACTCCTCAATGAAAGACGAAAGTTGCCCACTCCAATCCAGCCGTCATCCTGTGGCACATTCGGTCCGTAGTCACTGCGATTTCTGCAGGGCGTAGAGCTTCTTCATGGTGGTCACGTAGAGGACGCCGTTGGCGGCCACCGGCGTGGCGGCCGCGGCGCTGTCCAGTCGGACCTCGCTGAGCACTTTCTTCTCTCGCCCCGCGGCAAGGACCCAGAAGTCCCGCCGCTGCGTGCCCACATACACCTTGCCGTCGGCGACCAGCGTCGAAGCCCAGATATCCCCCTTCGTCTCGTGGGCCCAACACACCTGTCCGGTCGCGGCGTCGATGCAGCGGACCATGCCCCCGCAATCGGCGACGTAGACGAGCCCCTCGTGGACCGAAGGCGTCGAGCAGCAGTGCTCGCTCAAGTCGCAGGACCAGACGAGCGCCGAGTCCGTGACGTCGCCCGGCTTCGTCGCGTCGATGCACTTGAGCCAGGCCTGGTTCTTGCCCCACCAGATATCGCCCGCGTGGGTCACGTACAGGCGATTCTCGAAGAATACCGGCGTGCTCTTGATGTTGCTCGGACTGACCTCGCGATTGCCGAGGTACGTACTGACGTTCTCCTTCGGGGCCGTCGGATCGGGATCGAACCGCCACACTCGCTTGAGCGTCTCGACCTGCCCCTCGGGCGGCGCCGCCTGCAACGGCTCGAAGGCATAGACCACGCCGTCGCCGCCGCAGAAGAAGATCAGCTTGCGGCCGTCGACGACTCCCATCGCAGGCGACGACCACGTCGAATGGAAGATTCGCGGGCCGATCCCCTCGCCGTCCCGAGCCAGCAGGCGTCCGGTCTCTTTGTCCAGGACGATCAGGCTGGGCCCCTCGGGCCGGCGGATCACGCGGTGCGTATTGTCGACACCGTTGCTCGTATTGACGTACAGGAACTCGCCGTCGATGAGGATCGAGCCGTGGGCGCCGTCGTGCGGCCAGGTCCCCGCCTGGTTCGGGATGTCGAACAGCCAGACGATGTCGGCGTCGAGGGCCGTGACCTCCAGCGGCTCGGCGTCGCTCGGGACCATGTGCCGGCCTTCATCCTTGTATGGACCGTCGTTGCCATTGCGCTGGCCCTCGATATCGAGGCACACCGCCTCGCCGCGATTCGTGATGACGTACACGCGGTCGCCCTCGACCGTCGCGGGCGAGACGACGCCGGCCTTGGGCCAGTCCAGATACGGATCGGACCCGAGCTTGGGCACCACGAGTTGCCACAGGAGACTGCCGTCCTTCTCGTCGAGGCACAGCAGGAGCGACCGGTCGCCTTTGTGTCGCGGATCGCGAGGCGGATCGTTGTTCGTCCCGAGGAAGATGCGCCCCTTCGCAATCACAGGCGTCGCCCACGTCTCGCTGCCCAGCGGCGCGATCCACTTGATGTTCCGGCCGGTAGCCGGATCGAAATCCTCGACCAGTCCCACCTCGCCGGAGACCATATTCCGAGTCCAAGCCTGTCCCCACTGCGCCTGATCGCCCGCAAAGGCAACAGCCGCGAGCAATATGCTCCCCAGGAAAGCCGTGAGAGGCCCTCGGCGACCCCGTCGCATGCAGTGGCCCATGACGATCCTTTCTATCCCGTGCCTGTGGTCGAGCCAACCTCCAAGGCAGGCAGACCGGGCACCTGTGCCCAATTGACCCAGCCAGTCTACCGTATGTCTTGAACAAACGGTAGCCACTGCATGGCGGCGGTTCCCGAATCGTTGGGGCAATTCTCGGAGGGTCGGTCAGGTGCTCCGCCAGTTTTCCACGAGTACCCGGTGAATCAGCTCAATCGTCAGGGCTTTGCGAATTTCACGGAGGTACCGGCCTCGCCCTTCGATGTGGTTTTCAACAATCTTGCGCAATTGGGCGGGGTCCCAGTACGGCCGTTGCAGGGTCGTCCTATCAAGCAGAATCTCTCTCACGCAGGGACTCAATTCGCGACGAAACCAGCGGTTATAGTGCTGATAGCATTCATATCCCAAGAACAGACCGTCCAGATGGAGCGGAGACAGCAACCGGCAGTCCATGCGTGTCACCATGTGATGCATCGAGTGAGGCAGAATCTCCCAATTGAGCGTCCTGTCGGCCAGTCTGCGGAATCGGATGACATTCCGGACGAGGCCGTCAATCACAGGCGGAGCGCTGCCACCGACTCCCTTGTTCGTTCGGACGGCCATAAGCGGCTCGTTATACTTCTTGACGGCCTGAAGCTCGAACGTGGTGCCATCGTATCCTTCACGCGGAGCACGGTACAACGCTCGGATGAGGTCGTTGTCCAGGAACGGACTGCGTACCATCACCTGCGACATCTGAGGCACGGTGAACTTCGACCAGTACCACGGGATTTCTCTGCGCAGCATGCGCGACAGAGGATGGCAGGAGGCGCCTGCATCGGCCCCTTCCGACGCCACAGACATCTGCGGCCGGAAATCCGGGTGGATCACCTCCGCGACCGGCGGACGCGCACGCAGGGCAGGCTTCACCCGGCCCAGAACCTGGCTTCCAAACCCTCCCATCAGTTTGACCGTAGAGATGCCTCTCACACGCCGCTCCAGGTAAAGGCAATCGACAGTGGTCGCATCGGCCAGGCCATCGGAGACATACATGGCACGCGCGGCATGATCCGGATACTCCGCGAGAAAGTCGCCATCCAGCCGGATCGTATGATGGGGAATGCCGGATCTCTCGCTCAGCTTTCTGGCCATGCGGACATCAATGCTGTCGCGATAGGAACCGGCAAACGTAACGGCTTCAACCCGCGAGTCGTTCTGCGGCAGACACGCCAGAATCAGTCGTGTGTCCAGGCCGGCAGTGAGTGCCAGAGAAAGCTTCTCGCCCCGCAGATAGCGGGGAAGCACCCTCTTGAACGTCGCGCCCAACTCCTCCAGGAAGGGTCCCGCCGCCAGAGGCTCCTGTGCCTCATACTCGGCGGGGTCGAAGTATCGTGTCTTCTCGACGTGGTTTCCCTCGAAGATCCACAGCGAACCTGGGGCCAGAACGTGAACCTCCGGGAAGAAAGTCCGTTCATCGAGCACACAGTCAAAACACAGGTAATCCGCGACACTCCTCGCGTCGATCGCGCGCAGCGACGGGATCGCCTTGAGCAGGGCTTTTGCCTCGGATGCAAAGCAGACCCCGTCAGGAGTCTCATGGTAATAGACCTTCTGCATGGCATAGCGGTCGTTGAAGAGCATCGCCCGGCGTCGTCCGACGTCCAGAAGCAGGCCACTGAACCAGCCATTGAGTTCCCTGAGAAACTGCGGCCCTCGCTCCTCGTAGAGATGAACGAGGACGCTCGCGTGGGAAGGGTCGAATCGGTGCCCCCTGCAACGCAGTCCGTCCACGATCGTGGAATCGAGGAAGCACTCGCCCGAAAGGAACAGGAGAACGTCGCCGGTCTCGTTGCGCACGGGCAGACAATCGGCAAATCCTCCCCGGATGGACGCGCCCCCGACGTACCACCCGTTCTCTGCGTCCACATGGGATGCTCGTGTGTAGAACGGTTCGTACATCATGACGTGAAGCATCGCATCCAATAACGCAGCCCCCTCCGTCCGGGACCGCCAGCCCACGATACCCGCTATGCCCGCCATCTTGTGCTCCCTCCAATACAGGAATTCATCACCCTGCCATACAGTCGACGCCGGCCATACCCCGGACCGCTGCGATACCCCTGCGCGCGACCCGTGCCCTGTTGGAATGGCTCCCTGTCAGCTTCCCTGTTGAGTCTACAACGGAATTATTGTACCACACTTTGCCTCTACAGTCAATACACAAATACCGTATTGAGATCGCCAGATCGCCGCGATCCCCCCACACGACTTCCCATGCGTATCGGCCCACAAGACCCCTCTCCAGAGAATGGCCAGAGGATCCCACACACGGGGAACAAGACCGGGGACCGCTGGAAGCACGGCAGAGCCCTCCGTCTCGCAAGCTCGGGATCCTGGGGCATCCCCGGTATCGCGTGCCCAATCCGGATGCATTTGCACCATTGCCGACCCATCCCCACGAGCTCCAGTAGTTACATAATTGTAGCCACATATGTATATCGATACATTTTTGTTGGTATCCCAGAACGTTACAGGCAGGACCCCATCAACTCTAACTTATTGCACAACAAGCCCTTACACTTCTTTCCACGGACCACGTCATTGCTGGCACAACGATTGCAACCTGCACCATAGCCCGATTCGAGAGCCATGGACTGAATTCGGGCTTGTACACTCGTGAATGCGCCGGTGTGGCGACGCAGGTTCAGAAGACCGTGTTGGAAAGGGTAGAAACGTGAGAAGAAGTAGACGAATGGTTGCATTGCTGGTTATTCCCGCCTTGTTGGCGATGTCTATTCCGGCGGGGGCGGCGGAGGCCCCGCCGTCCCCTGTTGAAACGCTCAAGACCGAGCTCCAGACGAACATCAACGTCGTCTGGACGCTCGTCGCGGCGTTCCTCGTGTTCTTCATGCAGGCCGGGTTCGCCATGGTCGAGACCGGCTTCACGCGTGCCAAGAACTCCGTCAACATCCTGATGAAGAACGCCTTCGATTTCGTCATCGGCTCGATCGTGTTCTTCCTCATCGGGTTCGGCCTGATGTTCGGCAAGAGCAACGGCCTGTTCGGGACCACGCTCTTCGGGCTGTCGGGCGTGACGCCGGCAAGCAACGAGTGGATGTGGACGTTCCTGATCTTCCAGACCGTCTTCGCAGCCACCTCCGCGACGATCGTCTCGGGCGCCATGGCCGAACGAACGAAATTCGTCTCGTACCTGATCTACAGCGGTGTAATTTCCCTCCTGATTTATCCGGTCTTCGGATCGTGGGCCTGGGGCAGCCTGAGCGGCCAGGGCACCAGCGGCTGGCTCGAGAAGCTCGCCTTTCACGATTTCGCCGGCTCGACGGTCGTACACTCGATCGGCGGATGGCTGGCGCTGGCAGGGGCAATCATCGTGGGACCCCGAATCGGAAAATACGGCGCCGACGGCAAGCCTCGCGCCATTCCCGGACACAGCATCCCCCTGGCCACCCTGGGCGTGTTCATCCTGTGGTTCGGATGGTTCGGCTTCAACCCGGGCAGCACGACAGCCGGCGTGGGTCTGGCCGGCTACATCGCCGTGACCACCAACCTCGGGGCTGCAGCCGGCGCGATGACGGCGTTGATCACCTCGTGGATTCTGCTCAAGAAGCCGGACGTCTCCATGGCTCTCAATGGAATCCTGGCGGGACTCGTCGCCATCACCGCTCCGTGCGATGGGGTCTCCCCCATCGGCGCGATGTTCATCGGAGGAATCGCCGGCATCCTCGTCGTGCTCAGCGTGCTGTTCATCGACTACGTTCTGAAGGTCGACGACCCGGTCGGCGCCGTGAGCGTCCACTGCGTCTGCGGCGTGTGGGGCACGATCTCCTACGGGCTGTTCAGCCTCAACAGCGGTCTGTTCTACGGCCATGGATTCAAGCAACTGGGCGCCCAGTTGATCGGCGCCGGCACTGCGGCAGTATGGGCCTTCGGGCTGGGTCTCGTCCTGTTCACCGCACTGCGCAAGACCATCGGCCTGCGGGTCAGCGATGACGAGCAACTCAAAGGGCTGGACATCGGCGAGCACGGGAATGAAGCCTATGCCGGCTTCCAGGTGTTCACTACCGCGTAACGGACCGACGAGAATCCAAGAGAACCCACGGACGGGCCCCGGGCCCGATCCAGGAGACACGAATATGAAATTGATTATCGCATACGTTCAGCCGCACAAACTCAACGACGTCAAACAGTCGTTGTACAAGGCTGAGGTGTTCAAGATGTCCGTGACCAACTCGTTGGGCTGCGGACAGCAGAAGGGCTATCACGAATCCTACCGCGGCGTGCCAATGGAGGTGAACCTTCTCAAAAAGGTTCGCCTGGAGATCGCGGTCAACGAGAACTTCGTCGAGCGGACGGTCGAGGCGATCATCGAGGGCGCCCGGACCGGCCAGATCGGCGACGGCAAGATCTTCATCCTGGACCTGCCGGAGTGCATCCGCATCCGAACCGGAGAGCGAGGAGGCGCCGCCATAGGTTGATACGATCGGTCGCTACCTCAAGACCATCATTTCTGCGCCCTCCTTGGGGCCAGAAGCGGGCCCTGTCGCCAACGGCAGGGCCCTGTTTTGTTGAGCCCGGCAGAAGGAAGCGAGCAGATCCGGAAGGATAGCCGCATATCCGATCGCATTTGGGGCTCCGTTCTGGATGTCAACAGCGTTCATCATGACCCCAAATTGCGTATTTTCCTTAGTTGACAGCCCGGCCGGACACGGCCACTAATGGTGCATTCATATTGCCGCCGAGACATCGCTATGGGCCATGATCCCGGCCGCAGATGGGCCGTTTCGCGAATGGAGTCGAATCGGATGATCACGGCACGGATGGCCATTCCTCTGACGATAACGTCGCTGGGAGCGGGCAACGCGATTCCCATATCCCAACGCCGGATCGGAACGACATCCTGCCTTTCGCGGAGATTCCTGAATCGTCGAGCGGCAGCCCTCGTCCGCGGACCACCCTCTTGCACAGGCGAACCGCCCTCTCCATAAAGGTCTATTCGGGTCTGCAGCCCGTTGCAGGTCCCGACGGGCCTCACCATCTGGAGGACAGAGAAATGAAACGGTTTCTGGTTCTATTGGTTGGAAGCGCCTTGATCGTAACCAGCGGGGGTGTTGCTAACGCGGATATGATCTACGTCAACGCCACGGTCAGGGATTTCACCACGACCCATGCGGATTTCGATCAGAGCATCATTGCACAGGACTACGCAATTGTAGGTTCTCTCGGTTCGGCAATCGGTGCGGGACGCAAACCGGTGTACGCGGCCGCCGGATCGACTGCGACCGTCGCAAGCCAGGCGAGCTTCAACCAATGGTGGACGGACAACTCGTACAGCACGACGATCCCGATCGCCCTCGACAACGGCATGGCTGGTCCGGGAGGAATCTACACGTACGACGATTCGACTTTCTTCCCCATCGACGGCCAACTCCGCGGGAACGAGAGGCGACCCCACAACTACCACTTCACCGTGGAGATGCACACGTCGTTCATGTACCAGACAGGGCAGGTGTTCCAGTACACGGCGGACGACGATTTGTTCGTCTACGTCAACGATAAACTGGTGGTCGACGGCGGCGGCGTGTGGCCCGCCCGAAGCTACTCGGTGAATCTGGACACCCTGGGGCTCACGCCCGGGCAGGTGTACGCCTACGACATCTTTTTCGCAGAGCGCCACACGGTGGACTCACGCCTGCGGTTTGATGCAGCGATGGTGCCTGTGCCCGGCGCAGTTCTGCTCGGCGCGCTTGGCCTGACTGCCGCCGGTCTACAGTTGCGCAAACACGCATAAGATTCTGCCCGGTGATTGCCGGGCAGCGGACAAGCCACCGCGAGGATAGGTTGTCGCGTTGGGTGGATGCGCTCGTGTGCATCCGCATCCAAATCGGAGAGCGAGAGGATGCGGCCGTAGGCCAAGGGGGGTTGTTCTATCCTTCAATCACCACGTCGTCCCTTCCGCCGGGTCCAAACAGCTTGACTATTGCAGGCGCGATCTCTACATTCTCCTCGTCGGCGTCCTCGGATGTCTGGGGACAATGCTGTCTGTGGCCAAGGCGTGACAACCATGAGAGTCCACTACCTGCAACACGTGCCCTTTGAGGATGCCGCGAATATCGCGGTCTGGGCCAAGGAGCGAGGCCACACAGTGACCGCGACGCGGCTCTACGAGGGCGCGCCGTTCCCGGATGTCGCCGGCATCGGCCTGCTGGCGATCATGGGCGGACCGATGAACGTCTACCAGTATCGCGACTACCCGTGGCTGGCCCGCGAGAAGGCGTTTCTGGAGCAGGCCCTCGCGGCCGGCGTGCCGACAATCGGCGTCTGCCTTGGGGCACAACTTGTCGCGGACGTTCTCGGGGCCAAGGTCGTGCAAAATCCGCAGGTCGAGATCGGGTGGCACACGGTCCGCCTCACGCGGGAAGCCGCCCGGTCGCGTTTCTTCAGTTCCATGCCGGCCCAGTTCACGGCGTTCCACTGGCACGGCGATACGTTCGAGACCCCCGCCGGGGCGACGCGACTGGCAGCAAGCGATGCGTGTTCCAACCAGGCATTCGAGCACGGCGGACACGTGGTCGGTTTGCAGTTTCACCTTGAATACGCCACCGGCAGTATCGAAGCGATGCTCGCACAGTGCGGCGATGAGCTGGTCGAAGCCCCCTTCGTCCAAGACCGAGATCAGATCAGGGCGGGATACGGACATGTGCCGACAACCCAGCGGTTGCTGACGCCCCTGCTCGACACCCTGGCGGGCAACCGATGACACAGCGGCAGATCATGAAGAGGAATCGGGGCGAGTGGATTTGAACCACCGACCTCTTGGTCCCGAACCAAGCGCTCTAGCCAAACTGAGCCACGCCCCGGTCAACCAAAACCGCGATTATATCGACAGCCTTGGACGAGTGCAAGTTATAACAAGTTCACAGGATCAATATCAACACTAATTTTTGCAGCGGGACGAATAGGTCTGTCGGTGCGAAGGATGGCGAAAAGCCGGCGCATGGTGGCGGCGTCGGGGGTCTGGACGATGATCTGGATCCGGTGAAACCGCTGGATTCGACTGATCACGGCGGGCATCGGGCCCCGGACCTTCGCTTGGAGCCGCTCTCGCTGGATCACTAAGTCGATCCGCTGCCGCATCCTGCCGGCCGCCACCTCCAGCTTCTCGTGCTTCGGATCGCGCAGCATCACAATCGCCAACCTCCAAAACGGCGGCAGATCGCACGCCTGCCGGTGCTTCAGTTCCTCCCGCACGAACCCCTCGAAGTCCTGTGCCATCGCGAACTTCACCGCCGGCTGCTCTGGAAAGTAGGTCTGCACGAACACAACGCCTCTCTTCTCGGACCTTCCCGCCCGCCCGGCCACCTGTGACGTCAGTTGAAACGTTCGCTCGTTCGCCCGAAAATCGGGGATATACAGACACGTATCCGCGCTCACCACGCCCACCAGCGTGACATTCGGGAAGTGCAGCCCCTTCGCCAGGATCTGCGTGCCCGCGAGGATGTCGATCCGCCCCTGCCCGAACTCCTGCAACAGCCGGTAGTAATCGTGGCTCGCCATCGAGTCGCTGTCCACCCGCGCCACCCGCGCCCGGGGAAATCGCCTCGCCAGCTCTTCCTCCAGCCGCTGCGACCCCACCCCGATCATCGTCATCTTCCGCCCGCACAGGGGGCAATCCCGCGGCACCAGCGTCTGCGCCAGGCAATAATGACAAATCGCATACCCATGCTCCATGTGGCTTCCGGTCGCGGTCGTCACGCCCGCCATCGGCTTCTTGAGCTTGTGAAACGTCAGCGACGTATCGCAGTTGCGGCACTGGAGTGTGTGCCGGCATGATGGACAAAAAACGAAATTGCTGTACCCCCGCCGATTCAGCAACAAAATCGCCTGTTCCTTCCGCTCCAGGACCCGGGCCAGCTCCTCCGCCAGCGGGTCGCTCAGCAACGACAGGTGGCTCTCCTTCACAGTGCTATCCCGCATATCGACCAGCTTCATCTCGGGCATCGGCAGGTCCATCACCCGTTTTGGCAGCCGGACCAGCGAAAAACTCTCCCGCGTCCGGCTGTTCTGGATCGTCTCCAGCGAAGGCGTCGCACTGCCCAGAATGCAGTGCGCCCCCGCCAACTGCGCCCGCTTGATCGCCACGTCCCGCCCGTGGTAGCGAGGGGCCGAATCCTGCTTGTAGCTCGGCTCGTGCTCCTCATCGACCACGACCAACCCCAGCTTGGGGACCGGCGCGAAGATCGCCGACCGCGCCCCGATCACGACATCCGTCTGCCCGGCCCGCACCTTCTGCCACTGCTGGTTCCTCTGCCCCGCGGTCAGTCCCGAATGCAGCACCGCCACCCGCGCGAACCTCGCCGCAAACCGCTGCACCGTCTGGGCGGTCAGCGCGATCTCAGGCAGCAGGACGATCGCGGCCTTGCCCCCCCGCACGACCTCCTCGATCGCGCGGATGTAGAGTTCGGTCTTGCCGCTGTCGGTCACGCCGTGGAGCAGTGTCACGCCGAACTTCCCGGCCCGAATCCGCCCGAGGATCTGCTCCAGGCCGACCCGCTGGTCCTCGTTGAGGGTAATCGCAGTCGGAACGTCGCCTCCGACGCCGGCAAATACCGCCGGCACAACAGGCAAATCGCCAAGCACCTTCCTCTGAGCGATCCGAACCACCTGCTCATCGGCCAGCTTCTTGAGTACCGCCGGCCCGCAATCCGCGATCTCCAACAACTCGCCCGCCTCGAACGCCGACTCCGCCGAGACCGCTTGCCGCTCCCTCAGAACCTCGACAATGCGCTTTTGTTTGGCCCCCTTGAGCGTCGCAGACCGCTGCTCCCACCCATCTGAGAGATATACGCATCGCTGGGTCTTGACACCTGCGGCCCGCTTGACCGCCCCCGGCACCATGGCCGCCAAGACCTGCCCGAGCGGGCAGACGTAGTAGTCGCTGATCCACGCAGCCAATTCCATCAATTCCGGCCCGAGCAGAGGCTCCTCATCCACCCGCCGAATGATGGATTTGAGCTTTCCCCCGTCCTTCCCGCCGGCGAACGACTTCTCGCGTGGCACATCGGCGACGACGCAGAACCCGGTCTCGACCTTGTTTCCCTTCCCGAACGGGACCTCCACACGCTGCCCGACGACAATCGGCCAGAGTCCCTCGGGCACAAGGTAGTCGAACTCGGTGTCCGCCGCGGATTCCATCGCCACGCGGATGATATGCCCGTGCCCCGTCCTCTGCTCGGATGCCTCGGGCTCGCCGCCTCCGGCCTCCCGCGGCGGTTCCGCGAACAGGCTCAACGTTACCTCTTTGCCACTCATGGTTTAGCGATCCAGTGTCCCATCCCCTCACAACTCACACGATACCGGCCGCCGGGGGACCCGTCAAGGCAAACCAGACCGCTGATCCACGGAGTCTCCTATCGACAAGCACCCGTAAGTACTGTATAATAGCCTTGTTGGATGGTTTGTTGCGGCGATCCCAAACGCCGGGCGAAGGGTGGAAAAGGAACTCCGGGTCGATGGAAGGATGAACAGATCCTGGATACAGCACCAAATCAGGTGTCAAAGAGGTGTCAACGCGTAGTACTCACGTCAGTTCCCAGGGTTCATGGTGCGCAAGTGGTTTGTACCCGGGCGCGTATTATTCAGTCTCATTGCAGAGGAGGTCAGTTGTGTACAGAAGATTAGTTCTACCGGTAGTCGTGGTCCTGCTGTTGGGATCGATTGTAGAATCGACATCCGCGAAGCTCGTGGGACATTGGCGGATGGATGAAGGCGGCGGCACCGTTGCCCATGACACCAGCGGCAACGGCAATGACGGGACCCTTCAGGGCGGTCCCACATGGGCAAGCGGCACGCTGGACGGCGCGCTGCAGTTTGACGGTGTGGACGACTTCGTGGAGATTCCCCATTCCGAGAGTCTGACCGTGGACGACGAAGTCACCGTTTCCGCCTGGGTCTACATCCAGCGATCCAACGGTCCGAACGGCTCGACCTATCAGGGGATCGTGGCCAAGTCGAACGGCACTCGTTCCTACAGCCTCTATCTCCAGTCGGACGGGGTGCTCCACTTCAGCACCGCCGGCGTGGGGACCACAAGCACTGCGACCGTTCCGCTGAATGAATGGGTCCACGTGGTCGCCCAAGTCGTCGAGGGCGGACACCGCTATTTCATCAATGGGACGCTGGCCGGCAGCGGCGGCAGCGGGGTCATACTGCCCGGGCTGAGCGACACGGAAAAAGTCGTGATTGGAAAGACGTGGGAAACGGATCGCGAGATCCAGGGCCGGATCGATGACGTGCGCATCCACAACAAAGCTCTGGACGAAACCGGAGTGCTGGAGTCCATGACTGCGATCCCGTTTGCCCAGGCGCTGGCAGTCGCCCCCGCGAACGGCGCCGTGATCGGCGAGACCCAATTCTCGCTGACTTGGAAGGCCGGCGATTTCGCGACCTCGCACCGGGTTTCCTTCGGGGAGACCTTCGAAGCGGTCGATACCGACCAGGTGACGCCTATTTCCACCACCGAGGCGTCTCTCGAGATCGGACAAATTCCCGGATATGAGGCCGGACTGACTCCCGGCACGACCTATTACTGGCGTGTGGACGAGATCGCCGAGGGCAATCCCGCCAGCCCATGGGAAGGCCCGGTCTGGAGTTTCACCGTGCAGCCGGTGACGGCGTGGAACCCCACGCCCGCCAAGGGGACCGTATGCGTTCCGCTCGGCCAGGAACTGAGCTGGACCGCAGGTCTCGGCGCCATCTTCCACACGATCTACTTCAGCGAGAACTACGACGAGGTCGCGAACGGGACCGTCGAAGGCCTTCAGATCGCCGACGCGGTGTTCACTCCCGAGTCGCTTGAGGCCGGCAAGACCTACTACTGGCGGGTCGATGAGTTCACGCCGGATGAGTTCGGAGGCCTTGCCCTCTACCCCGGTGAGGTCTGGAGCTTCAGCACGGTGCCGGACGTGGCCATCGTCGACGAGCACCTCGTCGGCTGGTGGACCTTCGATGAAGGCGCCTCCGACACCGCCGTGGACTCCTCGGGCTACGGCCATCACGGCGCCCTGAGCGGCGGCATCGAACGCGTCGAAGGCTTCACCGGCGGCGCGTTGCAGTTCGGGGCCGGCAAGGTCGTCAACTGCGGCGTGGACGCCGCGTCGCAGGTCACCGGCAACTTCACCCTCGCCGCCTGGATCCAGCTCGACCGCACCAACGCCGGGATCTACGGCGGCATCGCCGGCAAGCTGCAGTTCCTGAACAGCAACTACTATGGCTTCGGGCTCGTCAGACACAGCGGCGGCGCCCTGCGGCTCTGGGTCGGCGACGGCTCCACGGACCTCGCCAAGAGCGCCGTCAACAG
>JBDKRX010000129.1:0-29900 GCA_039683175.1 Phycisphaerales bacterium
ACACGGCACGCGGTCGCCCGTGGCGGGGATGAGGAAACAGCGGTCGAACCCGATGTCGAGGGGGCCTGGCTTGATCTCGCTGTTCCAGTCGAGGTCGCCGGCGCCGAGGCCGAGGTGCCACTTGCCGATGGCGGTGGTCTTGTAGCCCACCCGCTGCAGGAGCGAGGCCAACGTGGTCCGGCCGGGCTCAACGATCAGCCTTGCGTCGCCCGGGAGGACGCCGGTGCCTCTGCGCCGCCAAGCGTACTCGCCCGTGAGCAGGGCGTACCGCGACGGGGTGCACGTAGCGGAGGCGGAGTGTGCATTGGTGAAGCGAACGCCCTCTCTTGCGAGTCGGTCGATGTTCGGCGTCGCGACTCGGGTCGCGCCGTAGCAGCCCACGTCGCCATAGCCGAGGTCGTCGGCGTAGATGAGGATCAGATTCGGCTGTCTTGGCCCAGGGGTGGCGCGAAGGGGCACTGCAACCCCCAGAGCGGCCAGACCCGCGGATTGGAGGAACGCGCGACGTGAAAGTTGGCATGCCATTCGACTGCCTCCCATTGCCATAATCCATGTTGCCGACTGTCCCCGTTGGGGACGCGGGTGCGAACATCCACCCCATGCTAAACCCTTTACGCCGGCCGTTCAAGCGGGCCTTTTTCCGCTTGCAGGTTTGCAGAAGGGGGCTTACCATGCGGGGGTTGGCATCGAGTAATGGTGACTTCATGGAAGGAAGGGGTCATGGCGTTGGACAGATTGCGGATTCTGGGAGAAGCCAATTTCCGGAACCCCCGGCTTCTGCTGGGTTTCTCGGGCTGGATGGACGGAGGAGATGTCTCGACCGGGACCGTGAAGGCGCTGGTCGACAGGCTCTATGCCCGGCGGATCGCCGAGATTGACCACCAGGGGTTCTACCTCTACAGTTTTCCGGGGGCCATGGAGGTGACATCCCTGTTCCGGCCGCATTGCCAGATTCGCAAGGGCGTCGTTCGCGAGTTCGCGTTCCCGGAGAATGTCTTCTTCGCGGCGGAGGACCAGGACCTGATCCTGTTCCTCGGCAAGGAGCCGAACCTGCAATGGGTTGAGTACGCCGATTGCGTTTTCAGCCTGTGCAGGCGTTTTGGCGTGCAGTCGATCTGCTTCATCGGCAGCGTGGCGGGCCTCGTGCCGCACACGCGGGACCCCCAGTTCTTCTGCTCCGTCTCGGACGCCCAGGCAAAGCCACGGCTCGAGAGCCTTGGCGTCAAGTTGAGTGACTACGAGGGTCCCGCCAGCATCACGACGTACCTGACGACGCGGGCCAGGGAGGAGGGGATCGAGATGGTTGCTCTCGTGGCGACCGTGCCGGCCTACGTGCAGGGCACAAATCCCAAGTGCGTCGCGGCGGTGACCAGGAGGATCGCGGGCATTCTCGGTATGCACGTGGAGATGGAGGATCTGCAGGCGACCGCGGATGAGTTCGAGCGGCGCCTCACGGAGGTGGTTCAGGAGCAGCCGGAGCTGGCGGAGAGCGTTACCAAGCTCGAAGAGGACTACGACAACGAGGTCTTCAGCGAGATGGGGGACCTGAAGAACTGGCTGCACCAGAAAGGTATTCGGCTCGACTGATTTACCATTGTCGATCTGCTATTTACTATTTGACGAGTCGTCCATCGTGTGGAGGTTCTGACATGGAACGCTATGGTTTGAAGCGGGCGGGGCGCGTTGTTGTGTTGGCCGCCGTCCTGATTGCATGCCTCTGCGGCATGGGAGCCGCGCAGGAGATCATCGGCCGGCCGGGCGAGACGCCCGAGCAGCGGGATGCCCGCATGAAATGGTGGCGTGAGGCCCGTTTCGGCATGTTCATCCATTGGGGTGTCTATTCCGTGCCCGCAGGCATCTACAAGGGCCGGGAGATCGGCGGCATCGGCGAGTGGATCATGCACAACGCCAAGATCCCGGTGGCCGAGTACAAGGCGTTTGCCAAGCAGTTCAATCCGGTTCGGTATGACCCGGACGCCTGGGTCCGCCTGGCCAAAGAGGCCGGCATGAAGTATATCGTGATCACGTCGAAACACCATGACGGCTTCGCGCTGTTTGACTCCAAGGTGACGGACTGGGACGTGGTGGACGCAACACCGTATGGCAAGGACCTGCTCAAACCGCTGGCGGAAGCGTGCGCCAAGCATGGCCTGGTGCTCGGGTTCTACTACTCGCAGGCCCAGGACTGGAACCATCTGGGCGGCGCCGCCGCAGGCGGGCACTGGGACCCCGCCCAGGACGGCAGCATGGACGAGTACATCCGCAAGATCGCCGCTCCGCAGGTGAAGGAGATTCTCTCGAATTACGGCAAACTGGGCGTCCTGTGGTGGGATACGCCGGTCGATATGAGCAAGGAGCGTGCCGATGCACTGCTGCCGCTGGTTCAGCTCCAGCCGCATATCATCACGAACAACCGGCTCGGCGGCGGCTACGGCGGCGACTTGAGCACGCCCGAGCAGGAAATCCCGGCCACCGGCATCCCCGGTCGCGACTGGGAAACCTGCATGACCATGAACAACACCTGGGGCTTCAAGAGCTACGATCACAACTGGAAATCTACCCAGACCCTGCTCCGCAACCTCGTGGACATCGCCAGCAAGGGGGGCAACTATCTGCTGAATGTGGGCCCGACCTCGCTGGGCGAGATCCCCGAGCCCAGCATCGAGCGGCTCAAGGAGGTTGGCAAGTGGATGAAGGTCAATGGCGAGTCGATCTACGCCACCACGGCCAGCCCGTTCTCCCGCCTGGCCTGGGGCCGCTGCACGAAGAAGCTGAGCAACTCCGGCGCCACGCTCTACCTGCACGTCTTCAACTGGCCCGAGGACGGCAAGCTGTTGGTACCGGGCCTGCGCAACGAGGTCCGCAGCGCGTGGCTGCTCGCCACCGATAAGACGCTCAAGGTGATCGCGAATGCTGACGGCGCGACGATCGACGTTCCCGCGGCGCCGCTGGACTCAATCGACACAGTGATTGTCCTGGAGGTCAAAGGCAAGCTGGATATCGAGAAGGTCCTGCCCGGCCAAGCTGCCGACGGTACGTTGACCCTCTTGGCCGAGTCGGCGGAGATTCACGGCGGCCAGGCCCAGGTCGAGTCCATCGAGGGCGAGTCGAACATCGGCTGGTGGACCAATCTCCGCGACTCGATTGCCTGGTCGTTCAAAGTGGACAAGCCCGGTCGTTTCAACGTGACTGCGGTCGTTGCGACACCCGCCCAGAGCAGCAAGTTCGAGATTGTAGCCGGCGATCAGAAGCTCTCCGCCGAGGTCGCCAGCACGGGCGGTTATCAGAGCTTCAAGACCGTCGAGCTGGGGAAGATCGAGATCAAGGAGGGCCCGTGCGAGTTGAGCGTCAAGCCACTCCGTGACGGCTGGCAGGCCATCAATCTGCGTTCCATCGTCCTGAAACCGGCCAACTGATTGCGGCGACTCTTGTTGGAGGAATTGACATGGGTTTCGTTTCACTGCGTATGAGAGTTCTCGTGGTGGTTGTCGTGATGGCGGTGCTCGGGATACCGCTGTCGGCCGCAGCACAGACGGGCAATGCGTCCGCGACGTGGAAGGCGGGCGTTGCGAAGGTGGTCATTACGCCGGAGCAGTCCATGTGGATGGCGGGTTACGCCGCCCGCAACAAGCCCTCCGAGGGCAAGATCCACGATCTCCACGCCAAGGCGCTGGCTCTGGAAGATGCCGAGGGCACGCGTCTGGTGCTCGTGACGCTGGACCTGATCGGGATTCCCCGCGAGTTTCGCGATCGTCTGGTCCAGCAGGTTGGCGAACGGTACAAACTCGCTCCCGCGAGCCTATTGCTCAACGTCTCGCACACGCACTCCGGGCCGGAACTGCGCGATTGGCGGGGCACGCAGGCGTGGGACCTGCCGCCGGAGCAGATCGAATTGGGCAGGCAGTATTCTGATGTCCTGTTCGGCAAGGTCATCGACTTGATTGGTCTTGCATTGGATGCCCTGGCTCCGGCCGAGTTGTCCTATACGCACGGCCGGGCGGGCGTCGCGATGAACCGCCGGCTGCTGACGGCCAATGGCTATGTGATTGCGCCGAATGCCGACGGTCCTGTCGATCACGATGTCCCGGTCCTGCAGGTCAACGGGCCGGACGGGAAGACACTGGCCCTGGTGTTCGGGTACGCATGCCACAACACAACGCTGAGCGACTACGAGTTCTGTGGCGACTACGCCGGATTCGCACAGGAGTATGTGGAACAGATGCATCCGGGTGTGGTGGCGATGTTCGTCGAGGGCTGCGGCGCGGACCAGAACCCAACGCCGCGACGGACCGTTGACTTGGCGAAACAGCATGGGCGCGCCCTGGCCAATGCGGTGGAAGCGGCGCTGGTGGCGAAGTTGCGGCCGGTGCAGGGGCCGTTGCGGCTTGCGGTGGACGAGGCGACGCTGGAGTTGGAGCCTCCCGCGAGTATGGAGGAACTCAAGCAGCAGGCACAATCGAAGGACAAGTATCTGAAACGATATGCCGAAGAGATGATCCGCGAGATCGAGGGTCCGGGCCGACGCTCCAACACGTATCCCTATCTCGTCCAGGTTGCTCAGTTCGGCAAGGACCTGACGATGATCGCGCTGGCCGGCGAAACACTCGTGGATTACTCTATTCGCCTGAAGAAAGAACTACCCGGCGAGCCGGTCTGGGTGGCCGGGTACAGCAACGATGTCTTCGGCTACGTGCCCTCCCAACGGGTCCTGCAGGAAGGCGGCTACGAGGCCCGAGGCGCGGTCCTCTACTATGGCACGACCATGACGCCTTTCGCGTCGTCGGTCGAAGAGTCGATCGTGGGCAAGGTGCACGAGCTGGTGCGTCAAGTGAGAACTGAGAAGTAGAAAGTGAAAAGTCAAAAGGCGGGAGTGCTGCACATGAGACCGATGTTTTACCTTTCATCTTTTGCCCTTTGTCTTTGCGTACGTGTTGTTCCTGCCCAAGGTGGGCTGGTCGCTCGAATCCACGATTCCGGCTTCGCCCAGGCGCACGACACGTACAACGGGATGGGCACGGCCAGCGATGGTCGGATATTCTACGTTCTGTCATCGGAGCGTTTCGATGTCGGCGCGCAGATGTTCTGCTACGATCCGGCGACCGACCAGGTCGAGCACATGGGTGACATCACTGAAGCCTGTGGCGAGAAGGGGACCAAGACCATCGTCCAGGGCAAGTCCCATGTGACTTTCGTGGAACGGGCCGGAAAGCTCTATTTCGCGACGCACGTCGGCTGGTACAGCATCATCGACGGCATGGAGAAGATCGGCATCCCGCCGGAAGGCTGGAAGCCGTACCCAGGGGGGCATTTCCTCGCCTATGACCTGGCGACGAAGAAGTTCGAGGACCTGGGCAAGGCCCCGCGAGGCGAGGGCATCTTGACCATGACCATGGACACGCAGCGCGGGCGGCTCTACGGCCTGACCTGGCCGGCCGGGCGCTTCCTGCGATACGACCTGGCGAAGAAGGAGCTCAAGGACCTTGGGCCGATCTCCCGCGAGGGCGAGAACGGCAAGGGCGAGCAATACCGCACCCTGTGCCGTTCGTTCGTGGTCGATCCCGGCGACGGCAGCGTCTACTACACCGTCGGCGACGGCGAGATCTTCCGCTACCTCTATGACCGTGACGCGATCGAGGTCGTAGCTGGCGAGGATATGAGGAAGGACTACCTTGGTCTCTATGACCCAACCTCCGCGGGGCACATGGCCTACAACTGGAGGCAGACGGTTTGGTACGAGCCCGAGAAGGCGATCTACGGCGTACACGGCAATTCCGGATATCTGTTCCGCTTCGATCCGCGCGTGCCCGAGGTGCAGATTGTGGATCGAATCACGTCTCTGCCCTCGAAGCGAAGCGGGATGTTCGACCAGTTCAGCTACGGCTATCTCGGCTTCACGCTCGGACCCGACGGCAAGACTCTGTACTACCTGACCGGCGGGCCCATCTACGTGGACGGCAAACGGGTCGCGGGCAAGTCGAAGACCGCCATGGGCGAATCCAAGGGAATCGAGAATCTCCATCTGATTACGTACGACATCCCCGGCCGCCAGTACACGGACCACGGTCCCATCTTCTACGAAGATGGCCGCCGGCCGTACTATGTGAACTCGATTGCCGTCGGCAAGGACGGCACGGTGTACACGCTGGCGCGCGTCACCGACAGCAAACCTCCGAAAACCGATCTGATCAGCATTCGCAAATGAAAGGGCGAGAGATGAACGCACAACGTATGACTCGACGACAATTCGTGGGCGCTGCATCAGCAGGAACCTTTCCAGCGATAGCGGCCGGGTCTGTTCCGGCTCTGGGCAGCCTCGGCAAAAGCGTGGGCAAACTGGCCATGCTGGGCGGCCAGCCGGTCCGGGCGAAACCCTGGCCCAACTGGCCTGTCTGGGACCAGTCCGCAGAGGAATCGGTCCTCGCAATTCTCCGCAGCGGGAACTGGTACCGAGGCCAGGGCAACACCGTCACGCAGTTCGAACAGGCGTATGCCAAGCTGCTCGGCGCCAAGCGCTGCGTGGCCATGGTGAACGGGACGAACTCGCTATTGACGGCCCTCTACATGCTCGATATCGGCGTGGGCGATGAAGTGATCGTTTCTCCGTATACGTTCATCGCGACGTACAATGTGGTGTTGAATTCGTGTGCGCTGCCGGTGTTTGCGGACACCGATCCCGAGACGTTCCAGATCAATCCGGATAAGATCGAGGAGCGAATCACCGAGAACACGCGGGCCATCCTGCCCGTGCACATCCTCGGCATCCCGGCGAACATGGACCGGATCAATGAGATCGCCAAGAAGCACAACCTCAAGGTGATCGAGGACGCCTGCCAGGCGTGGCTGGCCCAGTGGCGCGGCAAGAGCTGCGGCACGCTCGGCGATCTGGGTTGTTTCAGCTTCCAGAACTCCAAGCACCTTCCGTGCGGCGAGGGCGGGGCTGTCGTCGGCAACGACGAGGATCTGATGGACAGGGTCCACGCATACCACAACTGTGGCCGGGCCTTTGGGAACATGCCGAAGACGGGCCCCAACCCGATGATGGGGACGAACCGCCGCATGACCGAGTACCAGGCGGCGATCCTGCTCAACCAGATGAAACGCCTGGAGGCCGACACCGAGCTGCGATGGGCGAACGGGAAGTATCTGACTTCGAAGATCAAGGACATCCCCGGCATCGTCCCGCACAGGCTCTATGAGGGTGTTACGCGAGCCGTGTACCACTTGTATCCGTTCCGATATCTGAAGGAGCATTTCAACAACGCGCCGCGGGAGAAGTTCCTTGCGGCCCTCAGCGCCGAAGGCGTGCCTTGCAGTGGCGGGTACGGTCCCCAGTACAACGACGGCCTGATCGAAGCGGCCCTGACCTCGAAGAACTTCACGAGGAGCTTCCCCAAGGCCCGGCTCGACCGCTACCGCGAGGAATTGCACTATCCGGGCAACGACCAGCTCTGCCAGGAAGCGGTATGGATCAGCCAGAACATGCTGCTGACGAGCAAGTCGGATATGGACGACATCGCAAACGCAATCGCGAAGGTCTACGAGAATCGGGACAAGCTGGTGTAGGGTGCGTATCACGCACCACCTGTCTTCCGCAGGATCGAGAGCGACTTTTGAGGATCATGATCTATGAAGCCGCAGCAGTGGAGATCTATCGTCGTATTCAGCTTCCTTATGATCTTCGTCGCCCGTGTGTGTGCGGCGGACGAGCCGCCTGCGACGTGTTCCCCGGCGTTGGATGCCGCCGTTAAGGCCCTTGCAGAAGGGCGGCTGGATGCAGCCGGCGACGGGTTTGAAGAGGTCACGAGAGACGCAGCCGCTCCGCCGTTTGTTCGGGGGTTGGCCCTTCTCGGCCTGGCGGAGACTGCCTTAGTTCGGCAGGATTCTGCCGCCGCTGCAGCGGCGTGGGAACGCACCGTTGCCGATACGACAATCCAGCCGTTCTTCAGGGACACGGCTCGGCGGTGCATTGCGGAGGCGGAACGCCGAAAACAAGGTCTGCCAAGTCGCGATCCAGCCGCCTGCCGGGTTCAGTTGCCGGCGCCGCCGGAGCCTGCCGTCGTCCTGCATGTTGCTCCGACGGGGAACGACGCGGGCGATGGTTCAGAAGCCAAGCCGTTTCGTACCATCGAAAGGGCGAGAGATGCCGTGCGGGCTCTGAAAAAGTCACGAGGCGGCGCGCTGCCCAAGGGCGGCGTGAGAATCCAGATCGGCGGCGGTGCGTATCCTGTCGAGCGGCCGCTGACGCTTGGCGCCGAGGACTCGGGGAATGCGGAAGCGCCTGTGATCTACCAGGCTCGGGCCGGCCAGACGCCTGTCTTTCACGGCGGGGTGCGGATCGCGACCTGGAAACCCGTTGCCGACGCGAAGCAGCGGGACAGGCTCGACCCCTCGGTTCGCGGGCGCGTCCTGGAGGCCGATATGAAGGCCCTTGGCGTGACGGACCTGGGCGACGCGATCGCATTGCGTCGCCGGCCGGAGCTGTTCGTCGATGGCGTCCCGCAGACGCTTGCCCGCTGGCCGAACGAGGGCTTTGTCAAGACCGGCGAAGTGGTGGACAAGGACGGTCGTTTCCGGTATGTGGAGGATAGACCGAGCCAATGGCTGGACGAGCCGGATGTCTGCCTCTACGGCTACTGGTATTGGGACTGGTATGAGGAATATCAGAAGGTAGCCTCAATCGATGCAGGCGAACGGATCTTCAATCTATCGCCGCCGTACTCCAATTACGGCTATCGCAAGGATCAGCGTTACTACGCGGTGAATGTGTTCCGCGAGATCGATGCGTCGGGCGAATGGTACCTGGACCGCACCGGCGGCAGAGTCTATTGGCTCCCGCCGGAAGGCGTCGATCCGTCGAAGGCCGAAACGATCCTGAGCGTATTCGATCAGCCCTTCGTGACGATGGATGGGGTTGAGCACGTGATGCTTATCGGCCTGACGTTCCAGGAAGGGCGGGGCGACGCGATTCACATTCGCGGCGGGGCGGACTGCCTCGTGGCCGGCTGCACGGTCTGCAGGTTCGGCGGCGATGCAATCGTCGTCGAGGGCGGTCAACGTCACGGCATCTTCGGATGCACGATGCACACGCTTGGCTGCGGCGGGACCCGCGTCGCCGGCGGTGACCGCAAAGACCTGACTCCTGGCGGGCATTTCGTCGAAAACTGCACGGTCTCCGACATCTCCCGGATCAAACGGACGTACACGCCCGCCGTCCTGCTCGACGGCTGCGGCAATCGGATCGCCCACAATCTGTTTGAGCGAATCCCGTCGTCTGCCATGCGGATCGAAGGCAACGACCATCTCATCGAGCTGAACGTGGTCCGCAACGTGGTCCAGGAGTCCGACGACCAGGGCGGCATCGACATGTTCGGCAATCCGCTCTATCGCGGCGTCGTGATTCGCTGGAACCGCTGGAGCGACATTGTCGGCGGTACGCACTGCGGCGCCGCAGGCATCCGCCTGGACGACATGATCTCAGGCATCGTGCTCCACGGAAATCTCTTTGAACGCTGCGGCGCGGAGCTCTTCGGCGGGGTCCAGATCCACGGCGGCAAGGAGAACCTCGTGGACGGCAATATCTTCGTCGATTGCCACGCCGGGATCAGTTTCAGCCGCTGGGGCGAAAAACGCTGGCTCGAAGCCATCGAGCGATTCCTGCAACAAGCGGCCGAGCCGCCATACGCGACCCGCTACCCGGCCTTGGCCAACCTCAAGACCGATGCCGACGTAAACTTCATCAGCCGCAATCTCTTCGCCCACTGCAATGGGGTCTTCCTGCGCGACGGCGGCGTGGAAAAGGCGGCGATTAACGTCGCAATGGATCGCTCCATTGACCCGCAGACGCTATCGCAGGAACAGGCCATCCGAAGCGATCCACAACTGAAGCTGCTCCTGATGTCCCCCATCCCGCTGGACGAAATGGGACCCTACGAGCATCCGTGGCGGTCCGCGGGCGTCAGCCGGTAGACGAAATCACTGAGTCCTGATTCGCAGGATCGTGAGCGAGTTGCCCGGGAATTCGTGGGCGAACTCGCCGGCCGCCGTAGTGATCCGACTCTCGGTCGGTGCGACTCGCCTGGGCTCGTCGAGGTTGTTGTTGTCCGAGAGTCGAGCGGATGTCAGGACGGTGACCGCCACATCCGGCTGGATGCGGTTCAGACCTTGCAGGCTGAGGGTGGCTGCGACCGGTTCCGATGTGGTGTTGATCGCCTTGACGATCAAGTCATCATTCGCGTCGTCCCATCCTGCTGCGGCGTAGAAATGCTCCGTCGGCGGCGTGATGACGTCTTGGATCAGTTCGCTGTCCAGATAGCAGCGGATTCGATTGCCGGAAAGCTCGATCTTCACGTCGTACCAGCGGTTTGTCTCGATCCGGCCCTGGACGTGCCGGCCGACGGGGCTCTGGTTCAACTCGATGGCATGTTCGCGATTGCCCCAGCCGCCGAGGTTCCACCAGTACTTGCTCTCGCCCTTGCGGCCGAAGACGACGAGGAATCCTTCGGGACCGCTGATCTTGCGGGCCTTGAGGGTCAATGTGTAATCGGACCAGCTCTCATCGCCAAAGTAGCTCAGGCCCACAGCCTGTCGGTTCTGGCGATAGGCCCCATCCTGGACGGTCCATTCGCCGCCGGCTTCTTGCCAATTCTCAGCTCCCTGGGAGAAGTCCGAGGCGCAGAGAACCTGACCATCCTTCTCCACGCGGATGTCTTTGAACTCCGCGGATGTGTTCCAGGTGCCGACACCGATGGCGCCCGCAATGACAGGCGGCTTCGCCTTTTCGAGTTTCACGTCGGTGCGGACGGTGTAGCTGGGCCGATTGGCGCCGAAGAGCTTCCAGAGATAGTACGACGCGGTGCCGAAGACTCGCGTGCCGTCGTGGTAGATCATGCCGTGCCAATCCCAGGTCCGGCCGTCCACGTGGGCCAGCAGCGGGGCGTAGGAGACCATTTGCACGACGTCCGCGTTGCGCTCGCAGCCCATGAGAAACACGCCCTCGGCCAGCGCGGCCAGCAGGTTGCCACGGTAGGGACCGCCGTCCTGGCTGGTCACAGCCACCTCGCCCAGGTAGAGCGGCGCGAGGCTGCGATCCCGGTTGTCGTACTCGTTGAAACGATTCATGAACCACGTGGGGTTGTTGTAGTAGTGCCGGTCCGCGATCTGGTAGAGTCCGGCGGGCATGCGGTAGTAAGAAAGGTCGGCCAGGTAGATCAGGTCCGGGTACTTGGCCTTCATCGCGTCGTAGATGAATCGATAGCGTTCCTCGTAGGCCCGCTCGGCGTTCTCGTTGCCGATCTCGACGTACTTGAGTCCAAACGGCGCGGGATGGCCGGCGTCGGCGCGGAGCTTGCCCCACTTTGAGTCGGTCGAGCCGTTCGCGTATTCGACCACGTCGAGGAAGTTGTCGCGCACCCAGCCCATCTGGTCCATGGGCACGTTCTCCAGTTGGCGGAAGATGCAGGTCTGGCCGCAGAAGCCCACCCACAGGGGCTCGGCCCCCAGGTCCTCGCAGAACTGGAAGTACTCGTGGAGCCCCATGCCGTGCGTGAAGCGGTAGTTCCACGGACCCCATCGTTCCGGGCGGCTCTCCAGCGGGCCCACCGTGTCCTTCCAGTTGTACGCGGTCTCGACGGTGCCGCCCTCGACGACGCAGCCGCCTGGGAAGCGAACGAAACCGGGCTTGAGATCCGCGATCATCTGGGCGATGTCGGAACGCAGGCCGTTGGACCGGCCCTTCCAGGTCTCAGCCGGGAAGAGCGATACGAAGTCCAGCCACAGCGTGCCTGTGGCTCCGGTGAGGATGACCAGCCGGGCCTTGGATTCGGTGACCGAAGCGGTGAGAGTGGCTTTGAACTGCTTCCAGTTGTCGCCGATGCCTTGGATGAGGACCGTATTCGAGACCGCCTTGCCGGCCTGATTCTCCAGGCACACGGAGGGCGGTCTTATGAATTCTTTGCCGCCTCGGGCGTAGAGCGACAACTCATACTTCTGACCCTGCCTGAGACCGATGCCGAAGAAACCTCCGTTCGCCACGCCGATGCGTCCGCCAGCGCCGTATTCAATATCAAGGCGAAGACAGTAACAGGATTCCTCAGTGACGCCACCGGTGGTTTCGAGGGATATCGCCCCCTTGGTCTTACCCTCTTTGACGAGCGACCAGAAGGGCACGCCGTCGGTGGCGTAGCCGAACTGGTCGAAGCCGGCGTCGTAGCCCTTGGCGTCGAGCCAGCGGCCGTCCCGCAGGGTGAACCCTTCCGGCGGCCGCGAGTCCTCGAAGGCCCGATTGCGGATCAGCTCGGCGTACAGGCCGCCGTCCACGCCGTGATTGATCTCCTCCAGGAAGATGCCGTACATGCGAGGGTCGATCGCAGGGCCCTTTTGAGAAGCATCGATGGCAATGGTGGCGGTGGTCGCATGGAGCGTGGCAGTGGACAACAGGAGCATCAGCGTGGTGAAGAGGGTACGTTGCATCGTTGTGTTCTCACTTTCTCAAGTCAATCGGCGTTGCGGTCGGGCGGTTCGACGCCGAGCAGGTGGCGGACGAAGAAATCCTGCATGCGTCGCTGGCCGTAGGCGCCGCCCATGCCGTGGCCCGCGCCGGGGACGACGAGCAGATCGAAGTCCTTCTGGGCCTTGACCAGGGCATCCACGAACCGCATCGTCGATTCCGGCGGGACGTTGTCGTCCATCTCGCCCACGATCAGGAACAGCTTGCCCTGCAGGCGGGCGGCGTTCTCGATGTTCGAGCATTCGGCATATTGCGGCCCGACCGGATAGCCCATCCACTGTTCGTTCCAGGATGCCTTGTCCATGCGGTTGTCGTGGCACCCACAGGAGGCGACGGCGGCCTTGTAGAACTCAGGGTGAAACAGCACTGCGCCCGCTGCGTTCTGACCGCCCGCGGAGTTGCCATAGACGCCCACGCGAGTGACATCGTACCAGGGGTATTTCTTCGCTGCCGCTCGGTGCCAGAGAATGCGATCCGGCAAGCCGGCGTCCTTGAGGTTCTTCCAGCAGACATCGTGGAAGGCTTTGGAGCGGAACGCGGTGCCCATGCCGTCCATCTGCACGACGACGAAGCCGAGGTCTGTCAACGAAGTGAAGCGAGAGAAGGGACTGAAACTCTTGGGCACGTATGCGCTCTGCGGCCCGGCGTAGATCTGCTCGATGACCGGGTACTTCTTGCCCGGATCGAAGTCCTTCGGCCGGCAGATGATGCCCCAGATGTCGGTCGTGCCGTCGCGTCCCTTGGCGACGAAGACCTCAGGGGCTACCCATCCCTTGGCGGCCAGCTCGCTGATGTCGGCCTTCTCCAGCAGACAAACGAGCTTGCCATCCGAGGTCCGCCGGAGTTCGTGTACCGGCGGCACATCCACGCGGCTGTACGTGTCGATCAGGTAGCGGTGGTCCGGCGAGTACTGGACCGAATGATTGCCGTTGCCCTCGGTCAAAGCCACGAGGCCCGAGCCGTCGAAGTTCACGCGGTAATAGTGGACGAAGTAGGGGTCCTGGTCGGCGTTCTTGCCGCTGGCGTAGAACCAGATTTGCCTCGCGTCCTTGTCGATCCTGTCGATGCCGCGAACGACCCACTCGCCCTTCGTGATCTGATTGCGGATCTCGCCCTTGGCGCCGTCCACGAAGTACAGATGCCGCCAGCCGTCGCGCTCGGAGGCGTAGATGAGGTCGTCGCTCTTGTCCAGCCAGGTCACCAGTTGCAGGCCCAGATTCTCGGTGTGGGCGGTCCAGATGAAGGTCCCCATCCGCTCGTCGATCAGGTTGCGGGCCTGGCCGGTGTGGGAATCGACCTCGATGACGCGGAATCGCTGGTGTCCCCGGTCGATCTTCTCATAGGCGAAGTGCCGCTGGTCCTGCCGCCAGTGAAGACGCGGTCTTTCCCAATCCAATTCGAGTTTCTCCACTTCGGGCTTGATCTGCCTGCGGCTCATGACGTCGAACAGGTTCAGTTCGTACATCGCGAATTTGTCGCCGGGCAGGGAATAGGCATTGGTGTGGAGCCTGGCCCGACCGCCGCCGGCGGGAGAGGATTCGATCCGGTACACTTCCTTGTTGTCGCCCGGCTCGACGCGAAAGCCCACGAGCGTCTGTGAATCGGGCGCCCAGGAGAGTGGGCCGTAGGCGTTGCCCTCGGCGCCATCTGTGCTGAGCTGGACTTCCTCGCCTCCTTCGCGGGCCTTGAGGAACACGTTGTTATCCTTCACGAGGGCGGTCCACTTGCCGTCGGGCGAATCGGGCGAGGGACCTCGCTCGGGACTTGGTCCGGATCCTCGGCGACCCCGCCCGAATGGGGGGCCATCCGGGGTCTGTCGCGGCATCTCCCCGGCGGCCTTGACGCACTCATACGACTCCAGACGGCAGTCCCACGTCGTTTGATCGACCATGAATCGGACTGTCTTTCCATCCTCGACGAACTCAATGGCGTCGAACGGCAGCTTATCCCCCTGGTATTCCGCGCCGGCGGCCTTCGACAGAGCGGCCGCGAGCTTCGCGTGGTCGAATGCCGGCAGTCGTGTGCCTTGTTCGGCGTTGACCGTGACGAACTCCCTCGTGCCGCCGCTCAAGTCGTTGCGATACCAGAAGCACCTGTTCTCGGCGAACCAGTGCGGCGAGATCTGGCCTTTGTAGTAGCCCTCCACTCTGCGAGGCGGCCCGAACCGGTTCTGCGGAGACGCTTGCGGTGCACCGGCCGCGATTGACGCTACGACCAGGGTTATTCCGATCGATCTGACGCGCGCTGTCACGGTCATTTTCTTCCTCAAAACAAAGCCATCATTGTCCCTGTTCGGGTTCCGCGTGCTCGACGTGGCGGAGGGCCTCGCGGTCCCTCGCCAGCCAGACGGCCATCTCGCCCGGACCGCGATGGGCCCAGGCAAAGTAGGGGATGGCGGTGAAGTCCTGTTCCCGCGCTGTGCCATCGTCCTGGAGGGCTTGGACACGTCCTTTGAGCGTCATGACCCCGCCCAGCAGATCGCTGCGCCACTGCGGTTCCAGCCGGGCGTCGTCGGGCAGGAGCAGGTTCAGTGCTCGCTTGCCGGGCTGGTCGCACCACTCGGCGCAGTAAACCAGCGGACCACGCTGCAACGCGATCCGTCCGAGGTCCGCTGTCACTCTCTTATCGGCGACGATACGGCGCACGAGCATCGGCAAGTCCAATTCAATCGTGTCGCCCTCGGACCAGACCCGGCGGACGTGCATGAACCCCGCTGCGATGTCAGGATTCATTTCGCTGCCGTTGATCTTGAGCGTTGGACGGGCGTCGCTATGGTCGAGGAAGCGATACAGGCCACCAGGCATGGCTTCACCTCGCGCCCAGCCGGGCAGGCGGATGGCAACGCAGAACTCGCGATCGACCTGTGGTTCTACGGTGATCTTGACGGAGCCTTCCCATGGATATCGCGTCTGCTGGCTCACGATGACCTTTCCTGCGCCGAGGTCGATTTCTCCTCGTCCGGCCACGAACAGATTGACATACAGCGTGTCGCCTCGATGGGCGTAGACGTAGCCGGGGAAGGAGGGCAGGAACCTCGCGACGTTGCCGGGGCAGCAGGCCACCTCGAACCACGGCGAACGCTCGGTCGATCCCTGGTTGAAGCGGAACTTGCCGTCGGAGGAGAGCGGGTTGGGATAGAAGAACAGGTCGCCGCTGAGGGAGACGCCCGAGATCAGACCGTTGTAGGCGGTGCGTTCGAGCACATCGAGATACTTGGCGTCGCCGTGCAGCAGGAACAGCCGATGATTCCAGAGGACGTTGCCGATGGCGGCACAGGTTTCGTTGTAGGCGGTCAGGTTGGGCAGTTCATAGGCCTTGCCGAACGACTCATGCGAATGAAGGGAGCCGATGCCGCCTGTGATGTAGATCTTGCGGCCGACCACATCATCCCACAGGCGGTCAATCGCTTTGATGTAGTCCTTGTCGCCGGTGAGGGCGGCGACATCGGCGATCCCGGAGAACATGTAGGCGGCGCGTACCGCGTGGCCGACGGCTTCCTCCTGTTCCAGGATAGGCTTGTGGGCCTGGATCTGTACCGGGTCGTTGTAGACCGACCAGGGCGAGTCCGTCGGGTATTGAGGCATGAAACCCTCGATGCGACCCCGCACATCGAGAAAGTACTGGGCGAGCTTCAGATACGTCTCATCGCCCGTCACGCGGCAGAGTCTCACCAGGCCGATCTCGATTTCCTGGTGGCCCGGCGTGCCGGTTCGCTTGTCGGGGCCGGGGCCGAAGGTGCGGTCGAGCAGGTCGGCGTTCCTGATCGCCACCTCGAGCAGCGTGCGATTGCCTGTTGCCTGGAAGTAGGCGACCGCTGCTTCGTACATGTGGCCGGCGTTGTACAGTTCGTGGCTGACCGCCAGCAGCGACCATCGCTCGGGACCTGCGCCGGGGGCGGGGTGGTTCGGGTCGCAGGTGCGGGCGGTGAAGAGATACCCGTCAGGTTCCTGGGCCTTGGCGATGATCTCCACGAGGCCATCGACATATTCCTCCAACTCGGGGTCGGGATGCTGCCTGAGCGAATACGCGGCGCCCTCGATCACCTTATAGACATCGGTGTCGTTGTATCGTTTGCCCTTGTAGGTTCCTTCCATCAGGCGGGCGGCGATCCGGAAGTTGTCCATCCGCGCGGTCTCCTCGTTCTTGCGGAAGGCGAACGGGATGGTCACCATGCGATTGGTCTCGATGCGAGGAGCCCAGAACTCGTCCTCGATCCGCACCTGCACGAACGGGACAGGGACATAGGGATAATCGACAAGCTGCGCCCGGGCACTGACTATGAGAATGGCTACAAGGATCATGTCGATGCCTCTCATTGTTCGTATGGCTGGTATCGCCAATCGATCTGTGTTTCGTAGGCCATCGTCTCGTTGACGAGCGCGAACAGGTCGGGATCGTACTCCTTGAGCCGTTCCCGCGTCACGATCTGGCCTGCGGCGTCGTTCGGCACATCATCCTGGCCCAGTGCGTCGAAGTAGGCCAGCACGCCTTCGATCCAGTACGCGGTGCGATCCGCGACGGCGGCCGTGCCTTGCCATTTGCCCGCGGCCATCGCCTTCTCGAACGCCTCCCTGAGCTTGGCATCGAACCGGTCATCGAGCCGCTGGACTCGCAACTCGTACTGTTGCCAGACGTAGCGGGGGCGATTCTCGAAGTTGGGATCGGCCGGCCGTGTGCCCGTCAGCCGCCAGATCGCGTCGGCGAAGACGCGGATCACCTGGCTGTCGCCCACGTACATGTCCCGCGGATTCGCCAGGACGTTTTCCTCGCCTACGACGAGCAGCTTCATCTCGGGTGTGTACGTCAGGTAGCGGCTCAGGACGTCGATGGAGTTTGGGTCGTCCAGCTTCCGGTACTCGGGCAGGTCGCTGATGTGCTCATCCGGCCCGAGGACCACGAGCTTCATGCCGTCCGCGATGAACGCCTTGAGGATGTCGTGACGGTAGGCGAACATCCGCCGGATCGTCTCATTGGCGTGGAGCAGGGCTGCGTCGCTCGCCTTTCGCCCGATCACAGGGAACTCACGGGCCCAGGTGAACTTGGTGTAATACGGATCGATCTTGAATCGAGCCGGTGGGGCGACGACGTTGGGTAGCTTCTGGAGCCATCGGTATCGCCAGTCCTGCTCGGGGCTCAGGTTAAACGCGGTCCGGCACAGCTCGTAGCCCATCGGGTCGTACGCCTTGAGCTGTTCCCGATGTCCGATAGGGCCGTGGTTCCAATTGTTGATCCGATTGCAGTCGAAATACACCTGCGCGATCTCGGCCCAGTACTCGCCGGGGTTCGAGCCTGCGTAGGTGTTGTGGTAGAGTCCCTTGGCCTTCGCGTTGCGGTAGGCAGCCATCACACGTCCACGCCACGTCGGGTCGATCTCGCTGAGCGTCCCGTCGATCGTGTGACAGAACTCGTGCACGGCGATGCTCTCATCGTCGTAGCGGTCGATGGGCAGGCTCAGAAGGTTCTCCTCGCCGAAGCTGGTGGGTAGGCCGCCTGTGCCGCGGACCCGCTCGTTCTGGAAGTCGGGATTGCGGCTGTTGCGATACTCCGGCATGTCGGTGTAGACCTGATCCTTGCCGATGACGATCAGGTACATGCCCTGCTGGACCATGGCCCCGAGCACATCGGGTCGACCGGTGAGCATGTGCGTCACGATCTCGTACGTTCGCTGGAGGGCCAGATCCGCCACCTCACCTGCGGCCGCGACCGGCAAGCCCTCGACGTCGAGGTACTTCTTGTAGAACAGCCGGGCCGGCTCCCGGTCGTTCTCCCGGATCATATTGAAAAACGACTCCGGCGGGGCGATTACCGCTGGAGCATCCGCCCTCACGTCGGATCGGGCTTGGCCCCACCCCCCCAAGAGCAGGGCGGCCAGAGCGACCATCATCATCTGTCTCATCCGTTATGTCTCCAGAGGCTTGTGTCACGTCCGCGTCGTTGATTGTAGGACGGTAGATTCGCCTTCGCTATTTCACATTCCGGCAGGCCAGGTTTCCAAAACATGCCGGCAGTTGATGACCTTCTCCACCAGGTCAAGCGGCAGGTAGTAGTAGTGGTTCGAGGCCTCGTATCCGATCCGGGAGTCTTGCAGCGTCAGAGCGAAGAGGCGCCTGGCGGTTTCGATCTCGTCGGTGACGGCCCTTCTGGCGATTTCGATCTGCGTATTGCGCTCGGCGTCGTTCAGCGAGCCCCCCAGCAGGGTGTTTCTGGCCATGATGAAGCGAATCTGGTTGGCGACGCTGCGAAAATGCAGTCCGGCTGCCTCGGCCAGTCCCAGGTCCATTTGCAGGTTGGCCTGCTGGGAGGGCGAAGCAGGCTTTCCGCGTGCGCCCCGCATGGACGACAAGCCCTCTTCCCAACCCTGCGTGATCTTCTCGAATTGTCCGGCCAGAACATCCGCCGGGTAGATTGCTCGCCAACCTTCCAGATCATCGTAGGGGAATCCAACCATGGTTGCGCGGTAACCGCTGGGTTTGGCGTAGAGCAGATTCGCCGGGCCGCACTGCATGGGACCGTTGTAGAGGAAGCCGCCGTGGTAGGGGTACTCCGCGAAGGCGGCGCTGAACTTGGACCATGCGGCCAGGACATCGGCGAGGGCGTCCGGGCCGTATCGCGATTCGCCGATTTGCGTCAATGCCTGCTCCACGGTGGGGGCCGGCTTGGCATCGAAGTACCTCGCGAGTTCCAGGTTGGGCGATGGATACCCGCCGACGCTCCAGCTCATCATGAGCCCGTCGATATCCGTCTGGGCCAGATTGCTGTAGTGTTGGGCGACGAGGTTCATCACAGGCAGGCTGGGCACCGCCGACAGTTCCCACGAGCAATTGGCCTGGATCTTGGCGATGGTCTTCAAACCTCGCTTCTTGGCCAATCCCCAGTGCTTTGCGGCGCGTGGACCGGGACCGACCGCGGAGAGCGAATACTCCCCAACGCCGCTGCTGATGCCGCCGCGGGTGATGGGCTTGCCCCATTCACTGACGCACATCACGTAGATATTGTCGGGCAAAGCCTCGATGATCTGCGTGGCCCAGTCCGGGTCGCCCCAACCCGCGGCGGTCCCGTCGGGCCAGCCCCAGTCGTAGGCGATGACCTTGGCTTGGGGGTTCCCCGCCCACACGCCCTCGGCGATGGTGCGATTGACCTCCGCAATCACCTCGGGCCCGGACCTCTTCGAGCAGCGGGGGCAGCCCGCCGCGGTCCGGCCGTGGCTGTAGCAGTTGGTGAGGTTCTCCGAGCCGGTGATGGCAAACACGCCGCCCAGATTCGGCACTTGCTTGAACACGTAGGTCAGCGAGTCCGCGAGCCACTGCCTGACCTCGGGCACCGAGGTGCACAAGGCGAAATGGTCGCCCTCCTGGACGCCTTTCAGGTGCTCTCGGCCCTTGAAGAACGATGCGTCCATGGCACGGGGTTCGTTCATGTAGAGGTAGATGTCGATCCCGTATTTCTTCGCGCGATTCACGAGCTGCCGCAAATTGGTGATTCGCCGTTCGTGATCCGCTCCCAGCTCGGGGAAGATCGTGCTGGGAGCCAGTTGACGCAGCACGACGTGCAACCAGACGCCGTTGACGCCGAGATCGGACAACTGCTGGAGCAGTCCGTCCGGATACGGGTCGAGTTCGGGATTGAGCAGCGGATCGCCGAAGACGCCGCAATAGGAGTAGAGGAATCGGATCTTCTGCTCGCCGGCGAGAGAAGCCGGGCGTGTGGGCCCAGGCTCGGCGACGGACAGGCTCCGCAGGAAATCGAATCGCGGCTTCCATGGCTTGGCGAACTCCTCCGCGAATTGCGAATGGACAAGCGTCTGTATCTGCTCGCAGCGACGAATCGCGGCCTCGTTTGGTTCTGCATACCGCAGGGTCGGACAGGACGGCTTGAGCGAGCCGAGCTTGATCCACAGGAAATCGTCCTCCCGAAGCGCAAACGCCAGTTTCTCAGCGTCCCAGCCGAGCAGTTCCAGCAGTTGCTCGTAGGGCAGGATGTGCCAGTTCCGACGGATGATGGAGATGTACCCCCGCTCCTGGTACAACTCCGGCGGCGTCCTGTGCGGCGGCAAACCCATGGACAGCCCCGTTGCTCGAACCTTCTCGGGTGTTGTATCGAGCACCTGTGCCATCCGTTCCAGCGAGACCATCTCCCAGTTGCGCCAGACGAACGCGTGCAGGCGGTCGGGGAAATGGCTGATTGCGACGGCCGGCGGCCCACCGCCCGACGGCAGCGCATCCGCTGCTGCATCTGCGATGCCCGCCAAGGCCAGGATGACTGTCCAGAGAACGACAAGAAACCTTCTGTGTGCCATATGCTCTCTTCTCCGATGCGTGTGGGGCCAACCATTTGGACCTCGGGCCATTGCGGCCCGAACGCTGTTGTATGCGTTTTCCTTCGGGAATGCAAGGATATGGGAATGCAGGCCGAACCTTCTCGACATCCGGAAAACGTGATATGTCCCTTGACCTGCCGGGGAGATTCGCGGTAGAATAGAGTCGTTGGCTCGATTAGAGTACAGGAGGACGGCCTGTGCATGTCCACGAGTTCATAATTTGCGCGGAGGGCAGAGCGAAATGTCCGCGCAGCTTGTTCACCCTACGATTTTTTGAGAGGAGACACCATGGGCACATCAGCTAAGGCGATGCGAGTGTTGGCAATCGTTGCGGCGCTGGCTTCGGTCGGCTACGCCAACTGGTCGGAGTCCTTCGACGGCGGGGCGTTTGGCCTGACCTGGACGTTTGTATCCTTCCCCCAGGTGACGGGTACCTTCACGCAGACCCTCACGGCCGGGGAGGCGGGGGACGGCTACCTTACGTTCGCGGAAACCACTCCGGTGGCCCAGGGCGGATCGGCCTTTGCGGCCGGTTTCGGCAGCAATGAGAAGTTCAAAGATGTCCGGGTGGGCGCCACGGTGAACGTGACCGGCAATGACTGCCACTACTTCCACTATGGCTTGATGGCTCGCGCCAGCTATTTCATAGACCCGGACGGCAAGCTGACGGGCGTGGCCCCCGGCTTCGTGGCGGACGCCTACATCATGCACGTCGATTACAGCAATGGACCCGCCAATCTGGCGATAGACATCGAGAAAGTCAAAATGAACCAGAACGTGATGGATAAAACGGTCCAGGCCACGATCCCCGGCGTGCTGAACGCACGCAGCTTCTACGCGGAGCTGGATGTGGTCGGAGCGGGTCCGGTGACTGTGACGGGACGCCTCTATGAGTCCAAGGGCGGTTCGTTGCTGGCTCAGATCTCGTTCGTCGACACCAATGCCAAGGATCCATGGGAAGATGCAGCCAAGCAGGAGAAGGTTTTCACCGAGGGTCTCTGCGGCATCTTCGCGCAGAATGAACAAGGCGACGGGGAGCCGGCCGGCTTCAACTGCTCCTGGGATGATGTGTCCGCGGTCTCCGACTTCCCCAGGGAGTCGAGCCTGGTCATCGATGATTTCGAGGGCTATGCCGACGACGCCGAGATCGCGGCCGTCTGGGTCGACAACATCGACGGCTTCGATTATGCGTTCGTCGACGGCAGCACCGCGTCCCAGGGCTACAAGTCCATGCGTCTGGGAGTCCAGAACCAGTTCGAGCCTTATACTACGGACGCCACCTACACGTTCGCCGCACCGCAGGACTGGACGGCGGGGGGAACCAATCTGCTCTCCGTCATGTTCCGTGGGTACTATGTCGATCCCGAAAAGGAAGAGACCGACACATACGGCTGCAACAAGGAGCAGCCGCTGTATGTGAAGGTGGTGGATGACGCCGGCAACGAGGCGACCGCCACGCTCCCGGGGTACGTCATCCTATCCGGATCGTGGCGTTCCTGGGACATCCCGTTGACGGATGTCACCGCGGCTGGCGTGGACGTCACAAAAGTGAAATCGCTGACCATCGGCGTGGGCGACGGAACGAAGTCGAGCCAGGAGGGCGACGATATCGACGTAGTCTTCATCGACAACGTCCGCCTTGGCTTCCTTCCGAACTAAGGCCAAAGACGAACTCGCCTGCGATTCCAGGTGGGTCTGAGACAATCTCCGGCTGGCAGGACGCATCCCCCGCGTCCTGCCAGCCGTTGTTATTGCCGGGACTTATCTCTCGATCTCCAGCACGACAATCGATTTAGCCGGCAGCATGGTGGTAAAGCCGGTCTCGGTGATCCTGGCGTCCGAGAACGCGACGGGCTCGACGACGGCCGGATTCTCGAATGTATTGTGCGAGTTGATCTCGCCGGCCGTGAGGACCTGTCCGCTGATCCGCGAGGCCTTCTCGCCCTGCAATTGCGCCGTGACCTGGACCGCATTGTGCGGGTCGATATTGGCCAGGGACACATGGATCCTGCCCGACCTGTCGCGGGAGGCGGATACGTTCATCGCCGGGAGCTTGTCATCCTGGCCTTCGAACGCGTACTCCGGTCCGTCCAATTCCGTCGGCAGCAACGTCGCATCGTGGTGCACCGTGTATAGGAGGTACACGAAGTACGTCGGCGTCAGGATCATTCTGGGCCCGTCCGTCAGAATCATGGCCTGCAGGACGTTGATCATCTGGGCGATGTTGGCCATCTTCACCCGATCACAGTGGTTGTTGAAGATGTTCAGCGTCAGGCCGGCGACCATCGCGTCGCGAAGCGAGTTCTGCTGATAGAGGAACCCGGGATTCGTCCCCGGCTCGACCGCGTGCCAGGCGCCCCACTCGTCGAACATGACCGCGACCCGCTTGTCCGGGTCGTACTTGTCCATGATTCTCTCGTGTCCGCTCAGGATCTCCTCGATCCGCAGTGCGCCGCGGAGATTCCAAAACCAGTCGATCTCCGCGAACTCCGTCGCGGATCGACTCTGCCGGCCGGTCCCGCAGTAGTAGTGGGGGGCCAGGCCCTGCATCATGGGCCGCCGTCCGCGGGTCAGGTTCTGCATCAGGACCTCGGTCCAATTGTAGTCGGCTCCGTTGGGGCCGCAGGCAACCTTGAAGATGCGATTGCCGCTGAAGTTCTTCACATACGTCTGGTAGCGCCGGTACTGGTCGGAATAGTACTCCGGCGTCATGCTTCCGCCGCAGCCCCAGTTCTCGTTGCCGACGGCGAAGTATGTCAGCTTCCAGGGCTGCTCGCGGCCGTTCTTACGGCGGAGGTCCGCCATGGGGCTCTTGCCGTCGAAGGTCATGTACTCGACCCAGTCGGCCATCTCCTCGATGGTGCCGCTGCCGAGGTTGCCGCAGATGTACGGCTCGCACCCCAACTGCTCGCACAGATCGAGGAACTCGTGCGTGCCGAAGTGGTTGTTCTCGGTGACGCCGCCCCAGTGCGTGTTGACCATGGTGGGCCGCTGCTCGCGCGGGCCGATGCCGTCTTTCCAGTGGTACTCGTCGGCGAAGCACCCGCCCGGCCACCGGACGACCGGGACCTTGATCTGCTTGAGGGCCGCGACCACGTCGTTGCGGATGCCCCGCGTGTTGGGGATGTCGCTGTCCTCGCCGACCCAGATGCCGCCGTAGATGCAGTGGCCCAGGTGCTCGGCGAAGTGCCCGTAGATGTTGCGGTTGATGGTCTCCTTGCCCTGGTCGGCCTGGATGGTGAGTTGCGCCGTCTTGCCTTCGGCCGTGACGAGCGGGACGGAAACGGCCAGCACGACCAAGAGGGCTGTTCCGATGGTTCTGGTGTTTCTCACTATCGCCATACTGTCCTCCCAAATCTGCGTGAATCCTGACGCTCGGGCGTCGCTCAGGCCAGCGCGTCTTTGCAGAATCGAACGCATTTCGCGGTTTCCGTAACCGGGTCGGAGTCCTGGGGGACCGGGTATTCCAGTTCGATGTCGGCCGGGAAGGTCCACTTCTCCCGCTTGAGCAACTGGAGAACCAGCGCCACCGGCGTGTCGCCCTGGCCGAACGGCATGTTCGGGCCGTTGTTGACCTTGCGGTCCTTGAGGTGCAGGCTGAGAATCCGGTCGTGGAACTTCTCGATGATCGGGATCGGCGAGTGATTCGTGCCGGCGACGTAGTGGCCGATGTCGAAGTTGATCCCAAGGTACTTCCCGTAGGACAGCATCGACCCGTCGTAGGTCGCGGGCGTCATCTGCGTGTGGTTGTGGAAGCCGATCGTGATCTTGTGCTTGTCCGCGATGGGCCCGAGCCGCTTGGCGGCGTCTTCCGACAGCTCCCGCGTGATTCCCCTGGCCCCGAGCGCCTTGGCGACATTGAAGTAGTAGTCGATCTCGCCATCGGTCATGTTGCCGTCGCCGATGTTGCCGAACTTGACGATGTGAATGTTGACGCCCGCATCGTTGTAGAGCTTGCGGAGGGCCTGGTACTTGTCCATCGAGGCCGACAGACGCCATTCCTTCGCCTGTTGCCGTCCGCCTTGCGCCCCGGCCGGGATTCCCGCGAATTGCTCGACGGGCTCACCCATCAGCTCGATCGAGCTGATCCCGGACTGAAGGACGTATTTGAGGATGTCTTCAGCCGTGCCGGGCAGGCCGCGGTAGCTGTACGTGATCGTGCCGATCTGCACGCCGTTGAAATTGGAGTTGGGCTTGCCCGCCGGCTCACCGGCGGCGCCCTTCACGACGCCATTCGACGCCAGGGCAAAGGCCGCGACCGCCGCCGCACCGCCCAGCAGTTCCCGACGGGACATCGTTCGTTGTTCTTTCGTTGGTTCCAGGTCTCTCATGGTCATGCTCCTCAATTCTACTATCAGTCTTCTCCTCTGCGACACCGTCCGCGGCGTCCTTGCCTGCCCCGTCTTGCCATCATACCGGTCATCCGGCTTCGACGCCAGCCTCTTCATTTTGTCGCGGAATCGTTGAGTCGGACGGACTGTGGTGGTACCATGCGGCTTGTCGTATGGTACAACACCGCTCGGGAAACCCTATGGAAGGCTCTATGCCAACGAAGCTTTGCGTCATGAGTCACGCGGTCGCCGCGTCGCTGGTCAGAATCACCATGTTGTTCTGCCTGTTGATGGCGTCTGTTTCGCAGGCCCGGACAACTCCAATCAAACTGTTCGATCTGGGATACGCCCTCAACATCGACACGAACAACCACGATCAGGTTCGCATGGCGTGGGACCACTGCCATGCGGTCGCTGCGCTGCAAGGTCTTGTGAATCGCGATGGGCCCGTGCTCTACCTCAGGGCTATCGAGACCGAGCTGGGCAAGCGGAACATCGATGACTACTGGCTTGCGGAGTTATCCAAGCCCGGCCGGTGGCTGCACGGCCGGCCGGTCGAGCGCATCGATACGATCGCCGACCTCGTGCGACAATTCCGATCGCACATTCGCGGCCTGGTGGTCTACGACCCGAACGTGGCGGCCACGAGCAACGTCGCCAGCGCCGTGGCGGGGGCCGATTCACTGCTGCCCGTTCGATACGACCCGGCCGAGGGGAGCCTGTATCGCCTGCTCACCGAAGGCGAACTTGCGTTGCCGGTCAAGTGCCGGCTGCTCCGGCCCGATGGGACTTCTCTATTCACGGGTCGGGGCGCGATCCCCGGAACGGATCGTCCCTCCACCGGGTCGGCCAAGTGCGATGCCTACTGGTGGATGAAGCTCAACTACCTGGACACGGGCCGGTGCAACGGGGCGTACGGCGCCTACTACCTCGACCAGTACTGGATCCAGAAGCCCCGCAACGCCGTCCTGAACCACCATTGCCTGACCAACCACGACTTTTTCGTCGCCAGGAACGCCTTCTTCTTCGACCTGGGGATCTGGGGGGACGAAAAGCCCGTGGACGATCCCTCGCAGGAATTGGGAACCGATCTGGAGACGTTGAAGGCATTGCTCCTGAGCGCCTACCATCACGGCGGGCGGGAGAACATGATCCATATCGGAGGCTTCGTCCCGTGGGCGCACAAGTACACCACGCACGGAACTTCCGGCGGCCGTCACGATCCCGTGCCGACGGAATGGGAATACGGCAGGATCATCAGCGCCTACAACGGCTTCATGGACGCCGACGCGGTGGGCTACGGCGCCATGGCCAATGCGTCGTTCTTCATGCACTATCCGCTCCGGCCGGCGTACCAGCAGGATTGGGTGACGCGGGAGCAACTGACGAAACGCGGCTACCTGGACCAGGAGGGCCGCCTCATTCTCGACGGCCGGGAATTCCTGGTCTTCTACGTCGGCGACTACGATTGCGCCGCGTGGCTTTACCAGCGGATGATGGACATCTGGGACGATCCGGCCCGCGGCCAGATCCCGATGATGTGGTGCGTCAGCCCCGTGCTGGATCGCCGGGCGCCGATGGCCATGGACCACATGCGGCGGACCGCGACCCCGAACGACTATTTCGCCGCCGCCGACAATGGGGCCGGCTACTGCGAGCCGGGAATGTTGCAGGAGCCGCGAGAGATCTCGAATCTGCCCAGCGGACTGGGCGCCTGGGCCCGGCACTGCAAGCCGCTCTACGAACGGTGGGGCCTGAGCATCACCGGCTTCATCATCTACGCCCACGGGCCGGTGTTGAACGAGGCCGGCCTGGATTGTTACGCCTCGTTCAGCGGCAATGGGATCGTGCCGTCCGGCGGGCCGGCTTCCCTGCTGCACAAGCAGATGCCGGTCCTGAGATTCGATCACGACGTGAACGAGGACGACCCTGCCCAAGCGGCCCGCCACGTGGTCGAACGCGTCGCCCAGCGTCGGGCGGAAGGATATCCGCCGTTCCACTGGTTCCGCAATATCCTCAAGACGCCGACCTGGTACGTGAAAACCCATGAGGCGATCAAGCAGGTGAATCCGAAGATCGAGCTGCTCGACGCTCCGACGTTCTTCGAGTTGTACCGCATCTACCTGGAGGAACAGGGGACATTGCATCCGTGAGGTGCGGCCGGGCCAGGAGTGGCCGGAATTGCCTTGCGTGACAGGTGTCGGATACGGTATAAAATGGGTTATATTGGCGGGGAGGGTTGTGCACACAACACGGTGGGTGTGGTGACCGCGGATTCCGTGGCGGCATGAGCCGTTGATCGAGGGGCGGCTGGGCCGTTCGGTCAGGATCGGAGGCCCTGATGAAGTGTGTCGAGTTACGCACGTGGTCAGGGGGGCAGGAGGACCGATTCTACGCATATCCCGCGGCGCGGTTGCCGTCTTCGGGCGAGCGAGGATGGGCGGTGCGACAGTTCAACGATTCGGTTCGCGAAGGTCTTCCGGGGCAAACGGCCGCGGTCATGGTGCGCCTGCCCACGCGGGACCATCCGATGAAGCGAAGGGCAGCGACCCGGTGCGTGGCCGGGAGCGAATCACACGGTTCACTCTGTCTGAAGGAGGATGCGTCATGTTCAGGCGATCATTTCTTGTGGTTGTCTCGTTTCTGATCCTGATTCCGGCTTGGTCGGCGCTGGCCGTCCCCGAGGGTCTGGTCCTGTACTGGCCGTTCAATGAAGGGCAGGGAATTGCCGTCGGAGATCAGAGCGGCAACGGAAACGACGGGGTCATCGAGGGCGGCGCTCTCTGGGTCCCGGGCATGCTCCGCACGGCGCTGGCGTTCAACGGCGTCAATTCGCTTGTGAGGGGTCCGCATCTGGCCTTCAACAGTCGGAGTTTCACGCATGCCATGTGGGTGAATGCGTCATCCTTGCCGGGCGATCAGTCCGTCTTTTCCCAGTACCAGGCGAGCAGTGCGAACCAGGGTCTGCACTACCGGATCTCGGCAGCCGGAGGTCTTCGCATGGGGTTCTATTCGAATGACCTTGACCTGCCGGCAGGGACGGTCAGAGCGAACACCTGGTATCACCTCACGTTCCGGTACGACTTCGAGGGTCAGAACCGCAAGGTCTACGTCAATGGCGTGCTCGCGGGGGAGGGTGCGGCGACTCCGTATCTCGGGACAGCCGGCGACACGCTCGTCGGCACGTTCTGGAGGCCGGATCGCGCGGACCGCGTGCCGGAGTGGTTTAACGGTATGATCGACGATGTCCAGGTCTACGATCGGGCGCTGACCGACGCGGAGATCCAGGAGATCATGCTGGGTCTGACGGACCCGTCTCTCGCGTACGACCCCGTCCCTGCGGATGGTTCCGTGGATGTGCCGCGCGATGCCGCCCTGGGCTGGAGCGCGGGCGATTCCGCGGTCGCGCACGATGTGTACCTGGGGACGTCCCGGGCAGATGTCAACGATGCCGGCCGGACCGACCCGAGAGGCGTTCTCGTCAGCCAGGACTGGACCGAGGTCGGCTACGATCCCGCCGGTCTGCTGGATTTCGACACGACCTACTACTGGCGGATCGACGAAGTCGGCGGCGCCCCCGACAACGCGATCTCCAAAGGCGACGTCTGGAGCTTCACCACGGAGCCATATGCCTATCCGATTGCCGGCCTGACGGTTCAGGCATCCGCCGAGGAGGCCGCCTCGCCTGCGATCCGGACCATCGACGGCTCCGGCCTCGATGAGTTCGATCAGCACGGGGTCGATCTGAAGACCATGTGGGTTACGTCCGGCGGCCTGCCCGCGTGGATCCGGTATACGTTCGACAAGGAATACAAGCTCACTGAGCTGTGGGTCTGGAACGCCAACTCGGAACTCGAGTCCTTCACGGGCTTCGGGGCCAGGGACGTCCTGATCGAGTACTCCACCGACGGCGAGACCTGGACCGCATTGGAGAACGTGCCGGAATTCGCACAGGGAGCCGGCAACGCCGGCTACATGGCCAATACCATCATCGATCTTGGCGAGGTCATGGCCAGACATGTCAAACTGACGATCAACGACGACTGGGGCGAAACCGGGACGGTCAGCCTCAGCGAGGTACGATTCTTCTATAAGCCGGTGCAGGCCTTCGCGCCCCGGCCGGAAATGGGCGCCGTGGGCATCGGCGTCGAGACCGATCTCGCCTGGCGGCCCGGGCGCGAGGCGACATCCCACGTGGTGTATATCGGCGCCGACCGCGACGCGGTCGCCGACGGCGCCGTCTCGGGCGATACGGTCGCCGACCCCAGTTGCACGCCCGCGGATTTGATGCTCGCGACGGAGTACTTCTGGAGGGTGGATGAAGTCGGCGACTCCGGCACGTACGCCGGCGATGTCTGGAGCTTCACCACCGAAGAGTACGCGGTCATCGATGATTTCGAGAGTTACACCGACGATATCGACGCCGGAGAGACGATCTACCAGGCCTGGATCGACGGCGTCACGAACGGAAGCGGGTCCTACGTCGGCTACGAGAACTCCAAGTACGGCACATTCGGCGAGACCGTCGTCGTGCACGCCGGGAGTCAGTCCATGCCGGTGACGTACGACAACACGAAGTCCCCGTATTACTCCGAGGCCGAACGGACCTTCGATTCGGCCCAGGACTGGACCGCCCACGGGGCCGACACGCTGTCCCTGTACTTCCGGGGCATTGCGACGAACTCCGCCGAGGGCTTGTATGTCACGGTCAAGGACAGCTCCAAGTCCAAGACGGTTGCACACTCGA
>JBDKRX010000130.1:0-2114 GCA_039683175.1 Phycisphaerales bacterium
TTGGCGCCTCGCCTGGTGTAGGCCAGCCACCGGCTGTCCGACGACCAGGAGTACGAATCCAGGTTGAACCACTCGTCCTTGTCGATGAACTTCGGCTCGCCGGTTTCGACGTCGACGATGTACAGGCTGCCTGTCTTGTCGCTGAACGCGATCTTCTTGCTGTCGGGCGACCAGAGAGGCCGATAGCGGAACACCAGTCCGCCTCTGGTGATCTGCTTTTCCTGGCCCTTGCCATCGGCAGGACGCAGGTACAGCTCGTACTCTCCCGTCCTGTCGGAGAAGTAAGCGATCTGCTTGCCGTCGGGCGACCAGACGGGGTCGCGCTCGGCCACGCCGGAGGTGTTGGTCAGATTCCGCACGCTGCCATGCTTCTCGGGGACGGTGAAGATCTCGCCCCGGGCGCCAAACACCGCCCGCTTGCCGCTGGGCGAGAGCGACCAGCTTTCGATCCGATTCGAGACGTTCTTGAGTTCCGGCCGGATCTGAGGCAGATCGTCCGGGACCTGGATGCTCAGGGGTTTCGAGGTCTCGGTCTTCAGGTCGAGCAGGTGCAGGACGCCGCCATTCTCAAAGACAATGGAATCAGGCCCAATGCTGGGCCACTTAACATCGTACTCGGCGAACTTCGTGACTTGCCGGGTCTCTTTCGTCCGCAGGTCATAGGCCCAGATGTTGAGCTTTCTCTGGACATCCCTGTCGGAGAGGAAATAGATGAGGTCCTCGTGCCACATCGGCACGGCGTCCGTTCCGGCGAAGTCCGTGAACTTCTCCGACGTGTTGTTGACGAAATCGTAGAGCCACAGGTCGCTGGCCATGCCGCCCTGGTAGCGCTTCCACGTGCGAAACTCGCACGAGATGAACTGGAACGCCATCCGCAGGCCGTCGGGACTGAAGCTGGCCAGCTCCGCATACGCCAGAGGCAGCGTCTCGGGCAGGCCCCCCTCGATCGACTGCTTGAAGAACCGGTTGAACCGCCGGGACGGGCTCTTCATCCCCGAACGGTACAGCACGTTCCGGCCGTCGGGGTACCACTCGACAACGAGGTCGCTGTCGGGGTGATGCGTGAGTCGAGTGGGCGAGCCCCCCCGGGCCGGGATCGTGTAGACATCGGTATTCCCGTCGTAATTGCCGCTGAAGGCGATGAGCGAACCGTCGGGCGAGAACTTCGGGAGCATCTCCTGCCCCTTGGGCGAACTGAGCCTGCGGGCGACGCCGCCGGTCCTGGGCACGATCCACAGGTCGCCTGCAAAGACGAACACGATCTGATCGGCACTGACATCCGGAAACCGCAGCATCCGCGCGTCCGGCGCGCAGGTGGAATCCTGCGCCTCGGCGGTTGATGCAGCGGCCGCCAGCAGCACGACAATGACTGAAAGCAACATGTATACGTATCTCATCGTACCTCCTTATCCCGCGCAGCGCGCGCCTGTGGACAGCAAAGACTTCGGGCCGGCATCCTATCAGCTTTCAGGCGCCGAATCAAGGCTGCGAACGACCCATTCACCAGCCCTTCCCTCATCAGCAGTCCATCCGTGAGGCTCGCAACCGACACTTTTGTTTGCCCCGGGGCGACGAGGGAATTACGATGGCCGCCATTGACAGTCGATTTCAGGAGCAGGCAGGACGACCATGGCCCAGAGCAAACACCTCAGCGCACCCCTGGCGACGACGAAGATGCCGCCGAGTGTCCCGTACATCCTCACGAACGAAGCCGCCGAACGGTTTGCCTTCTATGGCATGAGCTCCATCCTCGTCGTATTCATGACGAAGTACCTGCTCGGTCCCGGCGGGACGCTGAGCGTCATGGCCGACGAGTCCGCCAAGGCGTGGTTCCACTGGTTCACCGCCGGGGTCTACTTTATGTCCATCGTAGGCGCCGTGATCTCGGACATCTGGCTGGGCAAGTTCAGGACCATCATCTGGTTCTGCGTAGTGTACTGCCTCGGGTTCTTCTTCCTGGCGTTCGACCACACCCGGCTGGGCCTGGCCGCGGGACTGATCCTGATCGCCACCGGCTCGGGGATCGTCAAGCCCTGTGTCTCCGCCAACGTGGGCGACCAGTTCGGGCCCTCCAACAAGCACCTGATCGAGAAAGTCTACAGTTGGTTCTACTT
>JBDKRX010000131.1:0-16319 GCA_039683175.1 Phycisphaerales bacterium
TTCTCCCGTCGCGATGCGACCTCCGCCGTGGCGGCCGCCAGCTCCGTCTCCGCAAGAGCGCCGATCTTGATCCGCTCCTGGGCCTCATCCATCTGCTGCTGGGCCAGGGTCAGCGAGTTGGTGTAGATCTCGATCTGCCTTTTGGCCAAAGCATAGTCCCAGAATCCCCCCTCGACCGCCTGCACGAGCACCTCAGTGAATCCACGCAGCTCGTACTCGGAGATCTGGGTATCGATCCCGGCCTGGTCGATGCGCGCCCGGTTTGCACGGACGCTTCTGCCCTGGAGCAGCGCCTGGGTAACCGAGACACCCAGCCGGTCGGCGACGAACGTATCGCTATACAGCGATGAATCCGTGTAGCTGCTGCTGGCATTCAATCCCATGGCGGTGCCGGTGGGAAACAGCTTGTCGAGGGAGATTACACCGGTGGCCGTATCCGCAATGGAACTCTCAATGCCGGAACCGGCACGAGAGAGCCTGTCTGCCACAGTCCGCTTCTGCGACGCTTGACCGGCCAGTGTGGGATCGAAGACCGCCCGCTCCTCGTCCTCGGCCGTTCGGACGATGTCGGGACTCATCTTCTGAACCACCAGCGACCTGTTGTTCTCCATGGCCAGCAGGATGGCCCGCTCGATATCGATCTTCAACGGCGCGGTCTCCTGACCGCCGGCGGCGCCGGTGGGGCGCACCATGCACACCGCCGCCAGGGAGGTGAGAAAAATGGCGCGCATGGCACAGCCTGTCGCTCTCGCCCGTTCCTTCCATTTCTCAGTCATAAACGCCATCACAAACTACACATTGGAAACGGTTTTGCCGGCAGCCTGGCCGCGGGCCTCCATCCGCCAGGCGTGCCGCTCGAAGATCGAGTACACGACGGGCACGAACACCAGCGTGATCAGAGTTGAGCTGACCAGCCCTCCAATGACTACCCTGGCCATCGGGGCCTGGGCCTCGCCGCCTTCGCCCAATCCCAGCGCCAGTGGCACGAGGCCGAGGATCGTGGTCAGGGCCGTCATGAGGATCGGGCGCAGCCGCCTGCGTCCGGCCTCCTCGATCGCCTCGCGGATCGGCACCCCATCCCGACGACGCAGGAGGTTCGTGTGATCGACCAGCAGGATCGCGTTGTTGACCACGATGCCGCCCAGCATGATGCACCCGATAAACGACTGGATATTGAAAGTCGTTTTGGTGAAGAACAACATGAGAAGCACCCCGATGGCAGCCAGCGGCACCGAGAACATAACGACGAATGGGTCTCGCAGCGACTCGTACTGGCACGCCATCACCATGTAGACCAGCACCAGAGCGAGAATGCAACTGAACAGCAGCTCACGGAACGACTTCTGCTGCTCTTCGTAGTCGCCGCCATAGCTGATGGTGAAGCCGGACGGCACAGGCACCGAACGCAGTCTGTCCTGGATGTCCGCAATCACCGAGCCCATGTCCCTGCCGCTGATCTCCGCAGTGACCGTGATGATGCGTTCCTGGTCCATTCGCTCGATGAGGACGGGCCCGCTTCGCGGCGCCGTGTCCACGACGTTCCGCAGGACCACCGGATCGCCGTCGGAGTTCGTGAGCGTCAGGTCGAGGATGTCCCGCAGGTCGGCCTTCTCCGCATCGCGGAGCTTGACGAGGATCGTGAACTCGTCGCCCCCCTGGCGGTAGTAGCCGGCCTCGGTGCCGGAGAGGATCGTCTGAAGGGCGTTGGCGATCCGGGAGACCGTCAGGTGCATGTCGGCGGCTTTCTGGCGGTCGATGACGATCAGCTCCTCCGGACCGCCCGGATCTCGACTGATCCGGGTGTCGGCAACGCCGTCGACGGCGTCGACCATCTCTTTCACCCGTACGGCCAGTAGATCGGCCGTCTGGAAATCGTGACCGCGGATCTCGACGACGGCCTTATTGGCTTCGGTCGCGCCCATCCGCATGATGAACAGGCCCTGTCCGGCGCGGGTTCGAACCATCGTGCCGGGGATGCCGCTGAGCTTCTTGCGCAGGTCGTCTGCGATCTGCTGGCTGGATCGCGTCCGCTGGGATTGCGGCACCAGGGCGATGCGAATGTCGCCGGTGTGGCCGCCGCCGCCATACCATCGGGAACCGCCCACGTTCACGACGACGCTGCGGATTTCCGGCACGTTCTCGCTGACGATCTTCTCGATGACCTTGAACTTGCTGTCCAGCAGGTCCAATCGCGTGCCCACCTGCATTTCCACTTCCACGCGGACCTCGCCTTCGTCCGAGGCCGGCATCAGCTCGGCGCCGATATACGGGGTGAGCAGCAAGGTCGCCCCCAGGACAGCCGTCGCGGCAATGACGACCGAAACTCGATGCCTCAGCGCCGTATGAAGAACGCTCTTATATCCATCCTCCAGGCGCGTCAAGAGTCGGCCGCTTGCCTCGTACAGCCGCCGGTTCAACGTTCGTCGGCCGGTCGCGTCCGACGGGCCTGCCGACAGAATCTTCGCGCAGAGCATCGGCACCAGGGTCAGCGCCACCGCCAGCGAACACATCAGCGAGAATGTCACGACGATGGAAAGCTGCTTGAACATCACACCGGACATGCCCCGCATGAAAACCAGCGGCAGGAACACGACAACAGTGGTCAGTGTGCTGGCAAGGACGGCGGCCGTGACTTCGTCGGCGCCGTTCACGGCGGCCTGCTCGATTGGCTCGCCTCCTTCGTGGATGCGGTAAATGTTCTCGAGCACCACGATGGCATTATCGACCAGCATGCCAATCCCGAGCGCCAGCCCGCCCAGGGTCATGATGTTGAGCGTCAGATTGCTGAAATACAGCAAGGCGAACGTCGCGATGATCGAGACGGGGATCGCCGTGGCGATGATGACCGTGCTGCGGATGTTCCGGAGAAACACCAACAGAATCGCGACCGCCAGCACGCCACCATAGACGGCCGAGGTTCCCACGTTCCGGATCGCGTTTTTGATGTAGTCCGATGTGTCGATGATGGGGATGATCCGGATTTGCGGGATGTCCCGATTGATCCGTTCGAGTTCTGCCAAGGCCCCGCGGGCCACGTCCACTGTGTTCTTGCCTGACTGCTTGCTCACCGCGAGCCGAATCCCCGGTTCACCATTCACGCGCACGATCCGCGTGATCTTCTGCCAGGAGTCCGCGACGCTGGCGATTTCCTTCAGTTGGATGGGTACTCCCTGCCGCATGGCGATAACCGTGTCCTGCAACTGCCGAAGGTCGGTGTATTCTCCGGGCGTGCGGATAGTAATCTCAAAATTTCCCTTCTCGATAGTCCCGGCGGGGATGTTCACGTTGCCGTCGCGGACCTGCGAGACAATCTGGTCCAGCGGGATCGACAAGGCATTGATCTTCGCAGGATCGAGACTGACGTGGATTTCGCGTTCCAGGCCGCCGAAAATATCGACCGCCGCCACTCCGGGAACCCGTTCGAGGCGATACTTCACCTGATCCTCCAGAATCAGGCGGGTTTGCACCGGGTCCAGCCGGCTCGAAGCGCCGAGGATCAAGACCGGGAAACTGGCCAGATCGAACTTCCGCAGCGTGGGCCGGTCGGCTTCCTCGGGCAGATGATCGATAATACGATCCAGACGGTCGCGAATATCGTTCGATGCCGTGTCGAGATCGGTCCCCCATGTAAACGTCACGCGGACATTGCCCTGACCTTCGACGGAGGTGGAGGTGAGTTCCTCCACGCCGGGCACAGCGCTCATCGCCTCTTCGATCGGGCGGGTGATCAGTTCCTCGACCTCCTCCGGCCCGGCGTTCTCGTACCTGCACGAGATGCTGATGGTCGGGTAGGAAATGTCGGGCATCAGGTCGATGGGCAATCGAAATAGAGAGACTCCGCCGAGCACGATGACCATCAGGACCACCATGATCGTGAAAATCGGCCGGTGGACGGAGAGTTGCGAAATCCTCATTGCGAGCCCCCCGCCTGCGCCGCATTGCTCGCCGGTTGCGGTTTTCCCCCCCCCGCGGCCGACGCATCGGGGAGGATCACCCGCGAACCGCTTTCCAGCAGATGGTTGCCGAGCGTCACGACAACGCCGGAGAGCGCGGGCTCCACCACCTCTGCGGCCTCGCCACTGATGATCCCGGTAGTCACCGGCACGAACCGAGCCTCAGCAGCCTGGGAACCGCCGACGAGGAACACTCCTTCCCGGCCGTCCCGTCGCACCAGGGCGCTGATCGGAACCAGCGTCGCGTCCGCGTGTCGGGCGAACTCCACCTGCGCCCGCACGAACATGCCGGGCTTGAGGAGATGATCGCCGTTGGGGATCTCGACCTCCACTCGGGCCTGACGAGAGCTTTCCTTGAGCAGCGGCGCGATGCGCCGGATGGTTCCCGCGAAGACCTTGCCCGGATAGGCGTCCGTGGTGACCACCGCCTCCTGTCCGACGGTCATCTTGGGATAATCCCGCTCGATCACGAAGACCACCGCGGTCAGCGGGTTGTTTTCGAGAATGGACACGATCTGCTGATTGATCGACACCAGCGCCCCCTCGTCCACGAACCGCTCGCCTACGACGCGGTTCGGATCGCCGCCCTCCCAGAACGCGCGGACCTTCGTGTAGGACAACTGCAACTCGGCCACCCTCAGCGAGGCTTCCCTCTGCTCGACCTGGGCCTGGGCGACCTTCAATTGCGTTTGGGCGGCGCTGTATGCCGCCGAGGTCGTATCCAGCTCCGCCGCCGAGGCGATCTGCTTGGCGCGAAGGGCAGTGACCCGCTCATACTCGCGTTTGGCCAGATCCAGATCACTGCTGGAGTTCTCGACGTTGGCCTTGGCCACCTGCAACTCGGCTGTCGCCTGCTGCACCTGGCGGGTGAACTGCTCGTCGTCGAGCACCGCGACGACCTGGTTGCGCCCGACGGGGTCGCCGATATCGACCAGCAACTCCTTGAGCCAGCCGGTGACCTTCGGAGCCACCACGAACTGCGACTTGGGCGTCAACGAGCCGGTGAAGACCCCGATGTCTCGAATCTCCCCCTTGCGGACCGGCTGTGTCTCGACCGCCACGGGCGCGCTGGTGCGTTGCGGCCCCTTCTGGTCACCGGCCGCTTGAATCTGCCGATACGCCTGCCAAACAACCAGTCCTATAATCGCAACGACGACGACCCCCAGGACCACCTTCTTCATGCGTTCTTCGACCATCCCTTCGGAATAACCGTTTCCAATCGACAAGTCGCCATCTGGCTCTGCCACAGGGAGCCACCAATCATAGACCGGAAGACACGAAACGTAAATCCAAAAACCGTTCGCTGCACACATGCGTTCGCGGCAACCGGGCACAGATCCGCAACACACGCGCGAATCCCTGGCGCGACCCATGTAAAACGACGGATGAGACCAGGCGATTATTCCAGAGAACAGCCGCATTTTGCGGCGCATCTCGCACGATCCGGGCGAGTCCTCCGTTGAAGAACGCTCGCTACGACTTCTGCCGCAGATTCCGGGCAAACAGGTGCAGGTCGCGGAGCCGGTCCGGAGTGATCGCTCCACAGTAGCGAAGGCCGGCGTATTGCAGGTACCAGTCGGGGAACGAGACTGTCGGCCGGGGACCGAAGGCGCAAGGTTCCGTCCCGGCGCCTTGTGCCTGTCCATCTCCGCAGCCCCTCAGACGGTCGGCAAAGGCGTGCAGCGTCTCGTGGGGCTGTCGGCGGGCGCCTGCCGACTTGACCTTGCGGTCCATGGCCGCCAGCATCTTGTGCAGAGCCAGCACCTCCGGACTTCTCACGGCCTTTGCACTCTTGGCGCCGTGCAACCGACGGTAGCGACGCAATAGCGCCAGAGAGACGGCCGCTCCGAGGAACGCCAGCGATACCGTCACGGCGGTCTGGAGGCTGTAGACGTTGAAAAACCAGCCGAGCACGCCCAGCAACCCATAGTCGTACACGGCCTGGATGAGCCGGGCCAGGAGCAGACCGCCGCCGCCTTCGCGATCGAGCGACGGATTGACCAGGGCGTTGTCCTCCAGGTCCTCCTTGGCGGTGGCCTCGACGATCGCCCACGTATTGTTCTCCCGGTCCCAGGCCTCGACCCAGGCGTGCGCGTCCATGTTCCGCGCGACCCACGACTTGTCGTCCTCGCCTCGTTCCGTCACGAGAAAGCCGGTGACGTACCGGGTGGGTACGTCGACGAGGCGCAGCAGGAGGGCCGCCCCGGAGGCGAAATACTCGCAATAGCCTGACGAGGCATCCAGGAGAAAGTACGTCAAACGGTCCTCCCCGACCGGCGCTTCCAGTCCGAGCGAATAGGCGTAGTTGGTCTGGAAGTACCGGGTCACCGCGTCAATCTTCTGGGCCGTGGTGCTGCAGCCCCGAAAGACCTTGGCCGCAAGCTGACGGACGCGGGGATCAAGCTGTCGGGGTTTGCCAAGCATCCGTCGCATCGTGTCGGCGCTGGGTGGATCGCCGCTGAGCGAGTTCGTATAGGCCACACGGTACGTCAAATTGGCATGGTTCCCGGCGGGCCTGATGGAGCCATCCTCGTCGTCCCGCTCCAACATGGCCAGCGGCGTCTCGACGGAACAGACCCCCAACGGTGTGAACATACCATCGATCACGATGTTCGCGTGGCGAATCGTCATCTCCCTGTTCGCTGCCCGGTTGCTCAGGCGGTAGACGTTCATCCGCCCGAGGAGGTGACTCTGTTCCCCGTAGATCCCCTCCCAGTGGGATTGGTCTATCCATTCTGATTGACTGTAGGTGTGAAACGCCACGGCCCGCAGGTAGCCGGGACAGGCGTCGCTGGTGATCTTCAGCACCGGCTCCGCATTCAAGTCCTCCATGATCGTCAGAACGTTCGAGAGCCTTCCGCTCGTCGAGAAACCGATCCGCGATATTCCGGCCACCGCAGAATCGAAAGACACGTTGTTCCGCCAAAGCCAGTTGGGCAACAGGTTGAGGGACCCAACGCGAGCGTACAACACGGAGCCGCCGATCCAGCCGAAATTCACCGCCGCGATCAGTAGGGCGAAACGCAGGATGCTGCCGCCGATACGACGCGGCGATTTGTCCGACACGAGGCTCCCCGCAGCATGCGTCGAGCACACGGCGTAGAACACGACCAGCGTGACGCTCGCCAATTCCACGAGCCGAAAGGCGACATATCGGTCATCCAGCAGCAGGACCTGCCCGCCGGCCATGGCGCTGGCCAGATGGAATAATCCGAGCGACGGCGACAGCGGCACCGCCCCCGGCTCCGACATACGAGTCTCTCCATCCGACCCCCCTGGCCGTTGACGCGAACGGAGAAACAGGACGAGAATCATGGATGCGAAGAAGTATCGGGCAATCGTCTGCCAGGCGAAGGCCGCCACCTTCTCGCTCGGCGGGTGGGCGTATTCGCAGTGGATCGAAAACAAGGCGGCCAGCAGAAGCAGCAACAGCGCCGTCACATAGTGCCGTTCCGGGCGAAGGTCCCATTTGAACCGTCCCTGCACGCCCAACATGCCCAGCATACAGAGAATCGCCGGAAACGCGATGTCGCCGGACACCCACGCAATCAGCAGCGAGCTGCCCAGGATCATGATGACCGCGATGGCTCTCTGCGCCTTCATAATTGTTCCACTCGTCCCGCCAGTACATCCTGGGCCGACACGAACCGGATATCCCCGGCCCATTCCTCCGCGAGCGTCCCGGCGTCCGGTTCGCCGACAACGACCACCGTCATATGACAACCCGCCCGCTCGGCCCACTCGACCAGCCGCCGATAGGTGCCGTCCCAATGCAGCACGACAAACACGATCTCGGAAATCTCCTGCAGGCGGTCCTCCAGCAACGGACCGATCCGATCAAGCGCGTACCCTGCGGACGGCTCGACCCCGGCCAGCACCTCGTGGATATCCTCCAGGCGGGCGGTCTTGGGCCGTGCCCCAAACTCATGCAGATCAGGCCCGGCCAACAGCAGATCGATGAGGCAGTCCCGGTGGATCGTGTACGCCACGGAGGCGCACAGACTGACGGCCGCCTCCAGTTCTTCGATCTCCCCGGATTTCGATTTCTTGCGACCCTGCGGCACGCGGGTGTCCAACACGAACGCAGCGTAGTCGTCGAGGTCGTCGTCATATTCCTTGGTGGCCGGGGCCCCGAGGCGGGCCCAGGCACGGATGTCAATCCGGCGCGGCGAATCGCCTGAGACGAATGGCCGGCTCCCGATATACTCAGGCGAGCCTCCGACTCGTCCAGCGGGCCGCAGGTTGCTCGTGTTCACATGCCGGCTGACATACTGCAGGGGGACCCGCAGCCAGGAAAACGCAGGCAGGACGAGCAACGTCTCCAGTTGCCGGTGCACGACGCCGATACGAAACAGGTTGAATGGGAAGCTCGATTCGCAGACGGGCTGCCCGATCCGGTGGCTGCCGCGGCGTCTGGGCCGGATCGCGACGGTGACCGGGGCCGTCTCGCCGGGTCGGAGACGCAAGACGGTGGGAGCGTCGCCCACCTGCTCGATCGTGCTGGGCAATGCGTGGAAACGCAGCGAGAGACTGTAGGCGGAGAAGCGCCCGATGTTCTTGAGGGTATAGGTCAAATGCGTCGTCTGGCCCGAGATGATTCGGTCGGGCAGATTGCCGTCGATCTGGATGCGAGGCCGGAAGACCAGGCCGACCGCGATGGCCACAAGGCAAACGGCGAGCAGGATCGAGAGCACACCGAAGGACGGGACCACGAAGCTGGCCAGGACGACGAAACCGGTCCCACGAAGGATCACCCGACCGGCGTCGGTCATGCCAATACGCAGTTTGCCTCGAGACTTGGTCATAGCGACCGTCCCCACCTCACACGGGAACCTTGATCCGGCCGACGATGTCCGCGATGATCTGCCTGCTCGTGGTGCCGCTGTAGCGCGTCTTGGAGGTCAGGATGATCCGATGCGGCAGCACATGGGGCACACACCACAGGACATCGTCCGGGATCACGTACTCGCGGTTTTCGTAATAGGCGCGGGCCCTCGCGGCCCGGGAGAGCATCAGCGTGCCCCGCGTGCTGATGCCGAGTTGCAGCCGGTTGTCATGCCGGGTGGTGTGAACGATCTCGACGATGTACTCCAGAATGCTCTCATCGATATGAATCGAGGCCACTTCCTGCTGGATCTGGCGCACCTGTTCCAGATCGAGCACCGACTCGATCTGGTCGAGCGGCTGGCTCCGGGCATGAGAGCGAAGAATATCGACCTCGACCTCCGCGGCCGGATAGCCGAGGGCGAGCCGAACCAGGAACCGGTCCAACTGGGCCTCGGGCAGCGGATACGTGCCGTGGAACTCCAGCGGATTCTCCGTGGCGATCACCAGGAACGGCTGAGGCAGCACGTGCCGCTGGCCCTCGATGGTCGCCTGGTTCTCGTTCATCGCCTCCAGGAGCGCTGACTGCGTCCGGGGCGAGGCCCGGTTGATCTCATCGGCCAGCAGGATGTTGCAGAAGATCGGGCCCGGTTCGAAACGAAACTCGCCGGTGACCGGGTTGTAGATCGAGGAGCCCAGGATGTCCGCCGGCAGCAGATCGGGCGTGAACTGGATCCGCCGGAACTTGGCGTCGATGCTCTTGGCCAGGGACTTGGCCAGGGTCGTCTTGCCCACGCCCGGCACATCCTCAATCAGGATGGAGCCCCCCGCCAGCAGAGCGACGATCACCACGTCGATGCACTCGCCCTTGCCATAGATGACAGTCTGCAAGTTGTCCTTCAACCGCGACAATCGCGGGTTCTCCGTGCGAGCGGTCGTCACGTCGGGCCTCCTGAAGCGTCGTTCCCTTCGGTCACAGGTTCGAACAGATCATCCCAATTCATACGTTCGTGTTCTCTGTCGTGTTCTATAGGGCCATGCAGTCGAAAGCGCCTCGGTGGTCATCCGCCCATCGCCCCATCGAACACGTCTGTTATCTCCTCAGACAGTATATCCGCTCCCCCCCTTGCCGACAAGCGGCATCCACCCTGAGCCGGGATCATTCAAAGGACACCTTCTTGCGGCCTTCCACACGGTTGAACGTGAGGAACGTCTCCTTCTGGCCCGCCGTGACGCGGTATCGCCCGAAGAAGGCCGGAACCTCGCACCGTCCTTTGTCGTCGGCTCGCCCCCGCCAGTTCGTCCACCACTGCCGATAGATCAGGTCGCGGTACGCCTCGGCGGCCGGCGTCGGCGACCAGTCCCGTCGGTACAGAGAGGATACGGGTATCCAATTGGCCCCCTCCCAGAACCCCCACATCAGGATGCCCTCCACCGCCGGATGGGCGAAGCAGATGCGGTAGTAGTCTACGATGGCCTTTGCCTTGGCCTGTTCCTCTTCATCGGACAGGCGAGCATCACGCCGGCCGTAGTGCTTCGACCGCTGGCCCGGGAAATTGAACTCCGTGACGCGGATGGGCAGCTTGAACTCGCCGAGCCGGTCCAGGGAGGCCCGCAGGACCGCCGGGTCGAAGGAATCGCCGTGCAGATGGCCCTGTACGCCGATGCCGCCGATGGGGACGCCCTGGTCGAGCAACTTGCGGATTTGGGCCGCATAGTCGTCCAGGCGATTGCCCGTCAGGATGTCGTAGTCGTTCAGATAGAGCACCGCCTGCGGATCCTCCTGACGCACCCAGTCGGCCATGTCGCGCGTGATGTCCGGGCCGAGCCGGTCCTCGTAGAGATTCGCGTGAATCATCTCGTTGTTCAGATCATATTCGGCAAACCGCCCTTTGTATCTGCGTCCGATATCTCTCGCACGGGCCTCGACCGTCTTGCGGAGGGTCGCATCGTCCATGGCCTTGAGCCAGGGCTGCACCCGATTCGGGATGCCCCAGAAGATGTTGTGGCCGCGAAGCGGAATCTCGTGCTCGCCGGTCCACTGGAGGATGGCGCCCGTGATCGAGTAGTCCACCTCGCCTCGGCGGAACTCCATGGCATGCCACTTCAGGGCGTTCTCCGTCACGGCGGCGTTGAAATTCTCCAGAAACACCTGCTTGTACCTGGCCGCCTCGGCGGGGTCATACCGCCCGCTGAAGACCTGGCTGGCCAGCGCCGCGCCGAACCAGAACTCATGCCGCAACTGTTCGACGCGGACCTCCGTGCCGGGCGCTACTTCGACCACGAGCGTACCGGTACGAACCTTGCGAATCGCCTCGTCCAGGTCGTCCGCCCGGGCAGTCCGGAGGCAGCCGAGACAACCGAACACCATGACAACAGACAGAATGCGGAGATCGTGCATAGGAACCCGCCCTTTCCAAATGATGCGTGTTGGGCAGCGATGGCACACGTGCGCCTTCATCCGTGGAATCGTATTCGACCGCCAGTCCGGCGTCAACCATGCAGAGACGATCTCGGAATATCATGCAGAATGACATAGTTGCCGTTTCCCTTGATCCGCCGCATGTGCGGCAGTACAATGATTGGCGTCGCCGGAAATCGAGCGTTCTTTCTCTTCGCATATGGGTGAAGGAGCCTGGCATGAACAGCGGGGTGTCGCATCCGGACCGTCGCGGTGGCACGATCATCAACATCCTGACGGGCGTGATCTTCTTCGGCCTGCTGGCGACCGGCGTGTTCTGGGTCATCAAGATGGCGGGCGACACCAGCAAACAATACACCACCGCGCTGATTGATACGAAACACAACGCCACGACGCTAAGCTGCCAGATGAACTTCCGTTCGATCGCGCAGTGCCTTCAGGCTTATGCCATCGGCGGAGAGGGTTTCCCGGACAGCCAGGAAGAACTGGTGAGCTACTGCGGCGGTTCCAGGGTGTTCCGCTGCCCCGACCCCTGCGGCGTGGACTACGTCTACATCCCCGGCGCCCGCGCCGATATGCCTGCGACGACCGTGCTCGTATACGAGCCCAAGCCCATCCACGAGGGGCGGTGCAACGCCCTGTTTCTCGACGGACGAATCGAGGCCCTCACGCCGGACAAGCTCCAGATGTTCCTCGACGCCACGCTGGCGCAACGTCGTCGTTGAGCGTCCGGGTTCCCCGTCCGGCGAGCGGTGCATTAGAAATCCAGGAGTCTCAGGACATCCTCGATCGTGCCTTCCTTGCTGACCCGCCGCCCCGGTCCGGCGGGATCGTCGAAGACCAGATATTCCTTCTTGGCCTGGATTGGCAGCGAGAGCTTGTAGGGTCGGCATTTCCCGATGGCAGCCACGGCCCGCCGGGCCCCTTCATAGAGGGCCTGATGAGTCTCCTCGAAGGGATACAACGCCGCCGATTCCCGCGCGATGCCCCCCTTCGTTGGCACCGTCACACAGTCGGGTCCGAAGAACTTCGCGGCCTCCCGGCACGTCGCCTCGTCGCCCGTCACCATGATCGTCGGGATGTCGTAGTGCCCTGCGATGGCCGCACACTGGGCCAGCTCGCCCGATTCGACGCCGTTGTACCAATAGCGGTTCTCCGAGCGAGACGACTGCGTGTGACAGAGCACGCCGTCAGGCGTTCCCATCATGGCATGCGCGCCGAGTTGGACCAGGCCGGTGAACGAGCCATCGAGACCCGTGAGCGGACCGGGTCGTGGTGTACCCGTGATGTACCTGGCGCCGGGCTCCATCAGGTGGGGGACGAAGGCCTGCGACCCGTGGCCGTCCAGAACGATGATGTCGGTCGCGCCGCCGGCCCGGAGTCCGCGAACGACAGCTCCGATGTCGCCCATGAGGTACTCCTTCGCCTTCTCGCCCAACGGATTGCCCGGTTCGCGGGTCTGGGCGAACTTGTACACGCCGCTGGCCCCTTCCAGGTCGGTGACGATATAGATGCGCAGCGGAGCGCCGGCCAACGAGGGGACAAAGCAGGCCAGCACAAACAGCCAGGCGGCCACGTGGACAGACACGGTCCGCGGCAGCAGAGTCGTTCTCGGTCGGTTCGTCGAATCGCTCATCGTTCGCACCTCCATAATCCTGGTTCGTTGCACAGTCGTCTCAGACAGACAGACTGTACCGCCAGGCCGGGAGTGATTTCAAGTGTTCTTCCCCCTTGAAATCGGTTTCACTCGCTCGTATGCTCACCGCGTACGGAGATCGTGCCGGGTACATGTTGCGGGTATACAGACGGAGGCAGACGATCCGATATGGACACGACGACACGGCAGTTCCAGGGCGATAAGAAACTCCCGCTGAGGTCGCCTCTGGCGATAGCGGAGAAGCGATTGATCGACTGGCTGGTGCCCCGATTCCCACGGCGGATCGAGGGCTATCATCTGACGCTGACCACGATCCTGTGGAGCGCGGGGTTGATCCTCTTCGGCTATCTGGCCCGTGAGAGTCTCCATTGGCTCTGGCTGGCATCGCTCATGCTGGCCCTCCAGTGGTTCACGGATTGCCTCGACGGGGCGCTGGGCCGCCACCGCGACACCGGCATCCCGAAGTGGGGTTATTTCATGGACCACTTCCTCGACTTCGTCTTCATGTGCTCGGCCCTGCTCGGCTACGCCCTGCTGTTCGACGGCCTGCACCGCCTGCTGTTTCTGATCCTGATCCCGATCTTCGGGGCGTTCATGGTCAACTCCTACCTGTCCTTCGCGGCGACCAGCGAGTTCAAGATCACTTTTCTCGGGACCGGCCCCACGGAGCTTCGTCTGGCCCTGATCGTCCTGAACACAGCGATCATCCTCTTCGGCACGGGTTTCATACAAAAGGCCCTGCCCTTCGCCCTGCCGCTGACGGGGATCGTGCTGGTCGTGGTCGTCTTCCGCACGCAGAAGTACATCTGGCACATCGACATGGAAGACAAACGCCGAAGGACGTAGCATGGATCGGCTGGAATATCCGCGTGCTACGGCTTCCACAGCATCAGGTCGTCGATGTCAAGCTGTCCGTCGCCCGGCGTGACCAGGCCTTCTCGCCCGCCTACCCCGATACTCACTTTCCCGACCCGGGTGAGGTCGACACCGGCGAAATCGGTGAGAGGAACTCTCCAGGGCGTCCATTGCGTGACATTCACAGCCCTCGGGTCTGGATGAACCACGGTAGCGGACACGCCATTGCTGTCCTCAACGACTACGTACAGGTCATCGGGACTGTTGCCCGGATGGTCATAACCGATCTCGGCCATCTGCCATTGGCCTGAGACGTAGCCCGTCGTCTCGATGTCGGAAAAGACCGCCGTCGCGACGGCGCCGTTGGTGTGACTGCACAGAGCCAGGCCGATGTGAATCGTGGTCGGCATGTAGATCGTCGCTGGGTTGGTCGCCTGATAGCTCGTGACCTCCTCGTTGTCGGGCTGCTGGATCCAATTCACGCCGTCGGCGGAATGGTAGGCGGTGAACTGGTCGTCCCTGCGTTCCAACTTGACCCAGTACGGCGTTGAGATGGTCCTGACGGGACTGTGCGCCGTGAGGCACACGCCGGTGCCGTTCGTTGGACGGGTCTGGAGCGCCCGACGGCCGTCCGGCGTGACGTACATCGCCGCATGTGCGGAGTCGCGAGCGAGGCTTTCCCGGATCATCACGCCGCACTTGGCCCACTCATGTGTGTAGCCGACACTGACGACCTTGACCGCAATCGAGCCATTCCCATCGAGTCGTTTGAACGCATAGCGGAACTGGTCGTTGTTGCTCCATATGTCGTCGCCGGCAGCGGTCATGGTGAACAGGCCGGGAGGATACTCCTGGAACGTCACGATGTCTCCCTTGACGAGCAGGCTCAGGGCATCGGCCATGCAGGCAGTCCAATCCTGCGGTGGCCAGAACACCCGCGAGACCTCGCTGTAGAATGGCACGATGGCGTTGTCATAGACCATGGACATGCGCTGGTTTCCACTGAACGGACTCCCCCGCCGGGTGGAGGAGTCGGTCCAGCAGCCGACCTCGGACCCGGTGCTGTTGACCGCGCCATCGATCCATGTTTCCTCGATGCGGCTGCCCTCATCGTCCGTATAGCTCTGAAAGTCGTCGATCACAACGGACCCCGACACCGTGAACATCCAGACGACACCCTTGTGGACGGTTGCTCCATCCGCCTGGACCTCATCAATCCGCCAGAAGTATCGCCCGGGTGACTCCACCAGCTCAGCCAGAGAGAAGGCAGTCTCGGCCTGGCGGCCCCAATACACCGGCGAATTCACATCGGCAACTTCCACGGCATTCGCGTCTGTGCCAAGGTAGACGTCGTGCATCACGGCGGCCTCCCCGGCAGACCAGCTCAGGTCGTTTACATCACGAATGTCGATCGCGCCACGGTGCGCGGGCTGCGGGTCCTGGGCCAACAGAGGATCGTAGAGCACGATGTCCTCGATCTCCCCCTGGCTCAGAGCCCGATTGTAGACCCGGACGTCGTCGATTGAGCCCGTGAAGAACCACGGACCACCGGCGTGCCGGCCGATCTTCAACGTAGCGGACTCGGGAAATGGAACCCCTTGAGCTTCCGGGTTGGCGGTGATCAACTCCCCGTTCACATAGGCATTGAGCGATGCGCCGTCGAATGTCGCCGCCAGGTGATGCCATTGGTTCGCGGAGAGCACCCCGAAGCTGGCGGGATGCCAGGTGTCTCCGATGCGAACCGCCGCGGTCCCCTGGAATCGGCTGTTGTCATGGTCCCAGTTGAACTGGTAGTTTGACTCGCGGTGGACCGGGCCGCCCACATCCGCCTGGGCAGGCGCTCGCGGGCTCGTCACCCAGACGGTCACCGTCCACTGAGACAGGTCTTCCCGGTAGTTGGTATCGACATAGTCGTCCACGCCATCGACCTGGAGGGCGAGTCCCGCACAACCGGACACCCACAAGGGCTGGCCGTACGCGACGCCGTGCCGGCCCCAGCCCGAGGAATCCGGCACGGCACCGGAGCTCAGACCATCCAGTTTCCACCAGCCCATGAGATTGGGATCTGCCCCCCGCGCAACCAGGGCCATTCCACCAGTCAGCACGATCAGGACTATACCCACAGGAATGAGTCGTTTCATGCTATCGCTCCTTTCCATCTTCACTTGCTCCGCCTTCTCGATGACCGCCGGTGGAGGCGAGGGCATCGGGTGGAAACCGCCATGAGGGTAGACTTCCCCCGCACCGACGGCGAAACTGCCTTCCCTCTCGACGGATCGGCGATGGACAACCCGATCACCGCGGTTCTGTCTTTCCGCACACCCCGGCTGGCAGCCATCAACAGCCTGGAATCACCCTTCTATCGTGCCTTCTTGAGAACCATGGGAAGCCCGCCGGCGCTGTGCCAACTGCCCTGGGGGTAGATCGTTCCTCTCTCTACGATCAGACTCCCTTCGCCGGGACGCACCCGGTAGACGTCGTCCGCTCCCCACTCGCTCTTGTCTTTGATATCTATGATGATCTCGTTCGTAGTCGGGAACCACACGCCCTCTACCGTCGCGAAGGCCTTGATCGCTTCCGAGGCCACATTGCGCCCGAGTCGATCGCC
>JBDKRX010000132.1:0-1854 GCA_039683175.1 Phycisphaerales bacterium
TGCGACGTGATTTCGCGGTCCTTCTCCTGAATCGCTACGTCGAGCGCCTTGACAGCCCAGTAGATGGCATGGCAGTCCGGATGGCGCCAGTCCATCGGAAGATGGGTGTTCGGATCGGCGAAATCGATGGGGCCGTGCATCTGGCCGACCCGGAGCATCAACGCCGGGTCCATCTTCCACACGTGCCGCAACTGGTACACCTTGGCGAACAGATCGAACTTCCTGAGGGCGACGGTCCCCTGGTACGCCGCGATCACCTCGGAGGCGCCAGGCTTGAACCGCTGCGGGTTCTGACGCAGCGAGAGGTAATTCCGCACGAAATCAGCCTCGCCGACGAAGTTCTCATCGGCCGCCTGCATCGCCTGGACGAACGCGGTGATGTTCGGATCGGTACGGATCTCGGCCCATTCTTTCGGCGCCGCGATCAAAGCCTCCAGGTACCGGTTGTCGTTCGCGCTCAGGCCGTTGTCCGGGGAGTCCAACAGGGGCCCGATCTCCTCGGCGAACTGGAGCTTGTAATACAGGTGGGCGTCATCGGAGACGCCGCCGAGCTTGTGCTGAAAGATGCGTCCGAGCTCGCGGTACAGTTGAATCGACTTGGGGTTCAGCGGGATGCCCTTGTCGCGCAGCAATTCGTAGCCGTTCTTGACCCATCGCCATCGCTGCTCCGGCTGCGAGGCGGGCATGGCCACGGAGATGTTGTAGGCCATATTCCAGGCGTGGAATTCCCAGACCGCCGCAAATCGCGGCTGGAGAGTCGTGATCCACTCGGCGAGCTGGCGGGCGTCGAAGAACTGCCCTTCCTCTTTGAGTTTGTCGGCCCGCATCCAGAGAACGTCCACGATCAGGCCGCGGAAGGCCCCCATCGCGACGGTCGCGAACGCCAGTGACGGCGGCGCGTTTTCCAGGGCGGGATTGACGACGATCTTCATCTTCTCCCGCTGGCTGTTGATGTAGTCGAGCTGCACCCCCGCTCCAAACAGCGAGGCCCCCGCCAGGATGCCACAGACCAACAGGATGATGAAATCACGCGTACGCATTATCAGTTGCGGAATCCTCCATTTTGCAGGATTCCAATCCACTCTTTTTACACCACGACTTTCGCCAGTTCCCGGAAGCTGAAGATGATCAGAGCCAAAGCCAACAACAGAGCCGCCTTGAGGCAGACCATGACAAGCGCCACCTTGCCGATCAGACTCCAGGGGATCAGTCGGGCCGGGACCAGGAACTGGGTGGGGCTGAACTTGTCAAACTGAGGCAACAGATAGATGATGCCCTCGATCGTGTACCGGTAGACCAAGCTCACGTTCCTGCTCATGTACCCGAACGATTCGAGGATTCCGCCGCTCGTGGCGCCGGTGACGAAGATCACCAGGCAGAACAGGATCGCCACCGGGAAGGACAGGAAGCTGGCCGCCATCACACCCAGGCAGGCGAGGAACACGAGCCGAAACAGGATCAGCAGGGCCGCCCGGACGTAGTTGCCCAAGAACGAATCGGCTTTGTACAGCACCTCCAGGCCGTCCTCGACCGGAAACAGGACCACCGTGCTGTTCAAAGGCGGATTCATGAAGCCGACCGCAAGGTAGCCGTCCTTGGCGACCGCGGAGGCGGGTACCTCGATCTCGCGGAATTTCCGCACCGGGTCCTTGCGGGGCACCCGCCAGACCGGCGTATCGACCGGGGTCCCGGTTTGCAGACCCCGCAAATCGCCGATTCGCCAGTCGCCGTACACCTGCTCATCCGGCGGAGTCACCGACACGTCATACTTGAAGCGGATGAACAGGCTCTGATTGGGGTCCTTCGGCCGGACGTTATGGAATTCCCAGACCAGCATCTGCCCGACCGCCGCCG
>JBDKRX010000133.1:0-21103 GCA_039683175.1 Phycisphaerales bacterium
TTCGCTGCCCGGATCCTCGATCAGTGCCCGGTCGTCCACGACCACGATGTACGAGCCGACATCATTGTGGTTGTGAGCGACGCCATTGTTGTTGCCGATTATTGCGGCGGCCAGCCGGCAGGAGGAACCTTGAATCGGGCGGCAGATCAGGATGCCCGCCTCGTCGAACCAGGATCGTGGTCCGCCGATCTCGATGGGGCTGCGAGGCTTCCGCGCCGGGTCAACGGCGGGAACGGGGAAAAGGTACATGAATCCATCCGTGAGACTGCCGCCGATGCCGACGGTCTCGCCCTCGACCGGTGGCAAGCCAAAGCCGAGTTGCTGGTTCAGGAAGTTCATGAGACGCCCCGATGGGCGGGCGCCGGGCGAGGAATCCGCGAAGGCGGGGTAGATCCCGTGGACGATCTCGAACCTCGCGCCGAATGAGGCGGGGGCCAGCGCCTCCCTGCGGGCCAGCAGATCGATCTGGCCGCCGGTCGCCAAGCGGATTTCCTCCGCCAGCAGGACATAGTGGCCGAAGCCATAGTTCCAGTAGCCGGTGCCCTCGCTGCAGTAGCCGTCGGATGTGAATCCCTGGAGGAAGCTCTTCGAGCCCTCCTCGGCCGCGACGATGTGCCAGGCCCGTTCCTGACGCGAGTCCAGCAGCGCCAGGGCTGCCCCGGTCACGCCCGCCAGGCACACGGCGTTCCAGTTGTATTGGGACTCGAGCCAGTGTGGCGGCTGCCTGCCCTCGACCATGCGGCGGAAGGGGTTGAAGACCCGCCACTGAATTTCCTGGCGGATCAAACCGCGGATTTCGGGGCTCAGCCGTTCGCCCAACAGGTTGTCGGCGATGGCCAGATTCCACGCGAGGGACGCGGAGTACAGGTCGATCCGGACTGTGCGCCTGTGGAAGTTGTCCAGGTTCCGGTCGTGGGCGACGCCGACCCAGGTCCTTTCCTCACACAGAGAATGGATCGTCTTCTCCAGTTCGGGGATGAACCGCCCGGTATTCTCCAGGAGTTCCGCCTTGGTCAGTGTTCCGACGCGACTGCGTCGCAGGCCATCGACGCGGTCGCCCTCGGTGCGGCTGCCCGTGCGAGAAAAGGTCAGGTAGATGTCGTCTGTCATCTCCGGCATGGGGGTTTTGAGCAGCGTCTGGGCCGCTTCGACAATTGCCTCGCCTTCTTCGGCGGCGGCCAGTGGTTCCCACACGGCACGGTCAGTGATCGGCCGTCCGAAGCAGGTGGGCTTCTCTGGCAGCATCACGGCGACTGTCGCAATCCGCGCCTGATCCAGAGCCATTGGCCGGCCTTCCTGACTTTGGGCCGGGATCGCCATGCCGAGAATCGTCAGAACGAGCATGATCCGCTGCAGCGCCATCACGTGCGTTTCCTCCTGTCCAGATTGGCATTGGGAGTGCAGGTTCCTCTTACCGGCCCCGCCATTCGCCCAGGATGCGTTTGAGGCGGCGCATGATGCCGTCTTTGGCCAGTTCCACCGGCGCCGCGGAGGCGGCTCGCAGCTTCTCCAGGGACTCGACGTTCTTAGCTGTGCGGGCTGCCGCCAGGTCCGAGAGCACGCGGGGAATCTCCTCTCGCAGGGACAGCAGGTGGGCGAAGGCGTCCCGGTTGAATTCGAGCAACTCGCACTCCGTCACGGCGATCATAGTCGCGCTCCTCGGCAGCCCGGTCAGGAGGCTCATCTCGCCGAACAGGGCGCCCGGTTGCAGTTCGAATTCGATGGGATTCGCGGCGTCGGCATTGACAATGCTGCCCTTCACAGTGCCGCGGACCAGGACATAGAACGACTCTCCTTGTTCGTTCTGTCGCATGAGGGTCTCGCCATGGGTGTACCGGATGCGTCTGACGTCCCTGGCGACCGCCTTGAGTTCGTCCCGGCTGAGCAGGCAGACGCCCTCGGAATCGGCCATGAGCTTTCGTCCGAAGTCGCTGGCGACCAGGTCGTCCACGTTGTGTTCGATCTCCGATGGAAGCGGCTTCTCGAATCGCTGGGCGTGAACCGCCTGCATGAAGTTGTCGAGCAGCCGGCCGCTCATGGGGAAGGGGATCTCGATCCCACGGCGCTGGAATTTGTACCAGATCATCCGCATCACGTCGCCCTCGATCGGGGTGCGCTGCTCGTATTGTTTCGTCCAGAATCGCAGCACGTAGTCGATGCAGAAGTCCTTGAACCCGGTGACAAAGGCAGCCGGAGCCGGATGCTTCTCGACCTTGGCGATGCTGTCGGCCGCCTCGACGAGGGCGGCAATGACGTCGTTCGGCGCATCGCCGTAGCTGGCCGAGACGGGCACATCATGTCGACGCAGCTTCGTGGGCGAAGAGAAATTGCGGATCGTCGCGTCGGCGAGCTTGCCGTTCGGCACGATGACGATGTGCCCTCCGGTCGTGCGGAGGCGCGTCTCCCGCCAGCTCACCAGGATCACCTGCCCGATGGTTCCGTCGATCTCGATCCAATCGCCGACCGACATGGATCGGCAGGCGTGCAACGACATGCCGGCCAGGAGATTGCCGAGGACCCCCTGCATGGCAAAGCCGATGACGCCGGTGACGATGGCGGTTGAGGTCAGCAGCACGCCGATCTGACGTCCCATCTGATACTTCAACAGAATGAAGATGATGCCGACGATGATGGCCAGTCGGAGCATGCCTCGGGTCAGGCGGCTCAGGGGACAAGGTCGGCCCATCTGCACGAAGCCCTCGACGAGCAGTCCCTCCGCCAGTCTGACGATGGCGTAGAGGCCCCAGAACAACAGCCAGGGATGATGGAACTCCGACCAGGCCGGCCGGCCGCGATTGAGCGCATAGATGACCGGAATGGAGAACACGATGACGAGGATAGGCACTGCGACGTAGCTCAGGATCGCGCCGACGAACTGCCGCCCGGTGTGACGCTTGATGTCCACGCCGTCGGAGGGAGCATAACGACGACGAAGCGGCACCGTCAGGATGTACGCCAGGAGCAGGATCGTGACCCCGCTCACCGCGTCCCAGACGTAGGGCAACATCGCTTTCAGAGACGTATCTCCGGGGGTCCCTGACGCCGCCGGCAGGAGGTTCTGAATCCAAGCGGTCAGCGAGTACGAGTGTTCGAGCATGGCGATTCCTCAATCACAGATCGTCAACCATTGTCCGGCGCGCGCAAGCATCGCGTCGGGCGAGAGCTTCTTCACCTGCTGCTCTGCGACGAGCAGCGTCTTATCGTCGGCATTCGGGGCGTGGTGCCCGAGGAGCACGCGCGGGATGCCCGCGGCTTCGGCAATCGCCAGGTCGTCCTCCCGGCAACTGTGCCCCCACCCGGCGAAGGCGTCCTTCTCCGCCTCCCCGAAGTGTGCGTCGATGATGAGCAGGTCCGCCGGCTTTGGGGTCGAGCACATCGTCATGAACGCCTTCTCGTCGTCGGCCGTGCGTTTGCGCCATTCGATGTCCGTCGCAAAGACCACAGACGCCTTGCCTTCGGCGTCGTCGATACGGTAGGACAGACACCCGCCGGGATGGGGCACGGGACACCCCTGTACCCGCAAAGCCCCGACCCGAATTCCTCCAACCGGGAACTCGGCGAACTCGAGCCGGGCACTCATCTGCTTCCACGAGATCGGCCAATAGGGTTGGGCCAGCAGACCCGTCACCGCGCCGCGAACGCCGCCATCGGCGAAGGTAGGACCGACGAACCTGAAACCCCATTGTCCTTGGTAGAGCAGGGGGTTCATCGTCAGTCCGGCCAGGTGGTCCAGGTGATAATGCGAGAACAACACTGTGACCTCGCCCGGCTCGGTCTTGGCCAATTGTGCGGCGACGGCGCGCATCCCGGTTCCCGCATCCAGCACCAGTCGTTCCCCGTTCGACCCGACCAGCAGCAGCGAAGTCGTGTCGCCGCCGAACTCGTCGAAGCTACCGCCCAGGGCGGGCTGGCTTCCTCGCATTCCGCCAATGAAGAGCCTCATGGTCATTTCTCCGTGAGTCCCCAAACTCCGTCCCACGACGCAGGGGGATGGGCCGCCAGATTCGCACATCGCAGAGCGTAGCTCCTGGCGGCGGGATCGTCGGGCAGTCGTTCGAAGATCGCCTTCGCCCCGGCGAAGTCGCCTTCTCGGAAGCGAGCCAGTCCGGCGGCGAACACATCCCAGTCGGCCGGCGCGGGGTCTGCTGCGAATCCCGTCAACTCGAACACCTCCACAGCGGTCTTTCGGCCCACCACGCGGAGGTCCGCCAGCTTGCGGCCGCGGAACTCGGACGACGTCTGTCGCCAAGTGCTCGCGGAGACCATGGTCTCTGTGCCGAAGGCCTTGTTGGCGCCTTCCAGGCGGGAGGCCAGGTTCGCGGCGTCGCCGAGGATGGTGTAGTTGAAGCGTTTGCGGGAGCCCATGTTGCCGACGACGACGTCGCCGGTATTGAGGCCCACCCTCATCCGCAGCGTGGCCCCGGTCCGTTGCAGGAAGGCGTCTCGCAACTCGGCCAGCCTGCGCTGGCATCGCATCGCCGCGCGGCAGGCGCGGACCGCATGGTCCGGCTGCCCCAGCGGGGCGTTCCAGAACGCGATGATCGCATCGCCTTCGTATTTGTCGAGCGTGCCGCCTTCTTCCATGATGATGTCCGTCATCTCGGTGAGATAGTCGTTGAGCAGGGTGGTCAGCTCGACGGGGCCCAGCTTCTCGGAGAAGGTCGAAAAACCCGCGAGATCCGTGAACATGATCGTCAGTTCGCGTTTCTCGCCGCCGAGTTGAAGATGTTTCGGGTCCCGGATGATCTTCTCGATCACGTCGCCGCTGAGGTAGTGGGTGAAGGCCTGTTTGATGAACGCCTTCTGACGGCCCTCCGTCCAGTAGTTCACGGCCAGCGCGCCGACCATGCCCAGCGCCGAGGCGCCTGCCTGGGCGACGACCGGCCACCACAGCCCCTTGGCATAAGCAGCGAACCCGATGGCCATCGGCGCCGCCAGCCAGAGGAGGGCCAGCGGTCCCGCCTGCCACCATTTGCCGCCATAGGTGAGGGAGATTGCTGCGGCCAGGGCGGCGAGCAATACGCCGGGGATGACCAGCGACGACGGTGCTTCGCGGACAAAGGAGTCCGTGAGCAGGTTGTCCAGAAAGGTCGTGTGCAGTGCGACCCCCGGAGACTTCGGATTGACCGGGGTCGGCCGCAGGTCCAGCAGGCCCGGCGCGCCGCAGCCAAAGAAGACATAGCAATCCTTGAAACCCTCCGGCGACACGGTGGGCTCGTTGCCATCCTGCATTCTCAGTTCGGACTGGATGATGGCCGCGGCGGAATTCGCATCCGGAAGTCCGCCGCGCCCTCGGAACCGGAGGATGGCGTTGCCGTGCCGGTCGAGAGGAATGATCTTGTCGCCGATTTGCAGACGCCCTTCGGATGACGTGATCGTTGGGGCTTGGACTGTCGCAGTGGCAGGGGCATTCGGATCTGCCGTGTGTACAAGAGTCGGAGGCAGCCAGGCCGCCAGTCCGAGCGACGGGATCGAGACCCCGTCGAACCGGCGGAACGGTGCGATCCGACGGTACACGCTGTCGTCGTCCGGCGAGCCAGCGACGTGTCCGACGCCCGCGGCGCCGGCGGCCACCTCCGCCACCGGGAACAGCATGTTCTTCGACTCGCCCGCAGTGGGCAGGTCGGCCTTCAACTTGGGACGCGGCAGGCCGTCCGGCCACATCTGGCCACTGCCGCCCGGTATGACCGCCAGGACCGTCGGCACGCCGGCCCTCAGGCTCTGGCCCAGATTCTCGTCGTCCGAGACGCCCAGAGTCGAGGATTCTGTGTAGAGCATATCGAGGCACAGGACCCGGGCGCCCGCGCGTTTGCAGAACGTGGAGATGACGCCGTACACCTCGCGAGGCCAGGGCCAGCCAAAGCCCTGCACCTTCTGCGCCCAGTCGAGGCTCGGCTGGTCCAGCAGGATTAGCTTGATCTGTGGCGAGGGAGTCTCTTGCTGCGAGAAATACTTCGCTCGCCACGCCCACGTGGGAGCCTCCCAGGAGTCGAGCCAGCCGACCCGCCACAGCAATAACGCTGCCGCCCCGGCGACCAATCCGATCACCGTTCCGCGCAGACACTTTCCACGAAGCTTGGACATGGCACCCACACTTGCAGAATGGAGGCCAGGATCCTACTGCCCGGCCGTGATGGATTGCATGGCCGCAGTGAATCGCTGCTGCCGGACGGCGTTGACGGCCGATCCTGTATCGACGATCTCCGGGCGAAGCGCATCTGCCCGACTGGCGGCGGAAGGATGTGTCTTCGCGAATCCCAGTCCGCCCGAGCTGCTCAGCCGTGCGTCCATACGCTCCAGCATGGTGATGATGGCCGTTTCCGGGTAGCCGGCGCGACGAAGGATCTCCACCGCCGCTGCGTCCGCGCGAGTTTCCTGCTTTCGCGAGTAGCCGTTGACGGTCAGAGTCTTGACCACGTCGCCCACCGATCCTTCGAATGCCTCCGTCAGCGAGGTCAGCTCTTCGCCGCCCACCTGCTTGGCGGTTTCGGCGCCGATGATCGTGAAGGCCTCGGTCAAGCGGCTCTGCTTGATTGCGCTGAGTCCATGCTTCATCGAGACGTGGCAAATCTCGTGTGCCAGCACCGCTGCCAGCTCGTCCTCATTCTGGCAGCATCGCACCATGCCTCGTGTCACCACGATGAGCCCGCCGGGCGCCGCAAAGGCGTTAATCTCGTCCGAGTCCAACAGCAGGAAGTGGTAGCCGCCGAAGGTTTCGGGACGGTCGGAGAAGACGACCAGCGACTGGCCCAGCAGGTTCAGATAGGCATTCGCCTCCGGCCGGTCCAGCGGCGGGTAACTCTGGAACACCGATGCCGTGACGGCTCGGCCGATGTAGTACTCCTGTTCCGGCGTCAGGTCCTGGAAGGTTTTCTCCACGGCCTGGGCGCCCCGCGCGACGGAGTCCGCCTGGCTGTCGGTCAACACGCCTGTGGCCCTGCCGATCTCCGCGCCCACGTCGCCGGCTCCCTCGCATCCGCAGAAGAGCACCGTCCCCAGCAAACTCAGCGACACGATTGCCGCAAGCAATTGTCTCTCGTTCATTGGCCACCTCCCAGCAGTTTGCCCTGCGCGCGGAACAACGCGATCTGGTCTTCGCTGACCTTGAATGCGGCCATGCGATCGACCCAGGCGTAGTCCAGCTTCCCATCGGCCTTCATCTTGGCCTCGACCTGCGCGTTGAAGCCCTTGCCCGCGAGGGCGACTTCGTCGGAAGAAGCGCCGGTGGCGGCATCGCCGGTCCCTGCGCTCATGGCGATGCGTTTCTTGGTCAGCGCCGACTCGTGGAGCCAGCCCGTCTTGCCGTCAGGCAGGGTCACCGGATACCAGCCATTTTGCAGCGTCCCGGCCTCGACTGTCGCGCCGTATGCCACGTCGGCGACGACCTTGCCCAACTGCGAGGGGGTCGCGCGCACCTTGCCGTTGCGTACCTGGACGTTCAACGACCCTGCGAGCGCCGTGCCCGCGGAGATCGCAAGCAGCGCCGCAACAACTCTGATCCTCATATGTGTCTCCCTTGAAAGCACATTTTCCTGCCGCTGTCCGAGGCCCGAAGCACCCTCGGATAGCATACCGCACAATGATATCGACCGCCGCCGCGAAAGCAAGCGATCATCCGGGCCGGGCGGACTTTCCCGGGCGATCGTACGGGACGGAACGGAGAAGATTCGAAAATGTCAAGATAGGCGATTCCCCTGGACCCGTGCTGAGGGTGAATTGACCATTGGCGATCTACTGGGCCGGAGCGAGGAGGATGGCGTCGATCCCGGCGCAGTAGCCGCTGGAGTTGGGATTTCGGCCTGCGGCCTCGATGCCCAGCGTATTCGCCTCTCGCCTCACGTCCACCTCGCCCAGGTCGATGAAGTTCGTGTCTATGTCTGAGGTGTAGCAGTCCACCGGCTGGCCAAGCAGCGTTCCGTTGAAGCTCATGCGCACGATGGCGTAGTCGTGCGAGGTGACCAGGCGGACCTTCAAAACGTATCGGCCAGGCTGGACCGAGGAGGGAAGCGCCAGGTCGATCCCGTCCTTCTCCTGTCGCAGGCGAACGAAGAGCAGCTTGCCGGCCGACAGGGGCGGCAGCGACGTGAGGCCGATCTCTTGTGGCGAGGCGGTCACCCGTTCGCTCGCGGCCTTGATTTCGAGCTGTTCCGCCTCGATGGCGTCGCGAAGCCGGAACGGGCTGGGCCAGTTGCCGATCCAGACGGCCGGATTGCGGCTGTTGCCGTGAACGGAATAGACGTCGAAGGCGTCGAGGTTGAATCGACCCGGGCAGTCGTAGCGGTACTGTTGTTCCCAGGGGTCCGTGGGAATCTGGGCGATATAAGGCCAATTTCCCGCCGGGACTTGGGCCTGCCCGGGACGCACGACAAGCTCGCGTAACTCGCTCGGATAGCGGCCCACGTCCTTGTGAAATCGCCTGATGGCGGCGTCCAAGTCGGCGACGACACGCGTCGCCTGGGCGATCTTTTCCGTGAAGAGCTTCTCCTCGTCGGCCAGGTATTGCTGGAACTGGCCGGCCAGGTCGTCCCAGGGGAACCGGCGGAGCGAGATGCCGTCCAGTCGGCAGTCCAGGCCGGGCTCATCCGAAGGCAGGACGTGCGTGAGCGGATTGGAGCCGATGCACTCGAAGTGAAACACGTACTCGCCCGGCGGCAGCTCGTGGATGCCGACCTTCTTCTCGAACCAGGTGCCGTAGAGGAAGTTCTCGGGCCGATTCTCCTGCCAGGCGAGATAGGGATCGTAGAAATCCATCGCGCGGTCGAGCGGGACGTCGCCGGCAGGGCCCTTGAGGGTCAGCTTCCAGATCCCGCCCGTCTGGTAGAGGCACTGGAAGATCGAGATCGAGTACTTGCCTTTCTCCTCCACGTGGCAGGGGACGTCGAACCAGCCGCCGACGGTTGCGTTGTCCACGTACAGGGCGCGTTTGAGATTGCAGACGCGATTGCTGTGTTCTGCGGCTGTGACGCCCGGTGCGGTCTTGATCTCGGAGGCCATGTCCGCTGTTTCCAGAAAGATCTCGCGGTTCACCCGCTCCTCGACGGGCGGGAAGCGGTCAAAGGGCTCCGCGATGGTCGTCTGGTACCAGAACGCCACCGAGGAGCAGAAATCCGGGCGGTACTTGAAATCGTGCTGCTCGGACCGGCCGGTCTGCGGGTTGGTCACTTGCACGAAACTCCGGCGTTCGATGTCCACCTTGAGCGACCGGCGGAACGTCACCGGGGCCTGCGTGTGCCAGCGGTACGCGGTGAACCGGCAGTCTTCTCCGTTGGCTTCCTTGATCGTGACGCCCGTGTTGTCGTTGGTGAAGAGCCGCAGGTTCCAGGCGTCGTTGAAGAAATCCTCGCAGCCGGTGCCCACGATAGAGGGTTCCGGCTCGCCGTCGATATAGAACCGGTCGTCGGACTCGCCGAACCAACTGGCGTAACTGCACTGGATCGAGAAGACGGTCCCGACGTAGTGCCCCTCGCCCCGGCCCTCGAAGATGACGTACGGCGAGAAGGGCTTGGCGGGGAATTCCTGCCGGTAGCGGGCGTGGAAATAGAGCATGTCCGCGGGCGCCTTCGGCAGCTCCATCCAGTCGAATTGCCAGTAGACGCTGAGTCTGTTCTGTCCTTCGTTCGTCAGCTCGATCCGGGCGCTCTCGCGAAAGGGCATTCGCCAGTAGCAGTTCAGTGCCCGCCCGTAGGACGTAGTCTGGATCGGCAGCGAGTTCACATTGGCTCGCATCCCGTTGCCGGCGGCGAAGAAGTCGCCAATCGGGGTCTCTACCGAAGGGCTCTCGGCGCCGTCCCAGTAGATCCGCAGCACGAGTGTGCGCGGGTAGCGGCGGTCCCGCCCGGCGATGGTGAACCACATGTGCCGGATCTCGCCCGGCCCGCGCAGGGTCGTCAGGACGGTGGTCTCGCCCGGCGCGATATGGTAGCAGTCCTGGTTCGATTCGGGGTCGAACACGCCGCTCGACGCCCGCCGGGCCTGGCCCTCGACGCTGCGGGCGATCTCGCCCAGCGAACCTGCCTGGGCGGCTGTCGCAGCGCATGGAATCAACGCAAGCACGACGTACAGGATGTGTATCCGCATGGTGACTGGCTCCTTCAAGGTTACTTGCCGGACTCCCACAGGCGAGGCAACGACCCTCGCGACTGACGTTCCACCACTGGGGCATCGGTGAGCTTCTGCGGCGTGCTCGATACATATCCCGGCAATCCCCTCGCGATGTCTCCCACCTCGATCAGGAAGGCGTCCGGGATCTTGCCGTACAGCACGGCCTCGTAGTAGTCCCCGACCCGGTGCATCAGGAGGTGGTACCACATCAGGTCCCGCCACGCCGGGTCGTCGCTGTACACATACCACGTCTTCACGGTCTGGACCTTGGCGTCGCTCTCGACCTTGGCCCGGAACACGGTCCGCCCATCCTGTCGCTCGTGGCTCACCTCGCTGATCCGGCTCACCGGGCGGCCATCGAACACGTGCGAGACCCACATCGCGAAGTCCATGAACTGGATCTCGCTGAAGTTCGAATGGCAGTAGTTCGGGATCATCTCGATGGTCATGGGACGCTTCAGACGCTCCTGCAGGATGTTGACGTTGAACATTCTGTAGCCGTCCTCGTTCGTGGCCCCCAGGTAGAAGACCGGCACCGTCACCTGGTCCTGGAAGAAAGCGTGATGGAAGGACAGGTGCCACTCGATCCGGTCTGTCGCGTAGACGCCTTCGTTGCCCATGATGATGACCGAGGCGACGCGCGGGTCCATGGCCGCGGCGACCGTCGCACTGCGGCCCCGCTTAGAATGGCCGCCCACCACCGCCTTCAGGTCGTTCAGCCCGAGGAACTGTTGGAGCGCGTTCATCGCCTGTATATACACGACCGCCAGTTGGCAGTTCATGTTGTAGTAGTCCTTACCGGTCTTTTTTCGCAGGGTCGAAAGGATGCCGATGTCCCGCTCGATCTCGCCGCCGTCGGGATAGCGGCCTGGGTTGGACAGGACCATTGTCGGGTAGCCCGTCCGGGCCGCGATCGGCTCGCCGTACTTGTCCACGTGGATGGGGAAGTAGTCCCGGTCCGGCGAACCCACGATGACCACCTTCCCCAGCCGCTCGGGCGTGAGGTTCCTTCGGTTGTCCTCGGGCGTGAAGATCACGCACGGATGTCCCCACTTCTTGCCCGCCAACTCCTGGCTCCAGAAATGGGCGGTCACCTTCCGCAGCTTCTGCGCCGGATCGGTATCGCTGGTCACGACCTCGTCCGAGCGGATTTCCCACTCTAGCGGCACGATGTCTTTACGCACCAGAGGCCAGATCTCCCGAGGTTTGGGCACGTTCCGCGACGCCTCCTCAAAATCGAATGGCTTCGTGGCCGCAGCATCTTCGGCGTGAGCGTATGGAACCGGGGCAAGCCAGGCGGCAATCGCCACGCCGCACAGGAGCATCGAAACGGTGAAAGGACCGTGTGCCATAAGAACTCCTTGTCAAACGACAGTCCGCAGGCGAACGAAACCGAGGTCCGGCACAGTCCCTCGCCATTTCAACCACCAACGGGTCTCTCACATCGCTTCTCGATCGGCGCGATGTGTGCTACTCGATCCCCAACTCCCTCTGGATCTCCTCCAGGGGCACGCCCTTCGTTTCCGGCATGTAGAAGATGACCCACAACAACTGCAGGACCATCATGACCGCGTAGACCGCGAAGACGGGTCCACCGCCCAGGCTGCCCGCGATGGGCTTGAACGTCCAGGACACCCCGGCGGCCATGAACCAGTGCGTGAACGAGCCGAGCGCCTGGCCCCGGGCCCGCACGCGGTTGGGGAAGATCTCGCTGATGAAGACCCAGATCACGGCGCCCTGGCCGAAGGCGTGGGAGGCGATAAAGACGATCAAGGCCAGGAGGACCGCCTTGCCGCCGGCCGGTGTGAACTCCGTGCCGTACGTGAAGAACGCGATCGAGGCTCCTGCGAGGCTGACGATGTACCCGATCGAGCCCACGAGCATCAAACGCCTACGGCCGAAGTGGTCGATGATCGCCAGCGCTGCCATGGTGAAGACGAGGTTGGTGAATCCGATGATGACCGACTGGAGCATGGCGCTCTCGGCCGCCGCTCCCGCCATGCGGAAGATGCCGGGGGCGTAATAGAGGATCGCGTTGATCCCGGAGAGCTGGTTGAAGATGGCGATCAGGACCGCCAACATGATCGGCCTGGTGTATTTCTTGCAGAAGAAGGGCTCCTGGAGACTGTGATGCTCGATGTCCAGCGATTCCTGGATGGCCTTCATTTCCGCTGCCACACTGTCTTTGTCCTCGCCGAGCCGCTCCAGGACGGCTCTGGCTTCGTCGATTCTCTTGCGGGCGACCAGCCAGCGGGGACTGTCGGGATTCGCGAATAGCAGGAAGAAGAACGCTGCGGCGGGGAAGGCCTCGACGCCGAACATCCATCGCCATTCGACCTCGCCGAGGCGCGATAGCGTGATGATGTAGTTGGAAAAGAAAGCCAGCAGGATGCCGAAGACGATATTGAACTGCGTGATGGCGACGAGCCGGCCCCGCAGCCTCGCCGGGGAGATCTCCGCGATGTAGGTCGGAGCGACGACCGTGGTGCCGCCGATGGCGATGCCGCCGAGGAATCGGAAGGCCAGGAAAGAATACCAGTCCCAGGCCCATGCGCTGCCAACCGCGGAGATGAAATAGAAGACGGCCATGACGATCAGCGTCCACTTGCGTCCGAACCAGTCGGAGGGCTTGCCGATGCTGATCGAGCCCAGAATCGTTCCGATCAGCGCGCTGGCGACCGTGAACCCGTACCAGAAATTGCTCAGCTTGTAGACGGTCCGCAGCGCCTCCTCCGCGCCGGAGATGACGGCGGTGTCGAATCCGAACAACAGGCCTCCCAGTGCGGCAACGAGCGAACTACGCAACAACACGCCTTTGGACACGGTCAGCACTCCTTATGGGCAGGGGACAATTAGGGGGTCAACGCCAGATGTCACGCACTGTGTTTGCGCCATCCATGATCTCCAAGCCGGCTCTCTCGTCGCCCTTGTTCCTCGGGGAGCGGCTGCGGGCCGGACAAATGACGAACGATTATGGCAGGCGGAGGGGCACATGTCAATCCGCGCAGGGTCATACCCAGAGCGATTGCGCGAAATCCGTCACGTCGCGGCCGTGTCGTGGTCGCCCTGGCAACCCGCACGCGACATGGGTCCTCGTGGAAACCGACCTCCAGCGTCCAGTGCGGCTGGTTCTCCACCCGCCAGGCTGCTATTCGGACCGAAGCCGAACCAGGGTCACGCCGTGCCGAGGAATAGTGGTCGTGAACCGGTTGTCGAATACTCCAAGGTCCTTCTGCCGCCAGAGATCGCGGATCCGCTGTTCGCCCTGGATGCCGAGCAGCGACCAGTCCGCCGCGACCTCGCGGGGCATCTCCGCCAGGTTGAACAGGCCGACCGCCAGCGAGCCGTCCTCCAGGGGCTTGGCCATAATCAGGGTCAGATCGTCCTGGACCAGCGGCTTGGCCTGCCTGCCCAGCGGATCCTGATCGACCTCGATCACCTCTGCGCTGCACAGCACGCCCAGCGTGAAATCGTCGAGGATTGCCATGTCGCCCGAGAAGAACAACGGTGCGGCCATCAGGCACCACATGGACATGTAGCTGTACTGTTCGTTCGGCGTCAAGGGCGTCGGGATGGGCGGGTCGTCCTGGCTGTGGGCGTTGCCCACGTAGCCGATGAGGATGTAGTCCGGGTCGTTCCAACCCCCGGGACCGGCGTTTTCGTAGTGTGCGGCGTTGCTCAGGCCAATGTGGTAGAAACCCGGCAGCAGGCTGCCCTGGGCCAGGCCCAGGTCGCCCGTGGTCCGCCAGCAGTGGCCGGTCTCGACGCCCCAGGTCCAGACATCCCCCATGCCGTACTGGCAGAGGTTGTGGACGATGTCGCGGTTCAGGGTCGCAAGGATATCGCCCATCTTCTGGTAGGGCCGCTTCATGTGTTCGAGGCTGTCACCGCTGGCAACCTCGGTGTATGAGCACCAGTCGTACTTGAGGAAGTCGAAGCCCCACTCGGCGAACTTCTTCGCGTCGATCTGCTCGTGCTCGTATGTGCCCACGTAACCCGCGCAGGTCCAGGGCCCTGGCGAGGTATAGAGCCCGGCCTTGAGGCCCTTGCCGTGAATGTAGTCCACCATGCCCTTGATGTCGGGGAACTTGGCGTTCGGCAGAATGGCTCCATCCTTGTCCCGGTAAGGTTCGTCGCCTCGTTTCTTCATCCAGCAGTCGTCGATGTTGACGTACTGGTAGCCGTAGTCGGCCATGCCGGAGGAGATCATCACGTCGGCGGCGCTCCGCATGTGCTGCTCCGTGACCCGATGATAGTGAATGTACCAGCTATTCCAGCCCATCGGCGGGGTCAGGGCCAGCGTGTCGCCCACGACGATCTTGAAGGGTCGTTCGTCTTTCCCGTGCTCGTTCCCGGCCCTGAGTGTGACCGCGTATTCGCCGGCCTTCTCCGGGACTCGGCCCTCGATGATGCCTGTGCCTGTGTCCAGACGCAGACCTTTGGGCAGATCGTCGGCGGTGAACCGGATCGGTCGCATCCCTGTGCAGGGAATTCGATAGAGGAAGGGCCGTCCCGGCTTGGCGCCGTAGACCTTGGGCCCATTGATTCGCGGCTGCGGCCCGGGCTTGGGCGTGAGGATCACCCTTTCCTCCGCCGGCAGTTTCGGGGCCTCCACCGCCTGCGGCCGCTCGCCCGCGAAGACGAACTCCGCTTGCGCCCAGTTCGCGTGGTCGAAATCGACCCCGTCGCCCGCGGAGCCGGCCAGCAACAGCAGCTTTCGCACGCCGGTCAGCGGGATGTCCAAAGCTTTTGCCTGCTGTCCACCCTTCATGACATCGCTGTTGAACAGACTCTGGCCGTCGCCGTAGATGCGAAACACGATGGTCCCCCGGCCGTTGGCGGCATCGTCAACGCCCACAACGGCGCGGAACCGTTCGACCTGGCCGTCCAGGTCCACATAGAGCATCGAGTCCGCGTGGGTCCCCACGCCGTGCTCGAAGGTCCGTCCGGCAAGGGAGAGGGTCTTGCCCGTGACGCTCTGGTCCGCCAGCGGCTTGCCCCATCCGCTGGACATCTTCGCCAGATCCAACTCGCCCAGGCGGATGGTCTTGCCTTGCGCGCTTGCGCCGATGAGGACAATCGATGCGATGAAGACCCAGGGGCTGATACCTCTGTGCATGATTTCATGCCTTTCAACTGCCGATGATTGGGAACTGCGGTTCCGGTCACAGGCCGCGATCCTATCAGAACATCGACGCCCAGACAAGCGGAAGCAACAGATCTTGAGGTTCCGAGACTCCTTATGGGCAAAAAAGGACTTGCACGAGGCGGACAAGTGGAGTATATTAAAAAGGTGTGGTCGGGTCAGGCCCTTTCCTGTCCACACAGACATACGAGGCCTGCGGGCTTCAGGATTGTGAGCAGTGCGGCTTTTCACAAGGCTGAATACAGGATCGGAGACCTGGGTGAGTGTGTAATTCGGGACGATCTGTGCAGCACGCGGTCCCTCTACGCATCAGAACCACCCCCACCGTCTTCCGCAACAGCCAGTCGTTGGCAGGAAGGAGGTAAGCAATCAGGTCCGGATTCCACCTCGCCATTGCGCACAGGTGCAGATTCCGCAAAAAGACTCCAGGTGGGTGAGGTCTGTTGTCGCACGGAACCGTATTGTGGGTCCCAGGCGCGATCTGTCGCGTTGGGGGGCCTGACACATGCCCGTGTGGCAGACACTTTGGTGTGTGAAAGGGGTCTCGAACGCGATTCATCGCGGTTGGGGACTCGGAGCAAAAGAAAAGAGTGGTGTTTCTTTCTCTATGGAGGACGTTATGTATCGAAAGTGTGTGTGTGTGGCTGTCCTGTGCCTGGCGTTCGCCATGGCCGGCAGCGTAGGAGCCCAGACGATACTCTTTGAGTACTGGGACAACATCGGCGGCGGCACCGCCGTCAGCGACCTGACGGGCAACGCCCTGTATCCCGACAGCCCGACCAGTTCGGCGTTTCTGGAGGTGTTCCAGAGCCCGTCGGGCCGGGCCGATAACTACGGCGTCCGGGCCCGCGCCTATCTGACCCCGCCCGAGACGGGCGACTACACCTTCTGGGTCGCCGGAGACGACAACTGCCAGCTCTGGCTGAGCACCGACGACACCGCAGCCAATGCGACGATGATCGCGCAGGTTGCGGGCTGGACAGGCGTGGCGGAATGGGGCAAGGAGGCCGGACAACAGTCGGCTCCGCAGTCCCTCGTCGCGGGCCAGGCGTACTACATCGAAGGCCTGATGAAGGAAGGCGGCGGCGGGGACAGCCTGGACGTCGGCTGGGCCGGCCCGGGCATCGGCGACGCGACCACGATTATCGCCGGTCAGTATTGCACCCCGTTCGTCCGCTATCAGGCTCGCAGCCCTGAGCCGGCTGATGGGGCCGTCGACTGGACGGACCCGATGTTCAAGTGGGCGCCGGGCGACACGACGACGATCTGTGAAGTGTACGTCGGGACCTCGCCGGAATTGACCGAGGCCAATTTCATGGGCCAGTGGCCGAACATGTACTACCATCTCGGCACTCTCGAGCCGGGCGTCACCTACTACTGGCGCGTGGACGGCGTCGAGGCCGACGGCGACAAGGTCACCGGCAAGGTCTGGAGCTTCACCGTGCAGCCGCTGACGGCTCATGCTCCCAGCCCGCAGAACGGCGCCCTGCTGCCCGGAAGCGAACCTCCGGCCGCACTGAGCTGGACCGCGGGTCAAGCCGCTGTTTCCCATGACGTGTATTTCAGCACGGATCAGGCCCTGGTCGCGGCAGGCGACGCCAGCGTCGCTGTGAGTCTGGCGCAGGCGGAGACTACCTTCGCCATCGACGCCGCAAGTCTGCTGCCGTTGACCACCTACTACTGGAGGGTTGACGAGCTGGACGCCGCCGGCGTTTTGCAGGCGGGCGCTGTCTGGAGCTTCCGAATCACCGACAAAGACAGCGACATGAACACCGAGAACTGGGCATTCGGGATCGATTCGGCCCAGCCCAAATTCTCCGCCACCTATGTTGCGGACGGGCTCTATGACATCGGCGCCTTCGGCGGCGAAATGACCTACGAGTTCGTCGTTCGCAGCAATCCCGCCGAGGTAGAGGCCAGCATGTGCCTCATCGGCCGGAGACAGTCCGCTGACACGAACGCGGGACTCAAGTATGAGCAGTGGAACAACACCCTGACCTACGGCGCCACTCTGTTCGGCGTGGCGGACTATGATTACCAGGTTCCCACGGCGCCCGGCGAGTACACCCATCTGGTGTTCGTTGCCAGCACCGCTGCCGGCACGACGGATCTGTACGTGAACGGCGAGTTCAAGGGCAGTGTTGCAGCCGCCATCACGCTGTCGGGCACGGTCGGCATCGGCTACGGCGCCCAGGCGGACGCACCGGGCTACTTCGACAACTTCGACGGCGATATCTTCGGCGTGGCGATCTATGACAGAGTGCTCACGGCCGACGAGATCGCGGCGAGTGCCGACAAGTACTTCAATCCGATTCCCGTCACGGATCCGGATCTCCTGATCTACTACGATTTCGAGACCGGCGAGGGCACCACGGCGGTCGACCAGTCCGGTCACAGCAACCACGGTCAGTTCTTCGGCAGCCCGAAATGGGTCGAAGGCCTGTTCGGCGGTTGCCTGTCGCTCGATATTGCCACCCTCGACTACGTCCAGACCAAGGCCCCGCTGAACATCGTCAGCAACACCGTCAGCGTGTCCGGCTGGGTGAAGCACGACGCGGCGCCGGCCGGGTGGTCGGGTATCCTGACTCACCGAGGCACCAGCCCCGGCAACGTCGGTCTGCAGCACGACGGCACCGAGCTCCGCTACATGTGGGGCGCCGACAGCTACTGGTCATTCTCTTCGGGATTGAAGATCCCCAACGGCGAATGGTACTTCGCCGCGCTGACGATCTCCCCGACTCAGGGCAAGCTGTATCTCAATGGCGTGGATCAGACAGCGACGAACGTCGCCGAGCACGTGCTCACCAACTTCGACAGCCTGGTTCGCGTCGGTCGAGACCACCAGGACACCAGAATCATGACCTGCTTGATTGACGAGGTCCGGTTCTACAACAGGACTCTGACGGATGTCGAGATTCAGAAGCTGCTGGTGTCTGATGTCACCGGCGCCGCAGACACCGTCCAGGGCGTCCCGAATGATGGGGACTGGCCGGGCGCTGAGTATCCAGCCTTGGCTATTGACGACAACGTCAACACGAAGTTCCTGCACTTCAAAGGCGAACTTCTTCCGACCGGAATCCAGGTCACTCCGGTTGTTGGCCCGACCATCGTCACGGGTCTGACGTTCACGACGGCGAACGACTCTCCCGGGCGCGATCCGGTCAAGTTCGAGCTGTCTGGCTCGAACGACAGCATCGATGGACCGTGGACGCTGATCGCAGCGGGCGACATCGCCGATTTCAACCAGGTTAACGCGTGGCCGCGATTCACGATGAATGCAACGGCGATTTCGTTTGCGAATACGGTTGCCTACGAGCACTATCAGATTGTGTTCCCGGCGCTGCGCAACCCAGTCACCGACCCCATGATGCAGATCGCTGAGATCGAATTGCTCGGAACGCTGGCGCCGCTGTTCTTCGAGGACTTCGAGTCCTATGAGGCCGGCAGCGACCTGCACGGGCAGGGCGGCTGGAAAGGCTGGGGCAACACGGCCAGCGCGGGCGCGCCTGCGTCGAACGTGCGTGCCTTCAGCGGCACGAACTCGGTCGAGGCTGTGGCCAGCGCCGACCTCGTGCATGAGTTCGACGTTGCCGGCGGTGTTGTGACATTCTCCGCCATGCAGTACATTCCGTCCGGTTCGACGGGCGAAACGTTCTTCATTCTTCTGAATCAGTACGACGACGCCGGGAGTGCGAATGACTGGTCTATCCAGCTCAAGTTCAACCTGGCGACTGGTGTTGTCACTGCTGAGGCGGAAGGTGGCAATGTGACAGCGCAGATTGTTTTCGATCAGTGGGTCGAGCTGAAGTTTGTCATCGATCTGGATGCCAACACCTGCGACTGGTACTACGGCGGGGCGTTGATCGCATCTCATCCCTGGGATGGCGACGGCCATAACACGCTCCGGGCCATTGATCTGTACGGCAACAGCGCATCGTCGGTTTGGTACGATGATATCGTTGTGAAGTAAGGTTGTTCAGGAGTCTGCACGGAGATCTGTGACCGACGGTGCTTATCCATCGGCGGTTCGGAGATCGGTGTCGAGTCCGGCAATGTGAGTAGTTTGTGAAGGCGGCCCCGGCGACTGCGTCGGGGCCGCCTGTGTTTTATTGCCTCTTGCGGAGATAAAAGAGAATACGCGAACTTAGCTATTGACTTGATCGCGTCCATGTCGTATTTATAGAAAGAGATTTGTCTTGCGAAGGAGTTCTGTCTGGAGCCGTTGGCGTCAGGTGAAGACCGGCGTCGAGTTGCGGCAATCGCCGTCTTTCCCCTGGGGGAGGCGCCAGATAGTCTGTTTGGCATGTCCTACACAGTCAAACCGCGGAAGGAAGGTGATGCCGGCGGAGGAATGACCCCATTCGGTTCCCCTTTCAGGCGGAGAGGACGGGCATTTTGTGGTCATAGGATCAACGTAGTCTTTGGCGCTCCCGACAGAGAACGGTCAGGCCGGTAGTGTACCCAGGCGATGGGCGTCTCCTGGCGGGTGGCTAAAGTGCATGGTTTCTGGATTTTTGAAGGAGGTAGTCATGAAGAGCAGAATGTTGGGTGTGTTTATCATGGCGGTGGCGTTGACCCTGTCGGCCAATGCCATGGCGGACGAGTTCGCGACCTCGCCGAGTCCGTCCGACGGCGCGACGAATGTGGACGCGGGCGTCGTTCTCAGTTGGGTGGCTGGCGATACCGCCATGATCCACTATGTATATTTCGGGACTGATCCGAACCTCGTGGCGGCCGGTGATCCGAATGTCTTCCAGGAAATGGTGATGGCGGCCAGCTATACCCCCGCCGGCATCGAGTGGGAAGCCACGTACTACTGGAAGGTCGATGAGATGGCGGCCGACGGCACCATGTATGCGGGCGCTGTCTGGACCTTCACGGTTGCCCCCCAGGTCACGACCTCATTCGACGCCTGGAAGAGAGCCGCCAAGGCGAGCGCCCCGGCTTTCTTTGCGACCGACGTTCAGGATGGGGTGTACGATATCGGCGCGTTCGGCGGCGAGATCAGCTACGAGTTCGTTGTTCGCAGCAACCCCGAGGAGACACAGGCCAGCATGTGCCTGATCGGCCGGAGGCAGTCCGACAGCACCAACGCGGGACTCAAGTACGAGCAGTGGGAGAACACCGGGACCTACGGCGCAACGCTGTTTGGCGTGGCGGATTATGACTACGCCGTCGCGACGAATCCCGGCCTGCCGACCCATCTGGTCTTCGTGTCCAGTGAAGCGACGCAGACGACGGCCCTGTATGTCAACGGCGAGTACAAGGCCAGCATCGCGGCCGCCATCACCCTGTCGGGCAATGTCGGCATCGGCTACGGTTCCCAAGTGGACGAACCGGGCTACTTCGACAACTTCGACGGCGAGATCTCCGGCCTGGCGATCTACGACGGCGCACTGACCAACGGCGAGATTCGCGTCCATTCCGACGCCTACTTCGTCCTCGGCGCACGGGACATCACCGCTCCGGGCGACGCGATCCAGGGCATCCCGAATGACGGGGATTGGCCGGCTGCCGAAACCCCGAACCTGGCGATCGACAACAGCAGCGCGACGAAGTTCCTGCATTTCAAAGGCGAGACCCAGACCACCGGGTTTGTCGTGACGCCGGCCCTTGGCGCCACGGTGGTGACGGGCCTGACCCTCACGACCGCCAACGACGCGATCGAGCGCGACCCGATCTCCTTCGAGCTGTACGGCTCGAATGACGCCAACAGCCTGTCGGAAGCGTACGTGCTGATCGCCAGCGGCGACGTCGTCGATTTCAACCAGGCGGATGCTTGGCCGCGGTTCACGATGAACACGACGCCGATCACGTTTGCGAACGAGACCGCGTACCTGCACTATCGCGTTCTGT
>JBDKRX010000134.1:0-44722 GCA_039683175.1 Phycisphaerales bacterium
GCCGATGGCAGGAGGAAGCGGGCGATTACGTCTTCGTACCCCTGCAAGAGCCCACCCCCGGCGCAGCGAATGCCCCTCCCCTGGAGTGAGATAGAGTCGGAGGAGTCCTCATGCGGCTCTGTCTTCCTGAGTCGCAGCCGAAGGATCTGGACAGGGACGGATCTCTCCCGACCGCAGGCCGGATTCCGTCAAGAGAGCCAAGGCGGGCTTTCGGCTGTGGTCTGGTTCTGTGTCAATGCGAGGGGGTATAACCGAGCTTGCCCCAGCAGCCCCTTTGGACTTTGTACAGATCGTCGTAGCCTTCGTCCGAAGTGGGCGTCCAGCCCGTGGGGGCCATGTTTTCATGGTCCCTGGCGTACTTGATGGTCTCGTTGCCTCTCCACTTCCAGTGCTCGACATGCCCATCGGCAGTGGAAACGGTCACCCCGTCGCCGTGCCGGACCGGGGGATTGTCAAACCAGATCTCCTGTTGATAGTAGGCCGCGTAGGCATCGGACGTCATGTAACCTTCGTCAATGAAGACGAGCCTCAGAGCGGTGTTCGGCTTGATCTCAATCCGCTTCTTGACGTGGGCGCCCTTCACCCCCTGGACCCAGGTATGACAGACCGCATTCATGGAGAACATAATCGAGTAGGTCAGAGCCTGCCCACGGCGTCCTGTGGGACACTGGTACATATCCGCGTTTTTCGAATACGGGTACAGGGCGCCTCTTTCGATGTCCCCCACCTGCAACTCATAGTCCTCTGCGTTCGGGTGATATCCATCGACCCAGGCAAGTTCATTCGTGTGATTCCCCCAGGCCTGGTTGCTATTGCTGTAGCCTGTGGCGCCGTTGACGATCCTGTCGTCGTTCTCATCGGCATACATGTTCCAGCACAGGGTCAATTGCCTCAGGTTGCTCATGCAGGCGGCGCGTTTGCCTCCCTCGCGGGCCCGCTGCAGGGCGGGCATCAGAATCGCCATCAGGATCGCAATCACAGCAATGACAACCAGCAGTTCAATGAGCGTAAAGGCATGTTTGCCACGCATGGCCAAGGTCCTCCATTTCTTAAGTAAGCCGCCGGCACTTCAATAATATATACCAGATGAGCCATTCCGGCCAAGTGTTCCCTGGCATGTCTCAGTATTCTACCGCACTGTGCGACTGGATGCAACCGGCAAAGGACGAAATAACACGGGATCAGTTACTTGCCGAAGCGATGGAGCCAGGCAACTTCCGAGATGGATCGACGAGGCTCCTCCCGCCGTGACGGTGCCGTGGGCCCGCATCCTGGGATACAGATGTGGACCGCCCAACGAGGGTTTGGCGAGGGCAATCCGAAGGTCCCTGTCACCGGCCGCATTTTTTTTTCGCACGTAGATTCAGCAATCTCAAGGGTTAAGAAAAAGCTTCTGCGCGAATCGCGAAAATTCTCGCTTTTAGACCTTTACACCTTCGGCGATTGCCATTAATCTGCGATTACTCGTTTTGGGAACAAGCAACTATATCTGGGCTGAGCCCAGTTCTCCCTAACTATATGTAGTGGTTGTGGTTTGCCGGCATGGAGGCGCGTAATGTCTTACAAGTTTGACCCTGAGAACCCATTCAAGAGCGAGCGTGTGCGAGCGAAGAAAGCAGCCCAGACTGAAAACGCCAAGGGCCTGAACATTGAGCCGTTCTTCTCGACGCCAGGCGTACACCCGTTCGAGCAGCTTGAATGGGAGACGCGCTCGGCCAAGATTTCCAGCGACACCGGCGAAGCCGTCTTCCAGCAGGAGAATATCGAGGTTCCGGTCAACTGGAGCCAACTGGCCACCAAAGTCGTTGCCAGCAAGTATTTCTATGGCGATCTGGAGGGCGGCCAGCGGGAACACTCCGTCAAGCAGCTCGTGCACCGCGTGTGCAAAACAATCGCCGATCGCGGCCTCAAGGACGGTTACTTCGCCACTCAGGAACACGCGGAGACTTTCTACAACGAACTGACCTGGCTGTGCGTGAACCAGGCCGGCTCGTTCAATTCCCCCGTCTGGTTCAACGTGGGTCTTTACGACATATACGGCATCGCCGGCGGCAAGCACAACTACCACTGGGACCCGCAGGCAAAGGACGCGATGCCCTGCCAGAACAGCTATGAGCATCCCCAGGCCTCCGCCTGTTTCATCCAGTCCGTGAAGGACTCGATGGAAGACATCATGCGTCTGGCGACCTCCGAAGCCATGCTGTTCAAGCACGGATCGGGGACCGGGACCGACCTTTCGACCCTTCGAAGCAGCAGAGAGAAGCTTGCTGGCGGCGGCAAACCCTCCGGCCCGTTGAGTTTCATGCGGGTGTACGATCAGATCGCGGCGGTCATCAAGTCGGGCGGAAAGACCCGCCGGGCCGCCAAAATGCAGTCCCTCAAGATCGACCACCCGGACATCAAGGAGTTCATCACCTGCAAGACCGTCGAGGAAAAGAAGGCCTGGGCGCTCATCGACGCCGGCTACAGCGGCGAACACAACAACGAAGCCTACGAAAGCGTGATGTTCCAAAACTCCAACCTCTCGGTGCGAATCACCGACGAATTCCTCCAGGCCGTGGAGAAGGACGACAACTGGACCACCTACGCCGTCACGACGGGCAAGAAGATGGACAAATACCCCGCCCGCGAGCTGATGCAACTGATCGCCGAGGGGACGAGGATCTGCGGCGACCCGGGTGTCCAATACCACAGCACGATCAACCGCTGGCACACCTGCCCGAATTCCGGGCCGATCAACGCGTCGAATCCGTGCAGCGAGTACATGTTCGTCGACGACTCCGCCTGCAACCTGGCTTCTCTGAACCTGATGAAATTCCGGCGGGAGGACGGCGCGTTCGACGTTCAGGCGTTCAAGAAGGCGGTTCGCCTGTTCGTGATCGCCCAGGAAATCCTGGTGGACAACGGCAGTTACCCGGACAAGCCCATTACGATCAACAGCCACCGCTTCCGGCCGCTCGGCCTGGGGTTCGCCAACCTCGGGTCGCTGATTATGAGCCTGGCGCTGCCTTACGACTCCGACCAGGCCCGGTCGCTGGCTTCGGCGGTCAGCGCGATCATGACGGGCGCCGCGTATGCCGCCAGCGCGGAAATGGCGCAACTGAAGAGCCCGTTCGAGGAGTTCGAGAAGAACAAGGAACCCATGCTGAAGGTGGTCAACATGCACCGCCAGCACGCCCACGACCTGCCGGAGACACACTGCCCGGATTACCTGCGAGACGCCGCCAAGGACGCCTGGGATGAAGCGGTGGACGCCGGAGCGAAGATCGGTTTTCGAAACGCGCAGGTGACGGTGCTGGCGCCGACGGGCACAATCGGCTTCATGATGGACTGCGATACGACCGGCGTCGAGCCGGACATCGCTCTGATCAAGTACAAGCTCCTCGCCGGCGGCGGAATGCTCAAGCTCGTCAACAAGACGCTCCCGATGGCCCTCGAACGGCTGGGGTACTCCCCGGAGGACATCAAGGCCATCTGCGACTACGTCGATGAGCGGGAGACCGTCGAGGGGGCGTCCAAACTCTCGGCGGACCATCTGCCGATCTTCGATTGCGCCTTCAAACCCAGGAACGGCAAGCGGTTCATCCACTACATGGCGCACCTGAAAATGATGGCGGCGGTCCAGCCCTTCATCTCCGGGGCGATCAGCAAGACGATCAACATGCCCAAGGAGAGTACGACCGAGGAGATCCTGGCCGCCTATATGGAGGGGTGGAAGCTCGGTCTCAAGGCCGTCGCGATCTACCGGGACGGCTCCAAGCGGCTCCAGCCCGTCTCGACCGAGAAGCACAAGGACGAGAAAGCCAAGAAGGGCGCCGAAGCCGCCCCTGCCGGCCGGCCGTTCCGCAGGAGGCTGCCCGACACGCGGCACAGCATCACGCACAAGTTTTCCGTAGCCGGCCATGAAGGCTACCTGACGGTGGGGCTATACGAGGATGGTCAGCCTGGTGAGTTGTTCATCACTATGGCCAAGGAGGGCAGCACCGTCGGGGGCCTTATGGATGTCATCGGCACGTGCACGTCGATGGCCCTGCAATACGGCGTACCACTCATCACCCTGGTGGACAAGTTCCGCCACGCCCGGTTCGAGCCCTCCGGCATGACCAGCAACCGGGAAATCCCGTTCGCCAAGAGCCTGATCGACTACATCTTCTGTTGGCTGGGCTGCCAGTTCATCCCGGGCTACGCCGACAAGAACCTGCCCAACCGGACCGGCGCCGTCACCGGCAACAAGACCGTGACGACTGCCCGCGAGTTGGTGGAAAAGACCCAGGACCTCGCCCACAAGATCGCGGAGGCCAAGGCAGCCGGCAATACCGGCGCCAACAGCGGCAACGGCAGAAAGACCCTCAAGCCCGCGGAAGCCAAGCCCAGGGAGACAAGCGCCCCTGCCAAAGAGAAGACCGCCTCCCCCTTGGACCGTATCGGCGGCAAGCCGAGCAGGATCGGGTCCTTCGTCCCTGCGACCGCCGGCGTAGCCCCGGAGGGTGAGACGCAGATGGAGGCCGCCATCATGCAGCAGTTCAACGCCCAGTTCGAGCACTTCGGCGACGACGCCCCGGCCTGTGACATCTGCGGCTCAATCACCGTCCGAAACGGCACCTGCTACAAGTGCTTCAACTGCGGCAACTCCATGGGATGCTCTTAGGATTGATGATTTACGATTGACCATTGATGATTGATTGCTCTGGGCGGACGACTCATCCTCGTCCGCCCGCTTCTTTTGGTGCGTGGCCGGGAAGGAGTTTCCAATACCGAGACTGCGTCGGTCGTGCAGGGGCAAGGTGGGTCCGGCGATCAAGCTCCCTTGAGAAGCATGACCCGAACGAAGCCCCTCCCGGCGGACCTACGTACCGCACCCAACCTCATGTCCCCGCCGACAGCGGTCCATGCTACTAACTCGCAACAACTGAGAACCTCTTCCGGATGATTCTGTGGTCGGTCCATAAACCGTTTGCAGGCTGAACTTTATGTGCATCTGAAGGAACGCGTTTTTCGCATTTGGGGTACCAGCGGACAGCGGAGGGCTCAGGCTAATCCAGAACATCTCCGCTGGCACCCTGCAAAGCGATAAACGCTCTTGGTTCCGGCCGAAGGCCGGGCTGAGTGCATCTGCGGTAGTCTCCGGGGCGAATGCCGCGTGGACATCTACGCCAGCTTTGGCGGCCTGGTATTTGAATATCCGACCAACTACAGCATATACGGCATCGACATCTCGGGCACGAGCGTTGCGTGGTCAGGCTGGGACGGCACAGACTGGGAGACATACATGGCGACCTGCAATGACGGCAGTTCCGGCACAATCCCCGCTCCTGGTGCGGCTGTGCTCGCCAGCCTCGGCGCTGGTCTGGTCGGTTGGCTTCGTCGTCGCAGGACTGTCTGAGGCCCCCTTCGGTCAGAACATGGGCAGATCATAACGTAAGTGGGACGCAGAGGAGTCCCGGGACAAGGCAGCAAGAACCAGTCCGGGGATTCCTCTGCGTTTTCTCGCTGGCGCAAGTTCATAGGGTCTGAATGCCCAGCCGGCGGACAAACCAATCGGCAGTTCACTTCAGCCGGACGGCGGGCAGACGCTTCAGTCGCTGGTTCTGCGGGTCCACCTCGATGCCTACGGATTCCAGGGCGGTAACACCGAGGATGGGCTCAGCGTCGTCGGGGCCGAAGATAACGGTGGAACCGACGATCTCGCCCATGAATTCTATCTGCGCAGTGGCGATGTCCAGCCTCACCTCAGTCCCGTCGGCCAGTTCATAGGTACGCTTTGCCCCCGGTTCCAGTGCGATCGCCCGAAGCCGATTGCCGGGCACTAAGCAATCAACCGCCCCGGTATCCACAAGGAAAAGCCCCTCCCAGGTCTTCTCTGGCTGTGCCGGATTGCGGACTGTGACAGTTACGTGCGTCGTTCCCATACGTTCGACCTCGCTTGCATCATTCTTTAACACCTGCCAGAACCTCCATCCAGTATACCACGCGCTGGGGTGGGGTGAAAGATCGTGCCACTCTGACGGGCGGAAATCTGGAAAATTCGTGGCAAAATCGTTTGACATCGCTTTTTCTGATGCTAAAATGCAGGGTTTCTATACCATAGAGAAAGAAGAGAGTACGCTTATGAAGAGCTTTATGGCTAAGGCAGGTCAGGTGGAGCAGAAGTGGCTGCTGGTCGACGCAGATGGGGCCGTCCTCGGTCGCATCGCCTCCAAGCTGGCCATGGTGCTGATGGGCAAGACGAAGCCGACATATACCCCCCATGTAGACATGGGGGACTTCGTCGTGGTGGTCAACGCCGAGAAGGTCCAGCTCACCGGAACTAAGGCTGATTTCAAGACTTACGAGTCATACAGCGGCTATCCGGGCGGGCACAAGTACACCAGCTACGCCAAGATGATGGAACGCAAGCCTGAGAAGGTCATCGAGTCGGCCGTCCGAAGGATGCTTCCCAAGACCCAGATGGGCCGCAAGGCGTTGAGCAGGCTCAAAATCTTCTGCGGACCCGAGCACCAACATCAGGCCCAACAACCCCAGAAAGTGCAACTGTTCTAATCGAAGTGGAATTAGAGAGCCATGACAGAGAATAGACCTGAAAACACGACCGTCGAACCCACGCATCAGCCCCAGGCCGTCGAGCCCAAGTCCGCCATCGGTCCCGGGAATTCGAGCAAGGCGAAATATGGCTACTGGTGGGGAACCGGCCGCCGCAAAACGTCCGTCGCTCGCGTCCGCATCCGGCCGGGCAGCGGCAAGCTCATGGTCAACAAACGAGAGCTGGACGACTACTTCAAGAGGGACCAGGACCGCAAGGCCGTGGTCGCTGCCTTGAAGCTCCTGCACGCGGAGAAGTCCTTCGATGTCTTCGTCAATGTCCGCGGCGGGGGCATGACCGGTCAGGCGGGCGCCGCCCTGCTGGGAGTCGCCAGAGCCCTCAAGACCTACGACGAGAACTACAACGCCGCACTCAGGGACAACGGACTTCTGACTCGCGACCCCAGAATGGTCGAAAGGAAGAAGCCGGGTCAGGCTGGCGCAAGGCGGAGATTCCAGTTCTCGAAACGTTAATCAGAAAGAAAGCCAACTGGACCACGACAGCCGCCGAGAGACGATCTTTGCGGCTGTTTCTTTTTAGGGACTTCTGGAAAAAGAGATTTCCTTGGAGAATACGGGCCTGATCTGACATTTTCCAGAAGCACAGGTTCTTTTCACAGGAGCATACATGGTACGTGTTGCGATCATCGGAGCCAGTGGATACACAGGCGCAGAATCGATTCGAATCCTCCTGCGGCACAGCGAGGCCAAGCTGACCTATCTGACCGCCCTGCCGGAGGAGTGCGGCCCGGCGGAAGAAATCTTTCCGGAGTTTCGCGGGCGGTGCACCCTGCCGATCGAGCCGCTGAGCTTGGAGAAGCTGGCGGAGCGGGCGGACGTGGCCTTGTGCTGCCTACCCCACAAGGTCTCGATGCAGTTCGTGCCCGAGCTGCTCGGGGCCGGCGTCAAAGTGATCGATTTCAGCGCGGATTATCGCATCAAGGACGTCACGGTCTACGAGCGATACTACAGCGTGGTCCACACCGATGCGACGCATCTCGACGAGGCGGTCTATGGTCTGCCTGAGCTGTTCCGCGAGAAGATCAAGAAGGCCAGACTGATCGCCAATCCCGGCTGCTTCCCCACCGGCGCAACGCTCGCTCTGGCACCGTTGTTGAAGGCGGGACTGATCCAGACCGATTCGGTGATCGTCAACTCCGTGACGGGCGCCTCCGGGGCGGGTAAGAACCCCTCGGCGAAATTCCACTTCCCGAACATGAACGAGAACATCTTCGCATATGGCATCGGCACGCACCGCCACATGCCGGAGATGGAGCAGATCGCTTCCGAGATCGCGGGGTCCCCGGTGCAGATCCTGTTCCAGCCCCACGTGGGGCCCTTTGACCGCGGCATCCTCTCGACCGTCTACTGCCAGCCCAAGAAGGGCATAAAAGCCGAACAGCTTCTGCCCCTGTACAACGATTTCTACAAGGGCGAACCCTTCGTCCAGATCCGCAAGACCGCCCCGGCCGTCAAGGACATCTGTGCGACGAACTACTGTCACATCTTCCCGGCCCTGGTCAAAGGGCGGATCGTGGTCTTCTCCGTGATCGACAACCTGACAAAGGGCGCCAGCGGCCAGGCCATCCAGAACCTGAATATCCTCTTCGGCCTGCGGGAGACCATGGGCCTGGATTAGCCAAGGCACAGCGGGGAGTCACAGTGAGCAAGATCGAGGATATCTGTCGCAAGAGAAAGCACGCTCATCAGAAGCTGCTGGCCATGGATTCGAAGGTCTATCGGGCCTTCCTGGACATGGAGGCAGCCGCCTATGGCGACGGCGCGCTCGCGAAGAAACATAAGGAACTCATCGCCGTCGGCATCTCGGTCGTGATGGACTGCGAATCGTGCATGCAGTGGCATATCGACCAGGCCGCCAAGGCGGGCGCCGCCCGGCAGGAGGTCCTGGAGGCCGTCGAGGTCGGGATCGAGATGGGCGGCGGGCGGGCCACAGTTTCCGCTCGGTTCGCCCTTGAAGTGATGGAGAGCGTCTTCGCAGGCTGATGCCCATGACGAGAAACGGCACAATCCAGGTCGCAACCTGCCAGTTCGCCGTCAGCGAGTCGGTGCGGCGAAACGCCCGCGCGATCCGCCAGTTCCTCACGAAGGCCCGGCAGGCGAAGGCCGAGATCGTTCACTTCTCGGAATGCGCCCTGAGCGGGTACGTCGGCGCGGACTTCGCTTCGTTCGAGGGCTACGACTGGGACCTGCTCCGGGAGGAAACGCTCGGGATCCTGGCCTTTGCAGAAGAGCTGGGCCTGTGGGTCGTCCTGGGCAGCACACACCCGTTGACGGAACCCAACTGGCCGCACAACAGCCTGTACCTCATCAGCCCCAAGGGCCGGATCGAAGATCGTTACGACAAGCGGTTCTGCACACCGGGCGACCTGGAGCACTTCACGCCGGGAAACCGCTTCGTCACATTCACGCTCAACGGGGTCAAGTGTGCCCTGCTGATCTGTTTCGACCTGCGGTTCCCGGAGCTGTATCGCGAGCTCTACAAACAGGGAGTGCAATGCGTCTTCCAGTCATTCTACAACGCCCGGCAGCGCGGGCCGAGCGTGCACACGCACATCATGCGTCAGACGATGCAGTCCCACGCGGCGACGAACCACATGTGGGTGAGCATGACCAACTCCTGCGGACGCTACTCGCCCTACCCCTCCTGCTTCATCCGGCCCGATGGCGTGATCGCCGAGCAGCTCCGGCCCAACCGACCGGGCATGATGGTCAACACGGTGGACTTGAATCAGGACTTCTACGATCCGATGGCGGGCTTCCGCGAAATGGCCCTCGTCGGCAGGCTCACCAACGGCGAAGAGGACATCGACGACCCGCGGTCGAGGAATGTGACGGGGCTTTGATCGGCACAAACGTTCAACAAGAACGTATGGACTTGCACACCTTGGAGGGATTGTGTATGATTAGGCTGTCGATACACATTTGCAGGAGACTGACAGATGAGAACGAATGTCGTGCTTGATGATAATCTGGTGAAATCCGCCCTTGAGGCATCGGGCTATAGAACCAAGAAGAAGGCAATTGAGGAAGGTCTGAAGCTCCTCATCGATGTGCGGCGTCAGAAGAAGATCAGAGCGTTTCGCGGCAAGCTCAAATGGTCCGGCGATCTGGACAGAATGAGAAGGGACAGATGATCGTCGTAGATTCTTCTGTCTGGATCGATTATTTCAATGGGAAAACGACTGCGCAGACGGATCTCCTGGATTCTCTTTTGGGACTTGAGCCAATTGTGATTGGCGATCTCGTTCTGACGGAGGTGCTGCAGGGATTTCGCGAAAACACGGATTTCCAGAAGGCTCAGACACTTTTCGACAGTCTGTTGTTTCTGCCGATGCTTGGAAAAGATGTGGCGGTCAAGAGTGCACAAAACTATCGCGCTCTCAGGAGACAAGGTGTCACCGTCAGAAAAACAATCGATGTCATCATCGCAACCTTCTGCATAGAGAACGACCTGCCTCTGTTGCACAACGACAGGGATTTCGAGCCAATGGTGAGGCATTTGAAGCTTGAGACCATACCGTGAGCAAATCGTATACGGGAAACGGGACTCTGGGCAAGAGAACTACAAGGAGGGAAGAGTCGTGAGCAAAGCGAGCACCACCTGTCCAGTCTGTAAACACCGCGAAGGCATTCAGCAGGAGCGAATCGGTCCATCAATGGTGTCCTATTTCTGCCCCGTCTGTGGTGACTATGAAATGCCTCCATTCGTGCCCGAAGTGCATGGGGCCTCGGCACCCAACCGCAAGCTTTCAGCCTGGATTCGCGAGCGGAATGAACGCGGAGAGACAGTACAGTTCCTACGAAAGGGAATGATCGAGAATATCTTGGCGAGCATTCCCAACTACAGACCATCGGAGAAATCGTTGAAGCTGCTCAAGGCGATTGAAAGGAAGTCCGGACGCCCCAGCAACGAAGTCACTCTGAACCTCAATGAAGATATCCCTCTCGCGTATGCGAACGATGCAGACGAGTTGGGCTTCTATCTTCAATCGCTGAGCGACCGCGGGTTGATCCATATCAAGCCCAAGCCAAACCCTGAGGTCACTGACCTTCTCTATGGCAGGCAGCGAAGCCTGACAATAACGCCAAGTGGCTGGGATCATCTCGACAAGTACGCTTCCGACCTGGAAGAGAAGACGCAGGCATTCGTCGCCATGTCGTTTTCTGACAAGATGAAGCCACTGTGGAAGGACGCGATCAAGCCTGCGATAGAGAAAGCCGGATATACGGCCTACCGCGTGGACGAAGAACTTCACAGCGACAATATCGTCTTCAAAATCATGGCCGAGATCAAGAACTCACGGTTCGTGGTCGCCGACGTTACGGAGCAGAGAAACGGCGTCTATTTTGAGGCAGGATACGCCCTCGGGTTGGGATTGCCGGTCATATGGAGCGTCCGCAAGAATGACGCGGACAACGTGCACTTCGATACTGCCCAATACAATCAAATACGCTGGGAATCGGCAGAGCAATTAATGGGGTCGTTGTACGACTTCATCTGCGCGATTATCGGGAAACGCAGCCGATCACAGATATGAGACGGCTCGTCCCTGAATCATTGGAGAACGATATGACGAATGGAACGGTAACGACGCCGCAGGGGTTTCTGGCGGCGGGTTTGGCTTCGGGCATGAAGGTGTCGGGCAAGCCCGATCTGGGGTTGCTCGTGTGTCCGACGGGGGCGGTCGCAGCCGCCGTGTTTACGACGAATACGATCACCTCGGCGGCCGTGCAGGTCAGCCGGGAGCATATGCAAAGCCGAAAGATCTACGCGGTTGTGGTCAACTCGGGCAACGCCAACGCCTGCACCGGCAAGCTGGGTCTGGCCAACGCCCGCAAGATGTGCGTCCTGACCGCCAAGGACCTGGGCGTCGAATCGCAGGAAGTGCTCGTCGCCTCGACGGGGATCATCGGACACCAGTTGCCGATGGAGAAGGTGACCGCCGGGATCGACCAGGCGACCCCCCTGCTCTCGGGTTCGCGCGAGGCCGGGCTGGCCTTCGCACACGCCATCATGACGACCGACACCCGGTGCAAGCAGGCCTATCGTGAGGTCAAGCTCGCGAGGGCGACGGTACGGATCGCAGGCACGGTCAAAGGGGCCGGCATGATCGGGCCCAACATGGCGACCACACTGCTATTCATCACGACCGACGCAGCCATCAGCAAGTCGCTGCTGGGCAAGGCCATCACAGAGGCCATCGGCGGCTCGCTCAACCGACTCACCGTGGACGGCCACCAGAGCACGAACGACACAGGCATTCTCCTGGCCTCCGGCATGGCCGGCAACGAACGGATTACCGGACCCTCGGCGAGCTACCGCAAGTTCCAGACGGCTCTGACGGACCTGTGCACGGACCTGGTCCGCCAGATGGCGCTGGACGCCGAGGGGGCGACGCGAATGTTCAAAGTGGTCGTCAAGGGCGCCGCGACGGTGGCCGAAGCGACGAAAGCCGCCCGGGCGGTCGCCGATTACCCGCTCTTCAAGTGCGCCGTCAACGGCGGCGACCCGAACTGGGGACGGATCATCTGTGCCGTGGGCTCTTCCGGCGTGAAGCTCAAGCCTGAGAAGCTCTCGTGCAGGCTCGACGATCTGTATGTCTTCCGCAATGGCGCGCCGACCGATTTCAACCCGAAGCAGGCATCCCGCATCATCTCGCAGCGGGAATTCGTCATCACGGTGGACCTGGGCGTCGGCCGGCACAGCGACTTCTACTACGGCTGCGACCTCAGCACCGAGTACGTCCACATCAACGCAGATTACCACACATGACAGGAAGGTCCTTGCCGAAATTAGCCGGCGCCCCCGCAAGCCAGCAGGTTGCCGACCGTGAATTCCGCGCACATTCGACGGAAAACAGTTGAAAACCGACTTTCTTTCTGTACACTGCGTGGATTCTGTACCGGATCATGAGCCGAAATAGGTCTATTCGAAAGGAGCCTACAAGTGAGTTCGTTGAAAAGGATTCTGGGAATATCGGTGCCGGTTCTGGCCCTCAGCGCCGTGGCAGGTGCCGCAGAGGCCGCCGCGGGACCCATCAATGCCGAGACGGCATCGGGTACTACGCTGTTCTGGTGGATCGCGCCGATCTCGGCACTGTGTGCCCTGGGGTTCGCCTTCTACTTCTACAAGAAGATGATGGAGGCCCCGGCGGGCACGGAGAAAATGGTCGAGATCGCGCAGTACGTACGGGAAGGCGCCTATGCCTATCTGCGCCGTCAGTATAGCGTGGTCGCCCTGGTCTTCCTGGTTCTCGTGGCGCTCTTCGCCTTTCTGGCGTACAAGGGCATCCAGAACCCGTTCGTCCCTGTTGCGTTCCTCACCGGCGGGTTCTTCAGCGGCCTGTGTGGATTCCTGGGGATGAAGACGGCGACCGCAGCCTCGTCCCGAACCGCCCAGGGCGCGACCAAGAGCCTCAATAGCGGCCTGCAGGTCGCCTTCCGATCCGGGGCCGTCATGGGCCTGGTGGTCGTCGGATTCGGCCTGCTCGACATCTCGCTCTGGTATCTGATTCTCGACAAGTTGGTCTATACGCCCGAGCACATGAAGAATGGCCTGACGCTGTTCGGCCTGACGCTCGTTCACCCGGGCATGGACCCGCAACGCATGCTCGTCGAAATCACGACGACCATGATCACGTTCGGTATGGGCGCCTCGACGCAGGCCCTCTTCGCCCGTGTCGGCGGCGGTATCTATACCAAGTCCGCCGACGTCGGCGCCGACCTGGTCGGCAAAGTCGAAGCCGGCATTCCTGAGGACGATCCGCGCAATCCCGCGACGATCGCGGACAACGTCGGCGACAACGTCGGCGACGTGGCGGGCATGGGCGCCGACCTGTACGAAAGCTATTGCGGCTCCATCCTCGCGACCGCGGCTTTGGGCGCAGCCCTGCCGCTGACGGCCGTCCGGGCAAGCGGCATGGACCCGCTCAAGGCCGTGCTGGCCCCCATGATCGTCGCAGGCATCGGCATTCTGCTGTCGATCGCCGGCGTGTTCATGGTCCGCTGCAAGGAGGACGCCAGCCAGAAGAATCTCCTTCGCGCTCTGTTGTTCGGAACGCTGGGCAGTTCCGTGCTGATCCTCGTTGTGCTCGCCGGTCTGGCGATGACGGATTGGATCAGTTGGGGCATCTTCGGCTCGGTCGTTTCGGGCTTGGTCGCAGGCGTCATGATCGGGCAGTTCACGGAATACTACACCTCGGATGAATACAAGCCAACCAAGGGCATCGCGAATCAGGCGAGAATGGGCCCGGCAACGACCATCATCGACGGCTTTGCCAACGGCATGTACTCTTCGGGCCTGCCGGTCATCACAATCGTGATCGGCATTCTGGCCGCCTACGGCTGCGCCGGCGGCTTCTCCGACGTGGCGATGGGCCTGTACGGCATCGGCTTCGCCGCAGTCGGCATGCTCTCGACGCTCGGCATCACCCTGGCGACGGACGCCTACGGTCCGATCGCCGACAACGCCGGCGGCAACGCGGAGATGGCCGGCCTCGATCCGGAAGTTCGCAAGAGGACCGACGCACTCGACTCGCTGGGCAACACCACGGCAGCCACAGGCAAAGGTTTCGCCATCGGATCGGCCGCTCTGACGGCCATGGCGCTGCTGGCTGCGTACATCGAAGAGATTCGTATCTGGATTGGGCGTCTGGCCCAGGAGAGTGCGGATGGCATCTACCACGTGGGCAAGATCGCTTTCGCGGCCACCGACGGAGTGACCGGCGCAATCAACGCCAAGACGGCCACGATGGCCGACTTCGTCAACGCCTACGATCTGACCATCATGAACCCCAAGCTGATCGGCGGCCTGTTCATCGGCGCGATGATGGCTTTCGTGTTCTGCGCCATGACGATGAAGGCCGTCGGTCGTGCCGCGGGCGCCATGGTTGAGGAAGTGCGTCGGCAGTTCAAAGACATCCCGGGCATCATGGAAGGCAAAGGCAAGCCGGACTACGCCCGTTGCGTTTCGATTTCCACGAAGGGCGCGCAGCGAGAGATGGTTCTGCCCTCGCTGTTGGCGATCATCGTGCCGGTTGTGACCGGCCTGCTCATGGGCGTCTCGGGCGTCATGGGCCTTCTGGTGGGCGGCCTGACCACTGGGTTCGTGCTGGCCATCACACTCAACAACGCCGGCGGCGCATGGGACAACGCCAAGAAGTACATCGAGAAGGGCGCCCACGGCGGCAAGAAACTGCCCGACGGCTCGAAGAATCCGGTGCACCAGGCAGCGGTCATCGGCGACACGGTCGGCGATCCGTTCAAGGACACCTCCGGCCCGAGCCTGAACATTCTCATCAAGCTGATGTCGATGGTCAGCGTGGTCTTCTCCGGCGTGATCGTGAAGCTCGCGCCGCAAGTCAGCGCCTGGCTCCACCTCGGCAGCCAGTGATCGAAGGCCACGGCAGGCAACCATTGACGTTGCGTGCTCGTGCCTGTACTCTAAAAGGGTGGTCCGTGTTGGACCACCCTTTTCTTTTGCAGCAGAGTCTATAGGAAGGTGAAAACGATTGGCGAGAAGGAAACCGAATAAGCAGGCGAAGGACTTCGCCATCGCGGCGGCAAGGATCGCCCAGGAGCGGCATTGCAGCGATATTGTCATCCTGGACCTCCGGGGCCTGTCGCCCGCGACCGACTATTTTGTGATTGCCACCGGCACCAGCGAGCGGCAGATGCGAACGGTCGCCGACGAGTGCTCGCAAGCCGGACGGGAGCGCGGCATCAGTCGCTTCGGCCGGGCCGGTTACGAACAGGGCCGTTGGATCCTCGTCGATTTCGTCGATGTGGTCATCCACCTCTTCGACGCCGAGTACCGCGACTTCTACGACCTCGACCACCTCTGGGGCGATGCCGAGAGGATTGATTATTGATGACGCCCGGGAACCGGAGAAGACGCTGAGCGATGCTGAAGGGCAAGAAGACTGTATTTGTTCTGGGTGCTGGCGCGAGTTGCCCCTACGGCTATCCCTCGGGTGCTCGGCTCCGAGAGTTAGTATGCCACAACTCCGGATTCGCGAAGTACTACCGGAACGAAGTAGTGAAGGAACTGCCGAGAAACATCCAGGGATTCATACAGCATTTCGAGCGGTCGCACATCAAGTCAATAGACCTCTTCATGTCAAGGAACCCTCAACTCGCACCACTCGGGAAGGACATTGTCGCATTTGAAATCCTACGGGCAGAACGAGGGAGTTGCTTTGCCGAAAAAGCGAAGGAACATCAAGAGTACCGCGAATACTGCCGATCCTCGGACTATCAGAGCAAAAGAGAGCACCTCCTGGGAACAGCGGACTTCATAGGCGGGGATTGGTGTTCGTTTGTCTATAATCGAGTTCTTGAAGACCAAGCTGGCAGTGATGCTCTTCCGGATTTCTCAGGCGGGCAGCTCGCGTTTGTCACGTTCAACTACGACAGGTCTCTGGAGCAGTTCTTCTATGAAAGCCTGCGACATTCCTTCACTGAGGCTGCCGAGAAAGACATCGTCGAATCACTGTCTCATTTGAAGATCTGGCATGTTTATGGTCAGATACTGCCTTTGAGATGGCAGGATGCCGAGGGTGGCGTTGACTACAAACCTGCGAAACTCGATGAATCTCTTATGGGGAAGGCCGCTGCTAACATCAGAACGATTTATGAACAAAAGGAGAACCCAGAACTGAATGACGCGCAACAATTCCTCAGATGTGCAGAGCAGATTTTCTTTCTTGGGTTCGGCTACTCACGTGAGAACATGAACATGCTCGGACTCCCTGCAGTAATACCCCCTCAATGTCAGGTCTACGGTACAGCGTACGGACTGGAGGAAGAGGAGAGAGTCAGAGTATGTGCATCCGTGCACGATCCAAGGAAAGTGGACCAGAAGAAGACAGTGATTGAAGCTGGAAATGTCGATTGCTTGACGCTATTGCGAAGACACTTCTGAGGCGATCTCCTTGTATTGTCCACAACGAATAGACCGGACCTTTCTTCTGAACGACGGCACTTGACAGCATGAAATCCACCGTTGACATACTTGAAGAACGCATATCCGCCGCGATGGCGAAGGCAACCGGCCAGAGCGGCTGCGACGCGATCATCCGGCCGGCGACCGATCCTCGTTTTGGCGACTATCAGGCCAACGGCGTGATGGCCCTGGCCAAACAGATGAAGACCAATCCGCGGAAGCTCGCGGAATCCGTCGTCGCGCTGCTCGATCTGAGCGACCTGTGCGAGCCGCCGGAAGTGGCCGGACCGGGATTCATCAATCTGCGTCTCAGGCCCGAGTACCTGGCGGCGGAGTTGCTGCGCATCGCGGCCGAGGATGGCGACCGCCTGGGCATCCGAGCGGCGGCCTGGCCCCAGACTGTCGTCGTCGATTTCTCCAGTCCGAATATCGCCAAGGAAATGCACGTCGGCCACCTCCGCAGCACGATCATCGGCGATTGCCTGTGCCGGCTGCTGGAGTTCGATGGCCACCGAGTCATCCGCCAGAACCATATCGGCGACTGGGGCACGCAGTTCGGTCGCGTCATTCTCGGCCTGTGGCACATGTGCATGGCCGAGAAGCACGGCGACCCCCTCTACTACCGAACGGAACTCCAGGAGCTCAGACGCCTCACAAAAGCCGGCGAGGGCTTGAAAGAACTCTGTCAACACATCCGCGACCGCCATGAGAGAGACTGGAGAGAAGACTCGCGCGACGAACTTGGCGATGGCGAGGTGCATTTTCATCCCTTCCTGGGTGGACTTCGCGAGCGTGATCCGCACCGGATGTGGCCCGAGTTTCTGGCTGTCTACCAGTACGTGAACCTCGTGGAGGAATCTGTCACCAGCATGGGTCTCAAGGTTCCCACCCGAGGCCAGGACGAAACGGACTATGAATCGCTCTCCCGCCACGCGACCACCATGTTGCAGAGAGGCAGCGACGCGTTGGATCGGCAAGAGCAGACTGCCTGGCGGTTTGTCCGTGGCTTGACGTTGAATCATTGCGGCGAGGTCTACGAGAAACTCGGCATCACCTTCAATGACGACGAGATTCGCGGCGAGAGCTTCTACAATGACAAACTGCCGACCGTCGTCAGCGATCTGCGAGAGTCCGGCCTGGCGGTCGAATCGAATGGAGCGGCGTGTGTCTTTCCACCGGGGTTTCAGACCAAGGAGGGCGAACCCCTGCCTTTCATCATCCAGAAATCCGACGGCGCGTTTCTCTATGCGACGACGGACCTGGCGGCGCTGCGGTACCGAATCAACGACCTCAAGGCCGACCGTATCGTCTATGTGACCGACGCCCGGCAGATTCAGCACTTCCAGATGCTCTTCAAGGTGGCCGAGATGGCCGGCTGGGACCGGCGGGACGGCAAGAAAGTCGAGCTCGTCCACGTCACCTTCGGCAGCGTCCTCGGCGAGGACGGCAGGCCGCTCAAAACCCGTTCCGGCGAGAACGTCAAGCTCAAGGAACTGCTCGACGAGGCCGTCGAACGAGCGAAGGCCGTCGTCGAGGAGAAAAACCCCGAACTGGTGACGGAGAAGAAGTCCGAGATCGCCCAGGCCGTCGGGGTCGGCGCGGTGAAGTACGCAGACTACTGCAACAGCCGGACCAGCGACTATGTGTTCAGCTTCGATAAGATGCTCGCAATGGAGGGTAACACCGCCCCCTATATGCAGTACGCTTACGCCCGAGTCCGATCCATTGAGCGAAAGGCCCGAACCAAGGGTGTGGATGTTCGTAATGAGCTGGCGAGTGTCAAGGCCCTCAATCTGAGCGAGCCGAGCGAGTTGGACCTCGCCAAGCACCTCGTGCGGTACGCGGAGGCGGTCGAATCCGCCATCGCGGACTACCGGCCGAACTACCTGACGGCCTACCTCTACGAACTGGCCCAGCGATTCAGCTCGTTCTACACGAACTGCCCGGTCCTCGACGCCCCGCCGGCGAGTCGGCCCACCCGTCTGCTCCTGTGCGACCAGACGGCCCGGACCATCCGGCACGGCCTGAGTCAATTGCTGGGCATCGCCGTTGTCGAACAGATGTGACGGAGACAGCCATGAAGATCATCCAAAAGGAATTCGGCGTTCGCACCCAAAGCCGCACGGAGATGGTCGATGTCACCGGCCAGGTCCAGGCTGCCGTCCGGGACACGGGCATCCGCACTGGCGATGTCGTCGTCTTCTGTCCCCACACCACCGCTGCGATCACGATCAACGAGAATGCCGACCCGGCCGTGGTGCATGACATGCTCATGGTCTTCGACCAGATCATCCCTCGATCCCATCCCGGCTATCGTCACGACGAGGGCAACTCCGACGCCCACTGCAAGAGTTCGCTCGTCGGCTGCAGCGAGCAGGTCCTCGTCAAGGACGGGGACCTGACCCTGGGGACATGGCAGGGAGTCTATTTCTGCGAATTCGACGGCCCCCGGAGCCGGACGGTGATCGTCCAGGTCCGCGGCGAGTGAGTCACGCCCGCGTCGATTTCATGTCACAGGGGACGAGACGCAAGAAAAACAGCCTTTGTTATCGCCATTTTCCGGCGTGCTCTCTGTGCCTCCGTGGTCAATCATCGCGGGAGGTCTCGAGGCTGCGCAGAAAAATGGCGAGGTGGTGGGACCGGCTGGGGGGGAGACCGGTAAACCACGCTGCCTCGCCGAGGTTTATATGCCGCATAAAGCGGCATTGATAATGCCGGAATTCAAAGAGAGCGACCGAACGATTGATTGCCGCCTGCCCAATAACATGAAAGAGAACATCTGTCAGGGTGACTCTCCCACCCCATTTCCACTCCATTGGTAGGTTGATTATACCCCCCGGATCGGGGCAATGCAAGACAAAAACAGGGGTTTCTCCGTTTTTTTTCGCATCGCCCCAGGAGGAGATCTGCCGATAAGTCCCTTCAGATCAAGCCTTTGCGACAGGCCCTGCCGCGAAGGCCTATCGAGTGACGTTTTTCTGTAAACCACATTGGACACTGCGAGGATATTCTGCCCGTTCCGGCTTGGCCATTCTGCCATGTCCAGATCTCACAGACAGCGGCCCCGACACCCTCTGCAAGGGTCGATCCCCCCTGCCGGAACGCCGTGGCGGGTCGGATTCGGCAAGCAAGAAGCAATAACCCCTTGTGCAAAACGGCAGACTCCCATAGACTAAGGATGCCGACTGAGCGTCGGGTCGCAGAATGGATTGACGCACTACGTTCGCTCATAGCCTTGGACATGACAAGAATAGAAGAAAGAATCAGACGCATCGAAGGGACCATCACGGAGGCCTGCGCCCGAGCGGCCCGGGAACGGGAGGACGTCAGGCTGGTTGTGGTGACGAAATCCGCCGAGATGGAGCAAATCCAGGAAGTGATCCGCCTCGGTTACGATCACCTCGGGGAGAACCGCGTACAACAATTGAAGAAGGTCGCCTCGCAGACCCTGGAGTTCATCCAGCAGTCGGGCGACGACCCGGCCCTCCCCCAGGAGATCCACTGGCACATGATCGGCCATCTCCAGCGCAACAAGGTGCGTCCGATCCTGTCGGCGGTTTCTCTGATCCATTCGGTGGACACCCTCCGACTGGCGGAAGAGATCAATAGCTCGGCAGCCAGACTGGGCCTCTGTCCCCGGGTGCTGCTCCAGGTGAACACGTCCAACGAGCCGCAGAAGTATGGCGTTCCGGTCGGCGCCGCCACTCATCTGGCCGAGCAGATCGAGACGCTGCCACACCTGAAACTGATCGGCCTGATGACCATGGCCCCCCTGACCCGCAACAAAGACGTGATTCGGGCCTGCTTCCAGCGTGCCCGCGACCTGCACTGCGAGATGCGGGGCGAGAAGATCGTCGGCGACCAGTTCACCGAGCTGAGCATGGGCATGAGCTCGGACTATGAGATCGCCATCGAGGAGGGGGCGACCATCCTTCGCATCGGCTCGGCTATTTTCGCCGGATGAGGCCTCTGAAGAACGGGCATTTGGCCTACTTTTCGCACCCGAGACAAATCCCCAAAGTGACACGCGGATTGAGACGACATAATGGACGCCAAACCGCGTGCAGGGACGTGCGCCGCACATCCCGACGCCAGAGAGAAGAAGGCGGTCATTATGGGGCAGACGAAAACAGCAGGGAACAACGCCGTGACGGAAGGCTTCATCGACGTGGTCTATCTGTCCGATAAACCACAGATGTCGGCGGAGATCAGGCGCCTGTTTCGTCAGAAAAAGCTCACCTTCGACTTCCAGCCTCTCGATGGATACCGCGAGATCCGCACTCGAACCGATCGGATCGGGACCGTCCTGATCGACGCCGAGGGCATCGATATCTCCCAGGAGCAGCGGCTCGGCCGGGTCCTCGAAGCCCTCGAAAGGGACAACATCGGGATCGTCCTGCTCACGCAAAGGATCAAGCGGCCCGTCAGGAGTTTCTCCCTGGTCTCCTCCGAGACCAGCTTCTCCATGGCCAGCAGCGTCGATTCCATCTCCCTGGACGACCTGTGGGCGAGCATCAGCGTCAATCTGGCGCAGCGGAAGCACCAGCACTCCGGCATCACGACCAAACCGCCGGGTCCGACCAGCCTGTCCGAAAGGCTTTGGGACAAGAAGCCCGCGGACCCGTCCGACGCGAACGGTTCCTTCATGGACAGCGTCAAGGAGCAACTGCGGCTGGCCGGCATGCTGCAGCGGGACTTCCTTCCCGCGCAACTGCCAAACAGCGACGACCTGCACTGGGCGGTCACCTTTCTGCCCGCCGAGTGGGTTTCCGGCGACATTTACGACGTGGCTCGGATCGACGAGCAACACATCGGGTTCTACCTCGCAGACGCCGTCGGCCATTCCATGCCGGCCGCCCTGCTGACCATGTTCATTAAGCAGGCCCTCGTCATGCGGCAGACGGTCGAGAAGAACTACCGCATCTTCTCCCCCGCGGAAGTCATCAAGAATCTGAATGTGAAGATGGCCGGCCAGAAGCTCTCCGGCTATCAGTTCGCCACCTGCTGCTATTGCCTGTTGAACGTCAAGACAAAGCAGCTCACCTTCGCCCGTGCGGGCCACCCCTACCCGATCCTCCTGCGGAAAGGCGAACCGCCCATGCAGTTGCAGGCCCGCGGCTCGCTGCTCGGGATCTTCGAAAGTGCTGAGTTCCTTCAGGAAACCGTCCAGTTGCAGGCGGGCGACCGGTTGCTGCTCTACTCCGACGGCGCGGAACTGCTGGTCGGCCGGCTCCACGACAAGGCCGGCTTCCAGTTCACCGAGGAGATGACGGCGCTGAAGGATCGTCCGATCACCGAGATCGTGGACCGGCTGACCGAGTTGGCCCGCACCCGCGATGTCGATCCGGCGGAAGTGGACGACCTGACCCTCGTCGGCCTCGAAATCCACTGACCGAAACTCCGCAGGCGAGCCTCCAGGCCGCACGATGCGCCAATCGGCACTCTTTTCAGCTTCGTGCAGCACTCGGAACGCCCCCCCATTCCCCGTGGATTTCCGCTTTCGCGGAATGACAAGCCCAACTGGAGACTCCTCCCGAGATTGGGTTCGTTTCGCACGAGCGGCCTTCGGCCGACAGGTTCGTAGTGACGCCGCAAGGCGTTATCTTCTCTTCGAGTTTGAAGTGTGAAGTTTGAAGTGGCAAGTCGGAGCCGTCATCGGAGGCTCGCCCCTGCGCGCTTGAGACTTGACCCTTCGAACTCGCAGCTTCCTCCCCACTTGAAGCTTGACACTTCAAACTTGAAACTTCCGCTTCATCTGCGCCAAACGAACCCAATTCCCCCCCTGCTGCAACCTCCTGATTCGCCGGAAGGCCGCTTTCCAAACGGGAAGCTCCCCCCGGCCCGGCCGCATTGCGCGCCTCCCGCTCCCTGCGCAGCTCGGCCATCGTCCGGTACAGGCTGCTCTCGATCCGACGTTCATACATCAGCAGCCGGTCCAGAACCCGCGCCCCGCCGAAGTCCTCCACGACCACTTGGCCCAACCCGGCGTCCTCGTCAAATAGGCCGGCAACGCCCCGATCCCACTCGCTGCCCTTGAGCTGCTTCCACTCCTCGTGTCGGGCCTCCAGCAGCGGTTCCGGCTCGCCATCGTCCAGCGCCGCAAACGCCGCGTTCTGGAGCCGCTCGGCCCGGCGCAGCCGCCAGGAGAGCCCGACGACCCGCTCCGCGAGCATCGCTTCCACCATCCCGGCCGGCGCCAGCTCCTGGAGCATCCCCTCCCGGTAGAGCTCGAATTCCGCCGGGTCTTCCCCTGCAATGACCGCCTCCCGCGCCAGCAATCCATGCTTGATGGCATTCCGAGAGGCCCGTTTTTTTCCTTCCACCGTGCGAGGCCCCGTGGACTTCTGCGCGTTCAACCGATTCGCCTGGATCTGTGCAACGCTCGCCATGATGAGCCCTCCGAACCTTGTGATTTGCGATTTATGATTTACTATTTACGATTTAGCGCCCCCCATGGGGCGACACGCATCGATAGTTTACCATACGCATGAGCACAGTTCAACAACAATATAACCAACTGCTCACATATTTCTGTGACCTAAACCCCCGTCCCGGCGGGACTAACGAAACGCCCCGAGAGAATCTCTGCCACAGAGGGCACCGAGGACACGGAGATAGATCTTCGTGGGACAAGCAGATGTGTAGAAGCGTGGATGCGGCTGGAACAACGCCTGGCGAAACCGGCCCTGCCTCCTCAAGCGCTCCCACGCTTCAACGCTTATACGCTCTGACGCGGCCTACGGACGCTACGCTCCCACGCTTCCATGCTCTTACGCTTTCACGCGGCCTCCGGCCAGAGTTTACCGCTCATGTCATTGCGAGCCCGGCGCGGCAATCTCCTCCTGGGGCCTCCAGCATGGCACTCCAAGCGATAGGCCGACAAGACGGGAGATAAACTCTTATCTAACAAAGAGTTACGGGCATATGCACAGAAGAAGTGCCGGATACCTTCAGTCACCCGGTTGCCGGAATTGGTTATGCTGTCCTCGGAATTTGTACGGCGCCGGGGTCATACGAGATTGAAGTCCTCGACGACGATCCGACGACTATCAACGCCCATGGCCCGGAATTGGGCAATCAAGGCATTGGTCATGGGAGAGGGGCCACAGAGAAAGATCGCCTTGTCTCTGACGCCTCCGCGGACCTTCCCATCCACGTATTCGGCGGTGAGCCTGCTCTTCTGGGCGCTCAGATAGAGCTCATAGTGATGACCGCGCTGCTCGAATTCCTGGAAGCCGTGAAACTGGCTGCTCATCACTTCCATTCGGATGTCCTTGTCGAAGCTTGCTTCCTCGATGGTGCGACAGACGTAGAAGAAGCTCACCAGAGGACTCTTCCACGTCCTGAGGATTTCCGGATGCACCCGGGTGAGCGGCCGGGGCACTTCATTCGGGTCGTAGCGGTCCTCCGAGTGGAGCGCGACGTGCCACATTCCGATGAACGGGGTGATGCCGATGCCCCCGCCGATGAACACGCAGTCTCGCTCGGCCGCCAGGAACTGGTCACTGAAATGTCCGTATGGGCCGTACACCGTCACGGCGTCGCCCACTTCCAGCCGGTCGAGCGTGCGGGTATGATCGCCGACCTGCTTGATCCCCAGCTTGAATCGCGCCCCGAGGCGATAGCCGCAGGCGATCGAATAGGGGTGTGGTTCGGGGGTGATTCCCTCCTTGTGGACGACCAGGTAGACGAACTGACTGGGCTTGAAGTCCATCTGTCTGCCCTTGGGGGCGAACGTCACGTCGAGGATTCCTCCAACTTTCACGATGTCCGAGACGACATACTCGAAGCGCGGGCCCAAGAACCGGTAGAGAAAGCGAATGTACACAAACCCCGCCATCGCCGCCAGCAGGATCATATACATCCAGAACCGCAACAGCGGATACCTGGCGACATCCGCGTCGACCAGGAAGATGTGTACGATCACCAACGGCAGCACCAGGCCAAACCATTCATGGGTCCTCTTCCAGCGGTGGTAAGGGATCTTGATCCAGAGCGTCACGGCAATCAGGGCCCCGAAACCCAACAGGGCCGCGACGCCGACGTTCTGCCCCCACAGGTATCGCTCGCCAGCGGGCCGTTGGAACCACATCGCTCCCAGGAACGTGAGGACATCGGGTAAGCGGTCCACGGCCAAAAAAAACGGATGAAGCAGGATGATGAAAAACGATAGGCGTCCCAGGCGCCTGTGGAGCTGATAGACCTTGTCCAGGCCGCCGAAGTAGTCCTCGATTACGCGAATTCGTGTCGAGAGGACGATGCTCACGCACATCAGGATCGTGGCCGTCAAGGAGGCGGCTTTGGCCGGGTACTTGTAGGGATTGGCGAACCAATCCCGGAAGTACCACTTGCTGGCAAGCCATAGCAACAGTGTGACGCCAACAATCCATATTGCCGGAGCGATCTTCACGTGGGTTCTTGAGGTGGTCAGCATATGCGGCAGTTCACCGTTCACCGGATAACCGGAGGATGGCGAGGGTAGTCATTCATTCACGTTTCCCTCTATCCCGTTTCACCTGACATTTGGACTGGCGCAACTCTCCACCTCATCTTGTCCTCAGCAGACTTGCTCGACAAGGCGGAGCCGCCGACCGCTTCGTCGCCGCTTCATCAAGTATCACGAAATGGGTCGAGGGAAGCAAGGGAAAAAGACGGCTTTAGACCAGAGGCCGCAGGCCGGAGGCGCCTTTGGCCTAAAGCCTACAGCCTAAAGCCTTCGAGCTTCGTGCTTCGGACTTCCCCTTACTCGTTACGCCGGGGCGGCGGTGATGTCCTCGAAGCAGGCGGGGGCGTGCTGTTTGAGGATCGCCAGCATCTTGGAACAGGCTTTGCGGATCTCCCATTGGGCTTTGGCCGACAGGCGGAGCTTGAAGATGTGACGCCACTCGCGGAAATCCGCGGAGACTACGATCTCGCTGACGCAGGCGTTGGGCAGGACGAACCGAGCGTCCTCCTTTTTGAGGCCGCGATCCCGCCACTTGCGGTACATCTGCTGGATCGTCTTCATGTCCTGGCGGAAGTCCTCGACGTACTCGGGCGGAAGAGTCTCGGGCAGGACGTAGGCGAATTGGTCCTCATTGACGTATCGCTGCGACTGCTGGCAGACGGCCATGAGCCGATGGCGGACGAGCTGGTGCGTCATCGCGCGCGAGCAGTTTCGGATGCGAAACGTCGCGTAGGCGTGCTCCAGGGGCGATTCGTGGCCCATCTTGAGCAGACGCTTGATGAACGCGGCGTCGGAGTCTTCCTCGATGCGGTCGAAGCTCAGATAGCACGTCCTTCCGGCCTGCTCGATCACCTTCTCGGGATCGGGCGTGATCGCGACCAACTCCACTTCCAGTTGAACGTCAGACACTCGTGACCTCCGCTTTGCCAAGCACCGCCAGGGCGGTCGCGACGTTGCCGAACGGGGCGCTGACCGCGAAGCCTGCGACGTGCGGGCGGATTTGCTCGACCAGTTCCCTTGCGATCTCGATGCCCAGGATGCGCCCCTGCTCCTTCGTTGTCGCCCGACTCATGCGATCCAGCATCGGCTTCGGGACGACGACGCCGGGGACCTCGTTGGCCATGAACTCGGCGTTCTTGAAGCTCGTGAACGGCCAGATTCCCGCGATGATCGGGATGCGGAACTCCTGCGTCGCTTCGAGGAAGCGCAGGAGGCAATCGGCATCGAAGACCGGCTGGGTAATCGCGAACTCGGCGCCCGCGATGACCTTCTGCTTGAAGCGGTCGATCTCCCGGTCCGGGTCGGCGGCGACCGGATTGGCCCCCACGCCGATGACCAGCGAAGTTGGCGGATCGATCCCGTTGCCGCCGATGTCGACGCCGCGATTGAGGTTCCGCACGACGCCTGTCAAGGCGACGGAATCCATGTCGAAGACGCCCGTGGCGCTGGGATACTCGCCCAGTTTCGGCGGGTCGCCTGTGATGATCAGCAGGTTCCGCACACCGATCGCGGAGGCCCCGAGGATATCCGACTGCATGCCGATGAGGTTACGGTCCCGGCAACAGAAGTGCAGAACAGCCTCGATGCCGGCCTCCTGCTGGATCTTCACGGCCGTGACCATGGGCGACAGCCGAGAGCTCGCCCGGGGGCCGTCGGGGATATTGATCGCATCGATGCCGGCCTCGGCGCACTGGCGGGCCTTGGCCAGGATGGCCGTCACATCGACCCCACGCGGCGGCGTGATCTCGATCGTGGTGACCATTTCGCCGGCCGCCAGCTTCGCACCGAACCCGGACCTCCCGGCCAGCGGCTGCGGCTCTTTCAGGACGGGTTTGGCCGCCTCGTGGGGCCCCGCCGCTACCGAAACGCCGGCATGGGTCACAACCTTGCTGATCGAGCGGACGGCCCGAACGATCTCGCGGATGTGGTCGGGGGTCGTGCCGCAACAGCCGCCGAGGATCCGGGCCCCCTTCTCGTAGAACCGCTTGGCGTACTCGGCCATGTACTCAGGGGTGCACATGTAGAGCTGGCGGCCCTCGATCCGGCGGGGCATGCCGGCGTTCGGCTGCACCGAGATCGGCTTGTCTGTGACGCGCCGGATGAGTTCCAAGCTGCCCAGCATGCCGGAAGGACCGACCGAGCAGTTCAGACCCACAGCCGTCACCGCGTCTTCCCTCGCGATCTTCGCGATGGCCTGATCGATCCGCTCGCCGTAGATCGTCTCGTTACTCTCGTTAACCGTCATCTGGGCGAGGATCGGGATCTCCCCCAGCCCAGCGACTGCCCGGATCGCAATCAGCAGTTCCTCGGCGTTCGAGAAGGTCTCCAGGATCAGCAGGTCCACGCCGGCCTCCACGAGGGCCCTGCCCTGCTCCTCGAACATCTGTCCGGCCACTTCCGGCGTAATGGGTCCGTGCTCCGTCAATTCGCAGCCGAGCGGCCCGACGGCGCCGGCCACCAGCGCAGCGTCCTTCGCGGCCTCCCTGGCGATCCGAGCCCCGGAGCGGTTGATCGACCCGACCTCGCCGGCCAGGCCGAACTTGGACAGTTTCAGGCGGTTGGCCCCAAACGTGTTGGTCTCGATGAAATCGGCACCGGCCGCGACGTACGCGTCGTGAACTGCCCGGACGGGTTTCGGGTCGGCCAGGTTCAGTTCGTCGAAACAGCGGTTGAGGAATACTCCATGCTGGTAGAGCATCGTCCCCATGGCGCCGTCGCCAACGAGGACCCGCTCGGAGACTCTTTTCTCGAAGGCAGACCGTTTCAAGGACTCCATTCCTTCCAAAAGGGGTTAACATGGGAACACCCGGAAAAATAGCGGCAACGGGACGCCGATGCAAACATTTTTGACCGTTTCGGGCCACTCAAATCACCCCGGAGCCATGTGCAATACCACGCTTTTCGGAAACCGCATCGGACGATCACCCAAAATTGCCGCCTTCCGGCATAGTCGATACAACCGATTCCATCGGTTTTATGGGACGAGCCATCCCGCCAGGTGAGAAGGGCATCGCATCGCATCCAACACCCCCCCGACGAGGACCTCCAGCCGGTCCGAATACGGCAAAGCATGTATTTAAGGTGGCATAAGTATTGACTCGATAAAGGTTAATATGGTATACTTAGGCAATACTGGCAAGAGTCAGAGTGTTGTACCCACGATGCGTCGATTGTATGAGGAAGGGCTTGGGTCGTTAGCCACGGCAACGATATCGTTGGACATATCTCGGCGCGTGCCCTCTTGACCATCCAGAAGGTAGCAGTAAGTCGCAATAGGGGTGGGGCCGATTCGGGGGGAGCGTCCGGGTATTAAAGGAGCGGTGTGATGAAGAAGGTTTGGGTAGTCCTGTTACTCGTGTCCGGCGTGCTGCTCTCGGGGTGCCGGGGCCCGGACAATCTGCAGAGTCTCAACGAGACGAAACCCGCGGCGCCGGCGACCAGTGGGCGTGGATACTTCTGGGACAGCAATCTCCGACCGACTGCCGCGATCCCGTCTCAGGCAAGATCCAAGCCGCAGACCTTGCAGCCGAGGGTCGAACCGCAGGCACAAGAGCAAGAGCAGGTCGCGACGGCCGAGATTGAGTCCACGCCAAGCTCACTCACCGCTACGCCGACGGCTGCAGGGCCTCAGGTTGTGACTGCTTCCGCAGAGGGTGTCCGGCCGATCGCGTCGGGACCGGCGGTCTCCAGTTACGACAAGACCGTGCCGGTCGGGCGGGAACTCGTATCGGTCGACGAACAGGCGGGAAGCACTCTGTCCATCACCTATCCCAGGCCGGACTATGGCATCATCCAGGTGGATAAGGCCATGCCCGCAGAAATACGCCTGAACACGCCGTTCACCTACGAGATCCGAGTGACGAACCTTACGGAGATGATGCTCACCGATATCACGATCACGGAAACGGTTTCGAAGGATTTCGAGTTCAAAGGGTCCGAGCCGACGGCCAGTGCCGTGGATGACAGCCTGGTATGGCAGATCGACTCCCTGGGCCCCCGGGTCACCAAGAAAATCAGGATCTCCGGCACGGCCACCGCGGCCACACAGCTCGAACACTGCACGGCCATCACCCACACGGCGCGCAACAGCGCCGTCGTGAAGGTGGTCGAGCCCACGTTGGAGCTGGCGAAGATCGCACCTGCAGAGGCACTGCTGTGCGAGCCGATCCAGGTCGATTTCGTCGTCACGAACACCGGCACGGGCGCAGCCCAGAACGTGCAGATCGTCGATACGTTGCCCGCCGGATTGCAGACGACTGATGGCAAGGGCAAGGTGGTCCTGGAGGTCCCCACGCTGGCCGCCGGGGAATCGAGACGGTTCTCCGTCAAATTGCGGGCGACGAAGACCGGAACATACGTCAACAAAGCCGTGGCGACGTCGGCAGCCGGCCTGAAGGCCGAGTCCGAACCCACGTTGACCAACATCCGTCAGCCGGTCCTGACGCTCGCCAAGAGCGGTCCGAAGCGCCAATACCTCGGCCGCTCGATCAGCTACGGGCTGACGGTCACGAACAAGGGCGACGGACCCGCGCAGAACACGGTTATCGAAGACATCATTCCGCCGGGCGTGACATCTATCGAAGCGACGGCCGGCGCGCAATTCTCAGGGTCCAAGCTGGTCTGGGAACTCGGCACGCTCGAGCCCAACACTTCCAAGACCGTGCAGGTGTCGTATACCCCCTCGCGTGAAGGCGAGTTGATGGCCACGGCCACAGCGACGGCCTACTGTGCCGAGCCCGTCTCGGATTCGAGCAGGACCGTGATCACCGGGATTGCCGCCAGCCGGCTCGAGGTGGTCGACCTGGAGGACCCGGTGGAGGTCGGAACGAACAACACCTATCTCATCACCGTGACGAACGAGGGCACCGCCGCCGACAACAACGTGCGGATCGCCATCGTGCTGGATGACAAGCTCCAGTACGTCACGTCCGCAGGCGCCACGGCCGGTTCGGTCATGGGCAAGACGATCAACTTCACGCCGCTGCGCAGCCTCGAGCCCAAGAGCAAGGCCACATGGCGCGTCGTCGTCCGAGGCGCCGTGGCCGGCGATGCACGGCTCAAGGTCACGATGCACACCGACCAGCTCGCGCTGCCGGAGGAGCAGATCGTAGCCACGCGGATCTATCAACAGATCACCAACGGGAATTGATTGGGAACCCTCACGCCGCGGTCCCTCGACCGCGGCGTTTTCATGCGCACCCACGGGGCCGACGCATCCCCGTGACGGAACGAACAATTCTGTTGCAATCCCGAACCCAACGGCTATACTGGTGCCCTGACCCGAGAGTCACCGGAATCCCTGTTGGGGGACGCGGTGTACCGATTTTGAGCAACCCATCCGGACCGCCGGAAAGGATGCGACGATGGCCGAGAAAGACGCCGATGTCCAAAAGATAAAAGAGCTTGTCGAGATCATGAAAGAAAATGATCTCGTCGAAATCGACATCCAACATGGGGAGGATCGCGTTGCCTTGCGGCGGGCCCAGCCCCAGCAGGCGACCGCCGTAGCACCGATAATAGCGTCGTTGCCTGGGGCGCCCGGCCAGATCATGCTGCCGCAAGGTCAGGCGCCGGCCCTGGGGCAGGCCCCGGGCGCCGCCCAGCGGGAAGACCTGCTGGAGATCAAATCCCCGATCGTCGGGACATTCTACGAAGCCCCCAGTCCGGATTCTGAACCCTACGTCGAGTCGGGCACACGCGTGGATTCACAGACTGTGGTCTGTATCATCGAGGCCATGAAGGTCATGAATGAAATCAAGGCCGAAGTCAGCGGCACGATCGTCGAGAGAACCGTCAAGAACGGTCAGGCGATCGAGTACGGCCAAGTGCTCTTTCGAGTCAGGCCCGATTGAATTCCGCGTGCGTAGCGCCTGTTGCGGACTGACGCATGGCACGTCCCGCAGGATGCACGACGAGCAGGAGTCACACTATGCTATCCAGAATCCTGGTCGCCAACCGCGGCGAGATCGCGCTTCGCATCATTCGCGCCTGTCGCGAGATGGGCATCGCGTCGGTGGCTGTCTATTCCGAGGCCGACCGGAATGCCCCGTATCTTCAGCTTGCCGATGAAGCGATCTGCATCGGGCCGGCGGACTGCAACCAGAGCTATCTGAACATACCACGGATCATCAGCACCGCCGAGATCACGAACGTCGACGCCATCCACCCCGGTTATGGGTTCCTCGCGGAAAACATCAACTTCGCCCAGATCTGCAGCGACTGCGGCATCGGGTTTATCGGACCGCCGGTCGAGGCCATGAAGCTGTTGGGTGACAAGGTCGAGGCGCGCAAGCTCGCCAAGAAGGCGAAAGTGCCCATCGTTCCAGGCTCCGAGGGCGTCATCCCCAACGACGTGGAAGCGATGAAGCTGGCCAACCAGATCGGCTACCCGATCATCATCAAGGCCGTCGCCGGCGGTGGGGGTCGTGGTATGCGCGTCGTGCACAACGACATCAGCCTGCGGGCCGCGTTCAACGCCGCCCGTACGGAGGCGGAAGCCGCGTTCGGCGAAGGCGCCGTCTACATGGAGAAGTTCATTGTCGAGCCGCGCCATGTGGAGGTCCAGGTCATGGCCGACCAGGAGGGCAACGTCGTTCACTTCTTCGAGCGGGACTGCTCTATCCAGAGGCGGCACCAGAAGATGATCGAGGAATCGCCCTGCCCGGTGCTGGAGGACCGCGATCGCCAGCGTTTGGCGGACTGCGCCATTCGCCTGATGAAAGAGGCGAAGTACGTCAACGCCGCGACAGTCGAATTCCTCCTGGACAAGGACAACAAGTTCTACTTCATCGAGGTCAACACCCGCATTCAGGTCGAGCACCCGGTCACCGAGATGGTCACCGGCCAGGACCTGATCAAATGGCAGATCCGGATCGCCAGCGGCCAGCCGATCAAGCTGCGTCAGAAGAACATCCGACACCAGGGGGTGGCGATCGAATGCCGCATCAACGCGGAAGACCCGGCCAACAACTTCTCACCCTGCCCCGGCACGATCACGCAATACATCGCTCCCGGCGGCTTCGGTGTGCGAGTGGATACGCACGCCCACCAGGGCTGGACGGTCTCGCCGAACTACGATTCGCTGATCGCCAAGCTCATCGTCCATCAGAAGACGCGCGCCGAGGCGATCGCCACGATGCGGCGGGCCCTCCAGGAGTTCATCATTCGCCCGATCAAGACGACCATCCCCGCCTGCCTGGAGATCCTCTCCCACAACCTGTTCGTCAAAGGCAAGGTGGATACAGGCTTCGTCGAACGGAATCTCTAATTCGAGCTACACCGCGGCATCCAATAGCCAGGGAGCGGTGTAATCAGCGAGAATTTCTCGTCTCGGTCATGTGCCAGGATGTCCTCCCATTCGGGTGGTTCGTGAACCATCGCCCATGCGCTCAGACATGTCAGTCCCGCGTCGCGCAGGTGATCTCCAACATCTGCTTGATGCCAATCGTGCGGGAGAATGAGCTTATCGCCGAGTCCAGGCAGCTTTATCTCCACAGGGTTGTGTCCGAGCAGCCAAAGCATAGCCTTCGGGTGGGACTCGCTAATAGGAACCCCAGGGGTGCATTGGCGTGAAAGAACGCCCGCGAGCATTCCCTGCACAAGGCAGGCGCCACGAAGTGAGTTCACCTGCTGCACTGTGCCGGCAGCATGCGGCGCGCCCAGGCAACGAATCCGCTCGCGGAGCGCGTTGTCCACTGCCCTGCAGCCGTTGGCGACCCAGAACAACGGGGCGTCAATGCCCACGCCGATCACGCTCGCTCCCTTTGGGACAGCCTCATAGGCTGCCTCAACAGCCCCTGCAGCATGATCGGCGATGCCGGCATCGACCACACCCAGGGGCCATTCACGCCTGTCTTTGACGACGCACCACCCGAAGTGGTTCCCACCACCAGGGTCAAAACCCATGAGATACTTCATAGTCCGCCTCGCTACATGTGGATGCGCGCAGCCCACCACGCGACCTCCTTGCGATTGAACGCCTCTCCTCGTCGGTTAAATGCCTCGCCAGATGCGTTGAGCCCACCGGACAAAGTATAATCCCAGACACTGCCAAAGCCAAATGGTCTCGGTCAGAAGGTGTTTGAGCAGTCGGTTCATCGCAGCATGGGCATCTTCTCGGAGGAACCTGCGAGTGAGAACCTACGATCCGCTATATTTCCAACGCCACCAGATCCTCATAGGTCTCGCGTTTGCGGATCACACGGAAACTGTTGCCCTCAACCAGGACCTCGGCGGCGCGGCCTCGCGCATTGTAGTTGCTGCTCATGGTGAAGCCGTAGGCGCCCGCCGTGAAGACCGCGAGCAGATCGCCACGCTTCACGGGTGGAATCGACCGGTCTTTGGCCAGGAAATCGGCGGGTTCGCAGATGGGCCCGACGATGTCGACGACCTCGCCGCCTTCCACGTGCAGGTCTTTGCTGCGCGCAGTCGGAACGAAACGAGCGTCTACCCGCGCAGGCCAGATGAAATGAAATGCTCCATACAGCGAGGGGCGGATCAGGTCGTTCATGCCGGCGTCCACAATGATGAACTTCTTGTTGCCCCCCTGTTTGGTGTAGAGGACCCTTGTCAGAAGGATGGCGGCGTTGGCACAGATGCTCTTGCCTGGTTCCAGAATGAGCCTGAGTCCCTTGCCTTGGAGCAGGGGTACGAGCCCGGCGGCGTACTGCTCCGCGGAGGGCACGGTCTCCGTCTCGTAGTCGGCCCCGTATCCGCCGCCCAGGTCGAGCGCCTCGACCACGTGCCCCTTCTCCCGGAGCCGGTCGATCAGGGGCAGGATCTTCCTCACGGCGTCGACGAACGGATCGATGGTCTTGCCGCCCGTGCCGAGATGGACGTGGATGGCGCACAGCCGGACCTTCGAGCCGCCGGCGTACGTATCGAAGACCGAGACCGCCCTCTCGATGTCCACTCCGAATTTGGTTTCTTTCTTTCCGGTCTCGAAATACGCATGGCTGCGATAGTCCACGTCGGGATTCACGCGCAGGGCCGCTTTGAGGGTGGTCCCGGGACCGGCGTGCCGCTCCGCGAGCCGGATGAGATTCTCCAGTTCCTCCTCCGACTCGACGTTGAAGTACCCGATCCCGGCGCGAATGGCCTGGATGATCTCCTCATCGGTCTTTCCCACGCCCGCGTAGACGACGTTGGCGGGGTTGCCGCCCGCCTGGAGAACGCGATACAGCTCGCCGCCGCTGACGATATCGAACCCACTGCCTCGTTCGGCCATCAATTTGAGCACGTGCAGGTTGCCGCACGCCTTGACCGAGAAGCAAATCATCGGATCGAGCGCACGATACGCCTTCCGCACCTTCGCCAGATGATCCTCGAACGTAGCTCTGCTGTAGATGTAGGCGGGCGTTCCCACCTGCGCCGCAATGCGTTCGACGTCCACACCCTCCGCGAGGAGCGCGCCGCCGCTGTAACGAAACAAATCCATGAACGGAATCTCTCCTAAGGCCACACTTCACGATTCGACCCTGCCACACCGGCATTGCTTGACAGTATAGACGAATCTCGCTCCGATTACAAGGAGCAGAGAACGTGGCTTACGATGTCAGAAGAGACGCCGTCATCGCTTCCGAATGCTGTCGATACCCCCAGAAAAAGAGGAATGGAAGGCACCCCTCTGTACTGGGGGACCTTCCATTCCCGGAAAGCCCACTCGCAACACGGCGAGCAGGCCCTTGGCCGACGTCGCCTTACCTCTTCTTCGCCTTCTTCTTGGCTGTCTTCTTCGTTGCCTTCTTGGCGACTTTCTTCTTCGCGACCTTCTTCTTCGCTACCTTCTTCTTGGCCATTGCCTTTTCTCCTTCTTGATTGAGTTGACCAACGAATGACTTATTTCCGTATGTACAATACTGACTAACACTAAAATTCAGGCCAAGTGGTTGTCAACACGATTGTCTCTGCGATCCTGACAATCGTTATGTTCTTTATCGTCCAAGGATTTCGCAATCCTTCATAAATTTTTCTTGGACTATGTCGCGCACATGCCTTTCCTGCGCGCGAACGATCCCGCAGAGAGTCTCGTCGCCCCACTCTCTCGCGCGTGTCACCGCATCGACGATGCGCAGTGGAACGAGGTGGAATGCGAGGATTCACAGGCTTTTCTCGCAGCTTCCCGTCGCGCAACGAGACCGTACGACTCGCTTCGACGATGCACTGTGACATACCATGACCGCGTTCCGCGAAATGGAACAACCACTTGACTTTCGCTTCGTAAAAGTGTTCCTTAGGTTTCGGTCGAGCGTATGAAATCTCGAAGGACTGCATTGGACTGCGACCACAAAACACACAGGTTGGCTGTTAACAATCGCATGATACGAAGAACAATTGCTCTCTTTGGTGGTTCGTTCGACCCGATTCATCTCGGCCACACGGGGGTTGCCAAGGTCGCGGCCGAGCAGATTCAGGCCGAAGGAACGATCTTCATCCCGGCAAAATGCTCTCCGCTGAAGAGCTTCTGGCCACATGCACGAGACGAGGATCGCCTGAGAATGGTGACACTCGCAACGGCCGGCGATGATTCATTCGCTGTGAGCGATTGCGAGCTGGAACGGGTCACTCCCAGCTTCACGCTTGACACGGTGCGCCTGTTCCGGCGTGAGTATGGCGAAGACACCGCGATCCACTGGCTGCTCGGCGCCGACAGCGTCAAGGACCTCGTGCACTGGTACGGAATCGAGGAACTGATCGACGAATGCAACCTGACCACAATGCAGCGCGCGGGCTACGCTCCGCCGGACTTCGACCGGTTCCTACCGCAATGGGGTGCGCAGCGCGTCGCCAAATTGAAACGGGACGTAGTCCGGACACCGCGGATCGACGTCAGCAGCACGGAAGTGCGCAGAAGACTCGCGGCCGGCCAAGACGTGAGCGGAATGTTGCATCCGGATGTGATCGCATACATTCGCGAGCACAGCCTCTACCTGTAGTTGCCGTCGCAAAGACGCGATCTCACCGCGCGCGAACCTGGGCGGCCAGCCAATCATACCAGTTTTGCATGCCCTCGCCCGTCTTGGCGGATACCGGGAAGATCTCGATGGACTTGTTGAGCCGCTGGGCGTCCGCGCCGGCGCGGTCGAGATCGAAATCGACGAGCGATCCTTTCAACAAATCGATCTTGTTGACGAGCATGACCTTCGCCTTGGCGAAAATCCCAGGGTACTTCACCGGCTTATCATCCCCTTCGGCGACAGACAGCACGACAATCTTCCCATCTTCGCCGAGTTCAAAGGCGGAAGGGCACACGAGATTACCGACATTCTCAATGATCACCAGGTCGAGACCCTCGACAGGCAGCTTCTCCAGCGCCTGATTCACCTGCGAGGCGGACAGATGACACGCTCCTTCCGTGTTGATCTGAATCGCAGGGGCCTGCGTGGCCCGAATTCTCTCGGCGTCGATGTCCGTCTGAAGATCGCCTTCGATCACGCCGATTCGAATCGACTGTGCCAGATCGGTGATCGTTCGCACCAGCAGCGTCGTCTTGCCCGAACCGGGCGACGAGATCATGTTGAAGCAGGGCTTGCCGTATCGCGCCAGAAGCTGGCGGTTCTTCAGCGCGTACGTTTCATTGGCGTTCAGAATCCTCTTGCCGACGTTAACCTTGTCCATTCTCTGTGCTTTCAAATTCTATCTCGTCCAGGACCAGCGGGGCATCGGGCAACAGTTCGAAGTCACCGCCCCGACAGTCCGGGCACTGCGTGTTGGAAATATCGACGGCGAACACCCCGCCGCACGTCTTGCATCTCGCCTGCAGAGGCTTGTGCTCGATCTGCAGCGTCATCCCCTCGCACAACGTATCCTGAGCAATGGCTTCGAAGGCGAACGAGAGCACTTCATCGTTGATCTTGTTCAACTCCCCGCAACTCATCTTCGCACGGATCGGCCTGGCCTGCTGCTCTTGGGCCTCCTGCAGGATCGCCTCGATCAGACTTTGCGCCACCGTGGCTTCGTGCATCAGCAAATCCTCGGCAACTCTCGCCCATAGGGCATCTGCACGATCCGGCGGCCTCCGATCTTCGTCCGCAATTCCACCAGAGGCGTGTCCCGCGTCTCGACGATCTCGCCGATGATCCTGGCCTCTTTGCCCAACGCGTGGTTTCGACAGGTTCGCAGGCACTCGTCCGCCGCATCGGAGGACACGACAGCCACAAACTTGCCCTCGTTCGCGGCATTCAGCACGTCGAAGCCGAGCATATCGGCGGCCGCCTGCACTTCGGGCCGTATGGGAATCTCCCGTTCCCGAATCTCGACGCTCAAACGACTGCCCTCGACGATCTCATTCAGAGTCGCAGCCAGACCGCCGCGAGTGGGGTCCCTCATGAATCGGATCCCCGGCACGTTCGCAAACAGATTGCACGTCAACTCGGCGAGTCCTGCGCAGTCGCTCGCCAACTGGGATTCAAACCGAATGCCCTCCCGCTGCGAGACGATCGTCATGCCGTGATCGCCAATCGTGCCGCTCAGGAGGATCTTGTCTCCGACACGGATCATGCCCACACCCGGTTCCACGTTGGGCAATCTGACGCCGATGCCCGCAGTGTTGATGAAGATACCGTCGGCGGACCCCCGCTCGACGGTTTTCGTGTCGCCCGTCACAATGCTCACGCTGTTGCGCTGTGCGGCATCGCTGATGCTCTGGAGGATCCGTTCGAGCATCGACAGTTCAAAACCTTCTTCAAGGATCAACGCCAGAGAGAGGACCAGCGGTTTCGAGCCGGATACCGCCAGATCGTTCACCGTCCCACAGACCGCGAGCTTGCCGATATCGCCGCCGGGAAAGAACAGCGGTTTGACCACGTAGCTGTCCGTCGTGAAGCAGATCGCATGGGAGGTCAGCGTCAGGGACGCAGAGTCAGCGAGCACAGACAGCGCATCGTTGCGGAACTTGGGCACGATACGTTCGCGGATGAGCTGGCTTGTGAGCTGGCCGCCGCCGCCGTGGGCGAGCAGAATTCTCTCAGGTTCGGCTGCCATCTATCGTGTCATCCCCTGCGACCGTATTTGAACCACGCCGCACAGGTCCCTTCCGAGCTGACCATGCACGGCCCAATGGGTTTCTGCGGCGTACACCGCGTTCCGAACAACGGGCACTCGATTGGCTCGATGAGCCCGCACAGAACCTCGCCGCACCGACAGCCGGGGTTCTCCTTGCCGGGCCCGTCCACCAGGCCGAATCGTCGAAAGGCATCAAATCGCCTGTATTGTTCCCTCAGCACGAGAGTGCTCTTCTCTATCTTCCCAAGCCCCCGCCAGAAGCCATCCGCCGGCTCAAAACATTCCTCGATGATCCGCTGCGCCGCGACATTCCCCTTTTCCGTCACGACTGCGCCGTAGAGGGACTTCAACTCCGCCTTCCCGGCTGCAAGTTGACGACAGATTTCCGCAATAGCTTCGACGATCTGCACAGGCTCGAAGCCTGCCACCACACAGGGCCGCCCGTAGTTCGCCACGATCTCGGCGAACGCCCCCGAACCGATGATGACGCTGACGTGGCCGGGACACAAGAATGCGTCGACGCGGTCGTTCATGCCGCCGAGCAGCGCTCGCATGGCGGGAAGGACCAGCTTGTGCCCGCTGAGGATACAGAAGTTCTCGATTCCCTCTGCCGCCGCCTCTTTGACGACGACAGCAGTCGCGGGCGCCGTCGTCTCAAAGCCGACGGCAATGAACACCACCGTCGTATCCGGCCTCTCGCGGGCCAATTGCAGCGCATCCTCGCTGCTGAGAACGACCCGCACGTTGCCTCTCGATGCGCGCGTCTCCAGCGAGCCATCGCTGCCGGGCACGCGGATCATGTCGCCGTACGTGGCGATCAGGCAATCGTCGCGATCGGCCAACTGCATCACCGCGTCGATATACCCCTGGTCCGTCACGCACACGGGACACCCCGGCCCCGAGAGCAGCTTGACCCTCTCAGGCAAAATCGAGCGGATCCCGCTGCGAAAAATCGAGACGGTGTGCGTCCCGCAAACCTCCATGATCGTGATCTGCCGCCCCAGTCTCCGGCAGGCGTCATCGATGGTGCATTGTGCTTGGGCAATCCTGTCCAACATGCGGGCTATCCGGAAACCTTGTTCTGTGTGTTCTCGAAGTTCTCGATCTCGGCGAAAAGCTCCCAGGTCCGCTTCGCTTCCTCCTCGTCCACGAGCGAAATGGCGAACCCCGCATGCACCAGCACGACATCGCCCAGCTTGGCCTCAGGCAAGAGCGTCGTCTTGGCCTTCCAGCGGTTGCCCATCGCATCCACGACCGCCCGGTCCTGGTCCAACTCAATAATCCGTGCCGGTATCGCTAAACACATCGCTTGCTGCTCTCATGTCGTCATCTGGATTGCCGTTCCTGTTCACCACCCCGAAGACCCGAGTGGACGACCGACGCCATTGGCTATTCTATGGAGACAAACGACCGAGGTCAAGCCTGCAAGCCCCATGCACGGCGGAGCAGCACCGAGGGCTCGCGACGAGGTACATACAACACTTGACAGGAGACGATCAACCGCCTATCTTCCCCATTGGATCGTAGGGATTGTCGCTACAGAGTAGGACGGGAATCGATGACGCTCAGACAACTCATCTCGGAAAGGCGTGACGATATCGTGAGCGCCGCGGCTATGCATGGGGCGAGGAATATCCGCCTGTTTGGCTCCGTCGCGCGAGGTGAAGATGGGCCGGACAGCGATGTGGACCTTCTGGTCGACGCAGGGCCGACAACAAGCTCCTGGTTCCCCGCGGGACTCATCCTGGATTTGGAGCAGATCCTCGGCAGACCCGTCGAGATCGTAACCGAGAATGGGCTCAGCCCACTGATCAAACAACGCGTCCTCCAGGAAGCCATTCCCTTGTGAAGAGCGCCTGCGTTTGTCACCTGGGTATCGCGCACACGCTGCCCGAGTCATCTTGTTGAGAGGAAAGAGGGGAGAGACGACACCATGAGCATTCCGCTGGGTTTCTGGCAAGGCAACCGTTCCGAGTATCTGGCAATACCAGCCCTGTGTAAGCTTGGTTTCACCGTACCAGTTCCCCGCCAGGAAGACCATTTCGGCATGGACTTCATTGTGCATCTGGCGAAAACGGTCGACCAGACAGTTGTTCCAAGCGGCGAATCCTTTGGCATCCAGATCAAATCAAACGAAGACACCCTTGTCTTCGACAAACAACCTAAGCGGGACTACCTGTACGGCTCCACTCTGCCGTTTTTCCTCGGCATAGTCAACCGACAGAACCTCACTCTCACAGTGTATAACACGCTGAATCGGTTAAACTTCTTCTGGATGCTCGGCCCAACACGAGAGTTCACATTGGCCGTGGGCGGAGATGGGGATGGTATTCCCAAACCCGATTTCCGGGGCCGTAGTGGCCTGACCGGAAAGCCCATCCTTGAAATCCGTATATCCGAACCCGCAACATCTTGGGAGAGATCGCACGAGATTGAGGCACTGCAATCAACGATGCGAAGCTGGATAGACCTCGAAAATGAGAATCTATCCTTGAAGAAACAGGGAATTGCCCTACTATTCTGGCCATCCACTTACAGCAAGAACAAACCATTAGGAGAGAGTATCGAACGGGAGACGTACTCGCACACCAAGTTCGCCGGTCCGGATAGTCTCCCCAACATATGCAAAGCGACAGAGAAAGCTCTGACGTCGCTCTCATTCTATCTACGCAAACTGCCCGTGGATGATGTGGCTGATGATGTTGCCCGCCAGATGGACGCAATGCACCCAAAGGCTGACTCACTTCGAGATGACTGTGAGACACTACGCAGCAAGTGGAAGGTTGATGCAGGACCGCCTGCGACACCCTCGGAAGAGGCCCCAGAACCGTAAGTGAGCGCAGTTACAGACCAAGACACAGTCTACCGCGGCGTTCTCGACAGGACATGATCCGCCATGTTCGCGGCAATGGCGGCCTGGCCCAGGGCGAGGCCGCCGTCGTTGGCGGGGATATCACGATTCAATAATACTCGAAATCCCTCCTGGTTCAACCTCGCGACGAGCCGATTTGCCAAAACACGGTTGCAGAACGCCCCGCCGCTCAGAGCTGCGACCTCCAGTCCAGTACTTTCCCTGGCCGCTTTCGCCATCGCCAGCAGGCCCTCCGCGAGTGTATTGTGGAACTTTGCAGCTACAGTCGCCGGGGTCTTTTCGCTCCTGACGTCTCCCACGATGCTCCTGACGGTCTTGCGCAGGTCCAGTTGAAGCGGTTCGCCGGCGAAGCGATGCAGATCGAATTCATAGCACTCATCAATCCCCAACTCGGCCAGTGATTCGAGCGCCATCGGCAGTTGGGCGTCGAAGTGGTTGTAGTGGCCCAAGCCAAGCATTGCCGCGACCGCGTCGAAGACCCGGCCCAGACTGGAAGTGTTCACCGTGTTGAGGCGTTTGACGATCTGCTCATCGATCAGTCGGAGCTTGCCGGTGTCGGGCTCGATGCGTTCGAGCAGCCACGCAAATTCATCGAGCCGGAAATCGTCGCCGTACGCTTGCCTCAGAAGGCCCAGGAGCGGACGAATCGCCTCCTTGCTCGCCTTGTCCCCGCCAGCCAGCGGATAGTACGCAAGATGCCCGAATCGCGTGAACTCCGTCAGCGAGGCGATCATGCACTCGCATCCCCAGATCGCGCCGTCCGTGCCGTAGCCCGTGCCATCGCATACGATCCCGATCACCGGTCCAACCAGCCCGTGCTCGACCAGGACCGATACGATGTGGGCCCAATGATGCTGCACCTGGATCACCCGGACGCCCGGCTGCGATCTGGCGTACTGCGTCGACAGGTAACCCGGATGCAGATCGCACACAATGACGCTCGGCCGAGCCTCGAACAGCCCGGCCAGATGCTTGATCGAGCCCACATAATGGTGGTAGACGTCAGCGTCCTCCAGATCGCCGATGTGCTCGCTGAGAATGAGCTGGTTGTTCTTCACGAGGCAGAACGTGTTCTTCATGTCGGCGCCGGCCGCGAGAATCTCCTGAGGCGAGTCGCACTGCATCAGGACCGGCGTCGGCACGTACCCCCTGGCCCGCCGAAGCAGGACCCGCTCACCGCCGACGAAATACACGATCGAGTCATCCACCTGGCGGTAGATGTCCCGATCGTGCATGAGGAACGCATCCGCGACATCGGCAAGCCGCTCCAGCGCCGGCTCGTTCCTGCAGATCAGCGGCTCATCGGAGAGGTTCGCGCTGGTCATCACGAGCACATCCAGCCCCTCTGCGAAGAGCAGATGGTGCAACGGCGCATAGCACAGCATGAAACCAAGTGAATTGACGCCTTCGGCTACCGCCGGCGCAATGAGGGCTCCCGCCCTCCTGGGCACCAGCACGATGGGGCTCTCAGGGCCCTTCAATACCTGCTCGGCCGAAAGATCGACGACCGCATGCTTCCTGATTTCCTCAACGGACCGTGTCATCATCGCAAAGGGCTTATGATCCCGGCGTTTTCGCCGCCGCAGTTCGAGAACCGTATCGTTGTCGAGCGCATCGCAGGCCAGATGGAACCCGCCGAGGCCCTTGATCGCAAGGATCTTGCCCGCCCGCAACAGTCTCGCGGTTTCCGCGATGGCCTCGTCGCTGCCGGTCCGCATCACATTGCCGTCACGATCCGCGAGCCACACCTTCGGCCCACACGCGGGACACGCGACGGGCTGGGCGTGGAATCGGCGGTACGCCACGTCGCGATACTGCCCTCCACACCGCTCGCACATCGGAAAGACGGACATCGTCGTGTTCGGCCGGTCATAGGGGATCGTTTTGACAATCGAGTATCGCGGCCCGCAATTGGTGCAGTTGATGAAGGGATAGCGATAGCGGAAATCCCGCGGATCGGCCATCTCTCGAAGACAATCCCCGCAAACGGCGACGTCGGCCGAGACCTCGGAAAGCACGGACCCGCCGGAGCGGCTCCCCTGGATGGCAAATCCTTCTTCCCCTTCGACCGTCGGCAGTTCCACCACCTCGCACGATTCGATCCGGGCCAGCGGCGGCTTGTCGGACGACGTGAGCCGTCTCAGAAACTCCTCGATCCACGGGCCCTGCCCCTGGAGTTCGATCGTGACCCCTCGCGTGTCATTCAGCACGAAGCCGCTCAGGCCGAGAGACGTAGCCAGCCTGTGCACGGCCGGTCGAAACCCCACTCCCTGTACGCGGCCCGTCGCCAGTATTCTTCTGCGTTCCATCACGCTCCTTACCCGAAACCGCCCCCCTGCCCCGGGATCGGAACGATCGAGCCGAATCCTCCCGCGCTGTTCCTTCGCAGGCCCACCATCGCCAGGACACGATACATCGTCGAGCGAAAACGCGAAGGCTGCTGAATCTCGACGGGACACGGAGAAGAATCCCCGTCGGCATCCTGCCGGGAGATCGCAATCCCCGCCTGCTTCCAGCGAAGCAGGACGTGGGACAGGTCGTCCGCGAGCGGAGGCGCCCCCTCCTGCACGACAACCGCCTGCGCGATCCCTCGCGATTTCAGGAACCCAGCGGAGGGAAAGTCCTGCGGAAACACCATCCATCGATTGTCATACGTACCAGGGGAAGGCTTGTTTCCACCCTTGAGTCGGCGAGAGTCGAGCAGGAAGGCTGGCGGGGTCTCCCCCACGATCGTGTTCCGCACGTGATCGGCAAGCGGCGCCGACAGCATTCGCACGAGCGTCGCGACATCGGGCAAAACGCACTTCTCCGGCGGCACCTTCTGGCGTCTTCCCGAGGTTGTGTTGTACAGAGGAACCGGCCGATATCCAACTTTGGCCAGATCGAATCCCGCCGCCAGAGACCGTGGCCCCGGCAGATCGACGACGACCGCCGTATCGCGTCGGGCCTCGATGCGGCATCGCAAGCCAGACGGGTCCAGCGTGACCACGGGCCCTGCGTCGTTCGCCAAATCATCGATCTCCGCAAACAGCACCGGCTTGACCCACGGCGACCACTCGTCGAACGCCGGCGCCCAGGCCTCATACAGCTCTCTTCCCGTCATCGGCATTCCCCCAAAGCAGCGACTTGGGTCTTGCGATCCTTCGCGATTCGCTCGCCCACGAGGATCGGGATATCCTGTGCCCGGCTGTCGATCAGTGGCACGCGGGATGCCCGGCCGTAGAGCCCGCAGGCCTTGCCATCCACCACGAACACACCGATGCAGGGATACAGGTCCTCGCCCTCGGCGCGGGCCGGGACTGCCGCGAAACGCCTCTGCGCAGCCCAGAACCTGTGATCTCTCATCGCGTTTCGAGCGATTTCTCTCCATTCCTTGTCGACCGTCACTCCCCGGATGCCGATCGACTCGCCGACGCGTCCCAGCGCAGGCTTGAGGACCCATTCCTCTCCGCTGCGCCAGTCGACCTCGCGAGGGTCGCAGGTCTGTGGCAGCAGGGCCCGCCAAGTCGGCAGACTCGTCGCGAGCCGGTCCCAGACCAGCGGGAACCGCTTGCTCTGGGGGATCAGCGAATAGCCGGGATTGCTCTGCGGCGTGACGCCGCCGTGGAAGAACCGCTCCCAGGTATGTCTTCGCGGAATGTTCGGCAACCACTCGGCCGGGAAGAATCGCACGATCCCGTCGAAGGCCCGCCCACCCCCGGACGGCACGGCAATCCCTTTGTCCCAAAGCAGATCCGAAGGACTCGCCAGGACCGGCTCAAGCCCCTCGGATGCAAACCGTTCGGCCAGGAACACCATGACCTGCCGGTCGTCCGTGTAGGCCGTCGCGTGGACAAAAGCAACCTGCGCGTTCGTGCCG
>JBDKRX010000135.1:0-10525 GCA_039683175.1 Phycisphaerales bacterium
ACATGCTCAAGAACGCGGTCCTGACGTTTTATCAGGCGGGTCTGAGGCGGGAGGCCCAGAAGATCCTTGAAGAGATCAGGACGCGGTACCCTGACTACCCCGAGTTCCAGGTTCCGCTCGATCAGTACGCCAAGAAACGTATGGTGGAGGAGCTCGAGAGCATTGGGGTCCACGACGCGACCGAGCAGGTCACGGCCCTCCTGGCCAACGCCTATCGCTTGCTGGCCCTGCACGACGACGACGGGGCGGCCGGCAATGACCAAATGGCTCAGGAGATCTGGAGAATGTACAATGCCGAGTACGGCGACACGGAAAGGATTGCCCTGTGGTCCATGGATCGGTTAAGATTTGATGCGCTCCGTGGATTCCTCCTGAGCGATGCGTATCCGCTCTACATTCGAGAGGCCTTGTGGGAACGCATCCAGCGGGAACAGCCGGACCTGATCAAGCGGCTGGAGCAGGTCGCAGAGCAGTTGCAGAAGGAACAAGAGCAACTGCAGAAAACACAGACACCGTGACAGCGACGCGTGGGTGTGTCTGAGTGTGGGGGCCTCAAGGCCCGTCACGTTCCGGCATGTCCGCGCGTCGGCATTTTTTGAGGATTGTACTTCGAGCATGGATGAGGGGCTTCTGCAGCACCTGACGCCGTCCCAGAGGCAGGCCGTATGCCATCGCGAAGGACCCTTGCTGGTCCTCGCGGGCCCGGGGAGCGGCAAAACTCGCGTTATTACCCATCGGATCGCGGCGCTGATCGATTCCGGCGTCAAGCCGTACAACATCTGCGCGATCACCTTCACGAACAAGGCGGCCGAAGAGATGCGGCAGCGGGCGTCCTCGCTCGGCGCCTCCGGCGGCGCGTGCATCAGCACGTTTCACTCGCTGTGCGTGCGGATCCTGCGGCGTTATGCCGACGCGGCGGGCATCGGCCACAACTTCAGCATCTACGACGCCGCCGACCAGACCCGCTGTGTCAAGCAGGCCCTCAGCGACTGCAATCTCGATACGACCGCCTTTCCGGCGGGTCGTATGCTCGAAGCGATCTCGACGCTCAAGAACAAGCTCGTCGATCCCGAGACGTTCAAGGAGCAGGCGGTCGACTACTTCTCGCAGGCCCTTGTGAAGGTGTACGCCCGCTATCAGAAGCTGCTGGTCGAGCGCAACGGGCTCGATTTCGACGACCTGCTCATGAAGGTGGCCCTGCTGTTGGAGAAGGATGCGAAGGTCTGCGCAGAGCTGGCCGACCGGTTCCGATACCTGCTGATCGACGAGTACCAGGACACGAACCACGCGCAGTACAGGCTCGCCAAGGCGATCGCGATGCACCACCGCAATATCTGTGCGACGGGCGATCCGGACCAGTCGATCTATCGCTGGCGAGGGGCGGATATCCGCAACATCCTGGCGTTCGAGAAGGACTGGCCCGAGGCGGTGACCATCCGCCTCGAGGAGAACTTCCGCAGCGCCGCCTGCATCCTGCGGGCAGCCGACCGGCTCATCGCCTGCAACAAGAACCGCAAGCAGAAAAGCCTGATCCCCACACGGACCCATAAGGGCGAGTTCTCCGTCCTGTGCCATGCCGATGAGGCCGCAGAGGCCGACGGGGTGGGACGCAAGGTGCGAGAACTGCTCGCCTCGGGCGTTTCCGGCCGCGACATTGCGGTCTTCTATCGCGTCAATTCGCTCAGCCGTGCGCTGGAGGAGGCCTTCATCCGGCACAGGACCCCATACCAGGTCGTACGCGGCGTCGAGTTCTACAATCGCAAGGAGGTTCGCGACGTCCTGGCCTACCTGAAGGTCCTCGTGAACCCCGCCGATGAGATCGCACTGCTGCGGATCATCAACACGCCGGCCCGCGGGATCGGCAAGGTCACGGTCGAGAAGGCCCAGGAGTACGCCGGCGGCAACAGCATCCCGCTGTTCGACGCCCTCCGGAACGCTGGCGGAATCGACGGCTTGGGCGACTCGGTCAAGGCCAAGCTGCTCGACTTCGTGCGAATGATGGAGGGCTTCGCCAAGGAGGTGGAAGGGAAAGTCGCCCCCCTGATGGAGAAGGTGTTCTCCGAATCGGGTATGGAGCGGTCATACAAGGCCGCCGGCGCCGAGGGTGAGACGGCGGTGGAGAATATCGAGGAGCTGATCAGCACTGCTGCGGTCTACGACAAGCAGACGGAGAACCCTTCGCTGGTGGACTACCTCCAGCAGATCGCTCTCTTCAGCGACGCCGACGCGTACGACGCCGCCGGCGAGCGGGTCGCCCTGATGACGATGCACGCGGCCAAAGGGCTGGAGTTCGAGCACGTCTTCATCATCGCCCTCGAGCATGGCATTCTTCCGCACGAGCGGGCCAATGGCAGCCACGAGGACCTGGAGGAGGAACGCCGGCTCTTCTTCGTGGGCATGACACGGGCCAAGACGAATCTCTATGTCAGCTACGCCCAGTACCGAACGTTCCGAGGCCAGTTTCTCCGAACGATCCCGTCGCAGTTCCTCTACGAGCTTGGGCCCGGCCTGATGCACGAGCCGCTCGACCACGACGAACGGCCCCAGCCGCGGCAGGTCGAACCGGTCCGCCGGACGGCCCCTATCGTGGAAGCACCCAGCCGGCCGGCGCCATATGCCCCGGGGGAACTCGTCAGGCACAAGACCTTCGGTCTGGGCCGGATCAAGAAGTTCGTGGACATGGGCGCCAACAGTGTTGTGACGATCACCTTCAATAGTGGACAGACCAAGTCGCTGCTGCTACAATATGCCGACCTCACGAAAATGTAGATCGAGGTCCATATCGGAGCCACTATTGAAGGGGATGCGCATGTCCGGACAGGTCAATCGCAGGGAGTTCTTGCAGATCACAATGGGCGGCGCCGCGTGTTTTGCCGGGGCGGGCGTTTTCGCGAGCGGCGCGCGGGCGGCGGGCTCCAAACTCATCAGTCCCGGTTGCAGGAAGAGCAAAGTCAAGGTCGCCCGGGTCTACATGGGAATGGCAGGGGCCCTATGGCCCACGCCGAAACTGAGCTTCCAGGACGAGATTCGTGTCTATGAGGCCCAGTTCGCCAAGTTCGGCAGCGAAATGGCGGACGTCGAATTCGTCGTCGACGAAATCGTGACCTCGGCGGAGGCGGTCGGCAGGATCAAGCCGAGGCTCCAGAACGCCGACGGGATTCTCGTCATTCACCTGAGCATGGGCACAGGCGCCATCCTGAGCGAGATCCTGGGCGTGGGCAAGCCGACGGCGGTGTTCGCGCTGCCCTATTCCGGACACGAGTGGGTGAACCTCGGGAATCTGCAGAAGCAGCCGATTGGGGCGAAGTTGGAGTGCTTTCTGACGAGCGACTATTCCCAACTCGCGGCGGCGATCCGGCCCTTCCGGGCCATTCACCACGCCAGGGAGGCCAAGATCCTCAACGTGACGGCGCGGTCCTTCCAGGACTATGCCGACCAGATGAAGGCCAAGTTCGGCACCCAGATGAAGCAGGTCGATCTGGATACCGTGGTCCAGGCCTACGAGGCCATTGACAACAAGGACGCGGAGGCGGAGACCGAGCGTTGGATGAAAGGCGCCCAGGACGTGATCGAACCTTCACGGAAGGAGGTCTTCAAGGCGTGCAAACTGGCGCTGGCCTTCGAGAACATGCTGGCCGAGGAAGACGCGACGGCGCTGACGGTCGATTGCTACGGCACGATGTGGGACAAGACGATCAAGCTGCCGGCCTATCCGTGCCTTGGGTTCTGCCGGCTCAACGACATGGGCCTGGGCGGGATCTGCGAATCGGATCTGCGGTGCGCCATGACGCACATCATTCTCCAGGGTCTGACGGGCAAGCCGGGCTTCATCAGCGACCCGACCGTCGATGAATCGACGGGCAGCATCATCCTGGCCCACTGCTTGGGTTCGAGCAGGATGGACGGCCCGAGCGGACCCCAGGCGCCCTACAAGATTCGCACGGTCATGGAGCGTCAGGAGGGCGTCACGCCGCAGATCGAGATGCGGGTCGGCCAGCCGGTCACGCAGGCGATCCTCGTCGGGACCGATACGATGCTCCAGTTTACCGGCCGGATCATTGACGCTCCGGTTGGCGTCGAGCACGACAGGGGTTGTCGCACCAAGATCACCGTCAAAGTGGATGGCGACATCACAACGCTCTGGAAGAACTGGTCGCAGGGCCTCCATCGCCAGACCGTCTACGGGAACATCCGCAAGGAGCTGGGCCAGTTCTGCCGGTACACCGGGATCAAGCTGATCGACGAGGCTGCTCCGCCCCAGGCGTAATTTGCGCCCGGAGCGACTCAACTTCGTTGTGTCCAGGATGACAAGTCATGCACACGAGTGATTCGGGGGAAGTATGCACATGAATCGGCGCAATCTGTTGAAGGCCGCAGGCGCTGGGGCCGTTTGGCTGGCGGGGGCCCCCTATGTGGGGTCTGCCCAGAGGCAGAGTCCCACCCGGACGGATGACGAGGTCCTGGGGCAGGCCGACAAGCGGATCGAGAAGCACAGGAAGGGTGCAACCACTCTGCGGCTCCTCGGCCCCAATGGGCAACCGCTGCCGGCCGGGGTGGATTTGCGGATACGCCAAACCAGCCACAAGTTCCTGTTCGGATGCAACATCTTCAAGCTGGGCCAATGCCGCACGCCGGAGGATAACGCCGCCTATGCAGAGCGTTTTGCCGGACTGCTGAATTTCGCGACGCTTCCGTTCTACTGGTGGACGTACGAGCGCCAGAGAGGCCGGCCGATGGATGGTCGCACAGACGAAATCGTCCGCTGGTGCAAAGACCACGGCGTCACGACCAAAGGGCACCCGCTGGCTTGGAACTACGTGGACCCGCCGTGGCTGGCTGGGACGCCCGAAGAGGCCATGCAACTCCAGTTTGCGAGGATCACCCGCTGCATGGAGCGGTTCAAGGGCGACATCGGGATCTGGGACGTGGTCAACGAGGCCACGCACTACAACCGCCCGGAGTTGGAGCGAAATGCCCCGAAGCTGACGGAAGCAATTCGCGAAATGGGTGTGGGGGAGTACATCCGCACCGCTTTCCGAACAGCCCGGCAGGCGGACCCCGAGGCCCGGCTCATCATCAACGACTACCGCACGGATGCCGCGTTTGCCGACAAGGTGATCTCACAACTTGTAGATGCACAGGACAAGCCGCTCTATGACATCATCGGCATCCAGTCCCACATGCACGGCGGCTACTGGGGTGCGGCCAAGGCATGGAGCGTATGTGATCGTTTCGCCCGGTTCGGGAAACCCCTGCACTTCACCGAGACCACGGTTGTTTCAGGTCCGAAACAGGGGGCCAACTGGCTCAGCACCCCCGAGGGCGAGCAGCGACAGGCCCAGGAGGTCGCGGAGTTCTACACCGTGTTGTTCTCGCACCCGGCTGTCGAGGCCGTCACGTGGTGGGATTTCACCGATCAGGATGCCTGGCAACAGGCCCCGGCGGGTCTGGTCCGCAGCGATATGACCCTGAAACCCGCTTACGAGCGTCTTTGCGAACTGGTCAAGGGCAAGTGGTGGACGGACGTGGAGACCAAGACAGGGACAGACGCTTCGTTTCCATTTCACGGATTCCTGGGTTGCTATGAGGTTCAGGCCGAGCAGGGAGACCGGCGGCTCCTGGGCCGGTTTGTCCTTGACAAGGCGTCTGAGCCGGCCATAGATGTACGCCTGGCTTGATAAGGAAACCGACGATGAACTATGCGGTAATTATGGCGGGGGGCACCGGCAAGCGGCTCTGGCCGTTGAGTCGCCAGAAGCGTCCAAAGCAGGTTCTGAAGCTCCTGGACGGCCAGACGCTTTTGAACCGGTGTTTCGAGCGGCTGTGCCCGGTCTTCGACGTGCGCAATATCCTCGTGCTGACGAACGCCGGGTACGTCGATGTGGTTCGGGAGAACCTGCACGGCCTGCCGATGAACAATGTGATCGCCGAGCCGACCGTTCGCGACACGACCGGCGCGATCGGTCTGGCGGCCAGCGTACTGGCCAAGTACGATCCGGAGGCGGTCATGGCGATTCTGACCGCCGACCAGCTTCTGGAGCCGCCTGAGAAGCTCCAGCAGGCACTGACCGACGCATTCGAGTTCATTGCCGGCAAGCCTGACGCCTTGATCACGTTCGGGATCAAACCCACTTTTCCCAGCGCGCAGCTTGGGTATATCAAGTGTTCCGATCCGCGAGAGTGCCCCCGATGCAAGAATGTCGTTTACGCGGTCGATGCGTTCAAAGAGAAGCCTGACGCCGACACGGCTGCGCGATATCTCCAGAGCGGCGAGTACTTCTGGAACTCGGGCATGTTCGTCTGGCGGGCGAAGACCATTCTGGCCAACCTGGAGCGATTCCTCCCTGTCGCCACCGAGCCGCTGCGCAAGATTGCGGCTGCCTGGGATACGCCGGCGCAGGACAAGGCCCTCCAGGAGTGGTTCCCGAAACTGCCCAAGATCAGCATCGACTATGCGGTCATGGAGAAGGCCGACCAGGTTCACGCCATTCAGCTTGACTGCAAGTGGCTCGATATGGGCTCGTTCGCTGCCCTCGCGGACATCATTCAGTCGGATGAGAACAACAACATCGTCATTGCCGAGACCAGCGAGTTGCTGGACTGCCGGGACAACATCGTCGTGACGGAGGACAAGAATCATCTTATCGCGGCGATTGGGCTCGAAAACGTGATTATCGCGCACACGGCGGATGCAACGCTGGTCTGCCACGTCAGCCAAACGGAACAACTCAAAGGCCTGCTCGACCGGATCGAGAAGCACGGCCGGACGAGGTTCCTGTAGCAGGGCGGTCGTTGGGATGAGATATCTGGCCATCGACTACGGAACGAAAAGGACAGGGCTGGCCGTGTGCGATGCCGGCGAGACCATCGCTTCCCCTCTGGCCGTGGTGCAAGGCCGCAAGGAGCTGATCGAGAGGATCAGGCGGGTCGTCGCCTCCGAGGGCATCGGCGCGGTTGTCGTCGGCCTGCCTCTGAATATGGACGGCACCGAAGGCCCCCAGGCCAAGCTGGTCCTCGCCTTTGCGAAGGAGCTTGGGCGGCAGGTCCCGATCCCCATCCACCTCCAGGACGAACGGCTCAGCAGCTTCGAGGCGGAGCAGAAACTGAACGATATCGGCCTGACCCGGGGCAAGAAACGGGAGCGGCTGGACGCCCTGGCTGCGGCGGACATCCTGCAGACCTTCCTGGACGAGAAGGCCGGCGGATAGGGGCTCCGGGACAGCGGGGGATGACAGCCGGCCCGGTCTTGGCGGGTGTCCGATGCCCTTTTTTTGACCGAGCCAGGAAAAGACTTGCCAACCTCACCCACAGTTGTTTAGATTACACGATTCAAATTCGCGTATTGATAAGCTCAAGTAGGGCCAAGACAAGAAGGGTTGACTGACAGTATGCTGACACAAGAGGATAAAGGGACCATTATCGGGGACTACAAGGTACACGAGGGAGATACGGGATCGCCGGAGGTGCAGATTGCCTTGCTGACCAAGCGAATCAATGATCTCACCGGGCACCTGAAGGAACATCCCAAGGATCACTCCTCCCGCCGCGGTCTGCTCAAGATGGTCGGTAACCGCTCGGCGCTGCTCAAGTACGTCCGGGACCGGGACCTGAAGCGATATCAGGCGATCATTGCACGTCTTGGGTTGCGCAAGTAACCGTACATCATTTCGCCGGCGTTGGCTCCGGCGCTGTGTTGGTGTCTATGCGTTCGGGGTTGTGGGCGGGAGAACCATCCGATAGTGTATTTGTTTCTAAGCCATTGAAGGAATTCGAGTTATGGCAGGTGTGTATACCGTTTCAAAAGAGATCGGCGGCCGAACGCTGAAGATCGAGACCGGCAAGGTAGCCAGGCAGGCCGACGGAGCGGTCCTGGTTACGTACGGGGAAACCATTGTGCTGGTGGCGGCCGTTGTGGCTCCGCCGAGGTCGGAAGACATCGATTTCTTTCCGCTGAGTGTTGACTACCGCGAGAAGACGAGTGCGGCCGGCAAGTTCCCGGGCGGCTTCATCAAACGCGAAGGCAGGCCCAGCACCAAGGAGATCCTGACCGCGCGGAACATCGACAGGCCGATTCGCCCGTTGTTCCCCGACGGGTACTTCAACGAAGTGCAGATCATGGCCACGGTGCTCAGCGCCGACCGCGAGAACGACCCCGATGTCCCGGCGATGATCGGAGCCAGTGCGGCTCTGTGCATCAGCAAGATCCCCTTCCAGGGGCCTCTTGGCGCCTGTCGAATCGGTCGGGTCGATGGCCAGTTCGTCATCAATCCAACGCACAAGCAGCTTGAGACCAGCGACCTGAACATGCTGATCGGCGGCCGGAAGGAAGCCATCAACATGATCGAGGTCGGCGCCAAGGAACTGCCCGAGGAGGTCATTGGCGAGGGAGTCAAGAAGGCTCACGAGGCCATCCAGGACGTCATCGCGATGATCGAGGAACTCCAGGCCCACGTGGGGGTGGAGAAGGAACTGTCGCTCATCGAGTTGGACCGCGATCTCTACACGAAAGTGAAGGCGGAAATCTACGACAAGCTGACGGCGTTGAAGACCATCAGCGGCAAACAGGAACGCAACCGCAGCGTCAACGAGTTGTTCGACGGGATTCGCGCCCGATATGCAGAGGCAGCGGAAGGGACTGGCCAGGGCGATTCGCCCAAGGTCAGCGCGATCATGGTCAGCCGGGTGCTGAGCACGATCGAGCAGGAAGTGGTCCGCAAGATGATCCTGGAGGGCAAGCGGCCGGACGGCAGGAGCGACGTGGACGTCCGCCCGATCTCGTGTGAAGTCGGCGTCCTTCCCAGAACTCACGGCTCGGCGTTGTTCACTCGCGGCGAGACACAGGCCTTTGTCAGCGTCACTCTGGGCACGATCCGCGACGCGCAGATCATTGACGGTCTGCTCGATGAATACGCTCAGAGCTTTACGTACCACTACAACTTCCCGCCCTACGCGGTGGGCGAGGTCAAGCCGGTCCGCGGGCCGGGCCGCAGGGAGATCGGGCACGGCGCTCTGGCCGAGCGGGCTCTGGAGAACGTCAGGCCGGCGGAAGAGGATTTTGCCTACACGATCCGCTTGGTCTCCGACATCACGGAATCGAACGGATCCAGCTCGATGGCCTCCGTCTGCGGGGGTTCGCTGGCGCTGATGGATGCCGGTGTCCCGATCCTCGGGGCGGTCGCGGGCATCTCGGTCGGCCTGGTGACCGACGACGGCGGGCGGTACAAGCTGATCACCGACATCATCGGCGAAGAGGATCATTTCGGCGACATGGACTTCAAGGTCGCCGGCACGACGAAGGGCATCACGGGCATCCAGCTCGACATCAAGGCCACGGGGCTTCCCCATACCATCATGGTCGAGGCGCTGGAGCGGGCTCGAACCGCCCGGCTGCAGATCCTCGATACCATGAATGCAGCCATCCGCGCGCCTCGTGAGACGCTGAGCAAGTACGCGCCGAAGCTGATCACGATGGAGATCGATCCGGAATTCATCGGCAAAGTCATCGGGCCCGCCGGCAAGATGATCAAGAGCCTCCAGGAGCAGACGGACACGACGATCGAGATCGAAGAGGACGGCACGATCTACATCAGTTGCGTCGATGGCGACGGTCACCTCAAGGCCAAGGAAATGATCGAGGCGATGACCCAGCCGCCCGAGGTGGGGCGGCTCTACAAGGAGGCCAAGGTCGTCTCGGTGAAGGACTTCGGTTGCTTCGTGGAGATCGTGCCCGGCGTCGAGGGGCTCTGTCACGTCAGCGAGCTGAGCGAAGGGTACATCAAGCACGTCGAAGAGGTCTGCAAGGTCGGCGATATCATCCCGGTCAAGTTGATCCTGATCGACGACCAGGGCCGCTTGAAGCTCTCGCGCAAGGCCGCCCTCGCGGAATTGGGCATCAAAGAAGAGATCAAGCCCAGACCGGAGGGGGAAGATCGCCCGAGGGACCGAGACAGAAGGCCGAAGCCATCGGGAAGGGACCGGCGAGGAGATCGCCGGGAACGGTCCGATCACTGAAACCGTACCTGAGCGACAGAGCCGAAACGCACAAGTGCAGGGCCCGGAAAGCCTGGGCCCGGACTTGCGGTTTCGGCTCTGTGTTTTGATGGACGCGGACACCAGGGGAGTGCGGAACGCGTGAAGGAGTTCTTGCGCCGAGTACGTGTGACGCTGCGTGCGGCCGGAGTGGCCGTTGCGTCGCTGGTTTGCGGGACAGGCCGTAACCGCGCGACGACCTGCGAAGAAACCGTCGATCCTGATGCGGAACTGACGAGGCTCACCGGCGAGCTCGCGCACGAGATCAAGAACCCGCTGTCCACGATCAAGGTCAACCTCAAGCTTGCGGAAGAGGCCCTGCAGGATGTCGATTTGAGCGATCCCGGCCGGGTGCTCTGGGACCAGTGCCGTCACAAGCTCGCGGGCGCGTCCCGCAAGATCGGCATCGTTCAGAAGGAAACGGATCGCCTCGAACAGATCCTCGACGGCTTCCTGAGGTATGTCCGGCACCCCGATCTGCAATGGGAGACGGTGG
>JBDKRX010000136.1:0-24281 GCA_039683175.1 Phycisphaerales bacterium
GATCTCAAGGATCTCCGCCTTCTCCTCGACGGAGCAACTGCCCGGGAATCTGTGCCCGACGAGGTTCCGAGCCAGGCGAATCCGAGACGACACCACGATGTCGGCCAGCGGCCCGGACCCGCTGAACCAGTCCTTGATATCCCGGCTCATCTCAGTCATTTCCATAGTCATCGGTCCAACTGCGAAGCCGAAGATCCATAGGCCAACGATGAGACCGTACGCCGGCCCCAGTGTACTTCGGCTTCTACCTTCCTCCCTGCTATTCGAGTTGTTTCATCTGGTCCCGCAGGCTCGCGGCCAGCTCATAATCCTCGTCGTGCACCGCCTGCTCCAACTGCCGCCGAAGCTGCGACAGCTCCACGAACTTCTTCGTATCCTTTGGCACCTTCGTCGGTACCTTGCCGCAGTGGGTCGATTTGCCGTTGTGCGCCCGCTCGATCAGGGGCAGCAACGCCTCCTCGAACACCTTGTAGTCCATCGGGCACCCGAGCGTGCCCTCCTTCCGCAGCCGGTCCAGCGTGAACCCGCACTCCGGGCACGCCAGATCCTTCTCCGACGGCCCGAACATCTCGTCGTCTGAAGGCTGCACCGCCAGCAGGTGGCTGAGCAGCTCGTTGATGGACATCTGGCTCTGGGCCGCAACACCCTGCTCCGCGGCGCACTGTTCGCAGATGTGCATTTCGCTGCGGACGCCGTCGTTGATCTCTGTCAGATGGATGGTGGCCGTTCGTTTATTACAAATCTGGCATTGCATAGCGATCTATTGTTTCCAATCCCCGCCCGCACGCGGGGGATATGGCGCCCGCCGGGGCCTCATCGGCCTCACCCATCGAGCGCCACGAACATTGTATCGGCAAATCCATCCCCCGGCAACACCCCGCCCATTCCCAGCGACGCCACAAAACACTGCGGCAGGCGCGAAGCGTCAAGTGCGATGTTGGAAGCAGCAGGACTCGACGCCCGGCCCTCCCCGCCCGACACTCGAAACTTCAACCGTGAGACTCCTCTAGGCCCACTACAAGCCCGCCCAAGGCTCAATAATACCCCCTCCTGCGGCACTATCCAAGCGGATTCCGACCGCCGGCCGGACCTCACGACTTCCAATAGCACCCCGAGTGTTTACGTTGCCCTCGCTCCGCCTGTTCCACTTCCTCAACCACAAAGGACGCCGAGGACACGGAGACAAACACGCTTACGGCCTTGGACGGCAAGATCGTGCAGTGCAACCGCGGCAGGGTGGGCCATGCCCACCGCTCCTCTTGCGAATCACGAGCCACGAGACCCGGCCCATGGAACCGCAGATGAACGCCGATGCACACTGATTGACCCCCGGAAGACACCAATTCGACCCTGTCCTTGTGAGCGCAGCGCGGCAATCTCTCTTTGTCATTCCCGCGCAGAGCCTGCCCCCGATCGGGTCGGGGGCGCGAATCCATCCGAGAGACGAGCCACGAACCAGAGCCTCCGCCCGCCGCGGGCCGCTCGCCAATCGTCTACTTCAAATCGTCGATCATCGACTCTGGAATGTCGTCGATCATCGACGAATTGCCGAGAGCCGCCTTCATGCAATTCGTCCGTAGAAGTACGTATTTTCACCGGTGCATCGCGCCGCAAAGGACTTTCACTTCAAGCCCCACACGGCGACCGCCGATCTTCCGGGGCGTGAGGACGCGGTCCACCGGATTGGCAAAGGAGGTTTCAGATGAGTATAGAAACATGGTCCGAGAACACTGTCCTCGTGGGACTCCCGGGTGAACCTCAGTCACGCGACGAACTCAATCGCGTGATTCAGTACGTTCGCGCGCGGGGCGACTGTGACGTAGTGCTGGATTTCAGCGAAGTGACGATCATGACGTCGGCTTCGTTGGCGTCCGTGCTGCGTCTGAAGAAGCTACTCGAGGACAACGCCCGGCGTCTGTCGCTGTGCTGCGTATCGCACGCGACAAGAGGCATCATCTCGGTCACAGGGCTGGACGGTTTCTTCGAGATCTTCGACGACCGATTCGATGCCTTGGCCGCAGTGCAGGTTGTCCCCAACGGCCTGGCAGGCCCGGAGCCGAAGGGCGGAAAGTAAGAAGGCCGCAGGCACAAGCGAGCCCCTCAGGTCACGAATCGCGAGCGACGCGACCCGGCCCACGGAGCCGCAGATGAACGCCGATGGACGCTGATTCGGCACTGTCATTGCGAGTCGGTAAGCCGCTTCGCGGCGGGTAGGAGGAAGAAAATGGGTTCTTCGACCAGTGCATTCATAAGCTCCGGCAATTGCGACCCTTGTGACCATTCTCCTCATCCATTGCAGAACCCATTTTCTTAGGAGCGAAGCGCGGCAGTCTCCCACGTGCGGAAACGACGATAAAGATCGTCCTGGACACGGACTTGTCCGACTTCCCCCCTCCCCATGATACCCTCTTCTATTTTGGCCGCTTCTTGCGTCCCGCCGGTTTCTCGTTCTTGTTCAGGAACGCGATGATCCTGCGACGTAGCCAATCCTCGCGCGACGGTTTGATCTGGCACTTCCAAATGACCAGAACCTGCCAGCCGAGTCTGTGCAACTGTCGCCGAGTTCGCTTGTCTCGGGTCGCGTTGCGCTGGATCTTGGCGACCCAATAGTCTCGTCTCGACGAGGGTATCCGGCAGCGGCCGCGACTCACATTGGTCAACCCAATCGCCTCCACATGGTGCACTCGTTGCGGGTAACCAGTCCTCCCGCAGAGCAAGCATTGGGTCCTTCTCACCTGAGGGTTGTCACGCCTGCAATGTGACTTGTGAAGTCCAGAAAGCGGCAATGCTTCGTTGGTATCGGCATTGGGCTCGCAGGGCGCGTTGAGGGTCTTTCCAGAGACCAAATACCGGGTTGGCAGTAACATTGCCGACCACGATGAGCCAGTAGTCTGCCTGGCGGATTTTGGCCTCTGACCATTCACGATCCGTGAACTGAATCGCCCCGGCACTGCCCTTTAGTCCTTTGATTTCAATCGCCCGTTGAGGAACGCCCGCGACACCGAAATCAAAACCCTGCGCGGAATCGCGACGGTCAATCACCTTGCGTCGCGGGACTCCGATCCATGATTCGCAATTCTCCAAGAACAGGTTCTCCGCCCGCCGTCCTGTGAATAACCGCTCTGCAACGTTGTACGCGGGTGGGCGGGTCTCAACAAGGGACTCGACAAGCTCCTTTGTTGCTGACTCATCGTGCCCGAGAATGCGGCCCACGCACTCAAGCAATGCGCCGTCGCTCATTTCGGAAAGGTCTCCCATGACTCGCTGTCTGTTCGGACGAAGTGGACGATGCCGCCAGCCTCTGCGACGGTTGTCGTGAACAGGATCGAACTCATCGCGCAGATTCTTCAGACTCGCAGCGCGTACTCCCAAGGCTTTCGCGCCGCGATCGAACGCCGCCTTCCAAGTGCGTACGCCCTGAGACTGAAGATAGCGCGTATCAAGTCGGCTCATGGCATATCCAACAACAATGGCAGCGGTCTCAAGGCGTTTCCGATTCGTTTCAGACATAGTATCGCAGCCTCCAGAGGCCTCATTATGTTGACTGATGGGCGATTACTGCCACGAGGGCCACATATCGCCGTCAGGTTCTGACATCACGGCCGGTGCCGCATCCATTTCTTCGTGCTCCTATCTGGTGACGTCATCATTCTACCCAGTACTCATTGCCGGTCAATTGAGAGCATCAGGATGTCTGTATTTGTGTTGAAGCCCAGAGTCTCTACCGGTTTCCAGAACACCGACGGCGCTGTGCGCAGTCTACCCAGGAGGCCTTCTGCCTATTCGCGGTGAATCACTTGCCGCACCATTGCGGGAATCGTGCCCGCAGGTCTCTTCGCGCTCTGCGACACAACGGTTTTGCGAATCGGAATTTCCCTGGCAGTTTCAGTTGTATGTACCCTGCGTCAATCACCTCCTGTTTCGTCATCCCCTTTGAACCGCTGTGAAACGACCTCCTTGCAATGATGTTGCCATGACGGTCACGATAGGCCCTACTCTCATCGCATTGGCCCAAGAAGATCCATGACGCGGCGCGATATACACCTCCAGAGTGACCTGCATTGGGATCAGCGTAGGATACGAGAATCTCAGGGAGTTCAAGCCTTGCGAGTACCTTAATCGCATAGGATATTGCTTCCGTCAGTAGATTCCTCCGATGACCATCCGGAGCCCACAGACGGGAAAGCTCCCAAGTGATGGCGTCCCGACCAAGCAAGAATCTACCGATGTTCTTATTCGCAGGAATCGACCAACAGACTATCGCAGAGTCCCAAGCGATGTAGTGGCTCTTCCCACTCGGAACGCTATGTGTATAGTGATTCATCTCTATCGTAGAGATCGCATCGCGACGCTCTTCGCCGAGAAGCAGCCCTCCCTCGTTACTGTTCCACAGTAGCATATCGTACCTCTCGATGAATTCACTGACTCATTGCCTTCCTAATCGGTCCAGGGCTGTGGGCCGACCCACGTGACGCCCGATTGTCCACAGCTCACATGCGTTTTGGAGCGTGAGTGCATAACGCTTGGCTTGCTCATACACCGATTCGCAATCGTGGCTGCACATCGTGGCCTCAATCCTCGTTGTTATCATGTTGGCTCTCCTACACAGTGGAATAGCACACCGAGCGTGGGGCTTTTGACACCGCGTTCGATCAGGCTCACGTAGGTCCTGTGGACTCCGGCGTCGAAGCCTAATTGTTCCTGGCTGATCTGCTTCTTCTGGCGACAGGCGCGCAGCTCCGCGCCGACTGCCTCTTCAAGGTTCATAGAGCAACTCCATTCGATACAGGTAGGGTACAGGGGGTCGCGCGGGATATCTTCAGACTATAGTATGCAGGAGGGGGAAATCGTGCATCCCGGAGACCCGGAGTTCGCGGAACGGAAGGCCTGCCTCAACGGATTCAACGGCTGCCCCCTCTGTGTGCTCGGCGTCTCCGTGGTGAACCTTCAGACAAGAGCTCACACCAAGGCACGAAGCCACGAAGGGCGGATCGCATGGGGGCATTGGGGACTTCGTGATCCCGGTGGCGTTGAATCTGTGCAAATCGGCGTAATCTGCGGATCAAGACCCGTCTGTCGTCCTCCGTATCCGCGTTCATCAGCGTTCATCTGCGGATGATGGTTCGTCTTGCGCCATTCGTGAAGAGGAAACGGGATGATGTCAGGCACTCTTCTCGAGAAGCAGGAGCAGGCGTTCTCTCATTGCCTTTGATATGCCTAATGCTGCGTCGGCTTCCTCCTGATCCGCCGACTCGCCGGGGTAACGAAAGATCACCGCTGAACGTGAAAGCAATCGAAGGTCTTCCACCGGCCAACTCCACTCGGGAGCCACGGAACCGAGCAGGCTGCTCAGGACCGTGAGGTCGTGTGTCTTTGGCGGGATTTGCCCCTCGGCGATCAGTGCGGCTTTCAACAGCTTCTCGGCGCACTGCTGCGCGTGAAAGCAGACGGCATCGTAGTTGGGGGGATCCGCCCGGACCTCGCGGGTGGCCGTTCGATAGTCCCCTTCGGATTTGTCAATCCATTCACGAATGACTTCGTTCATACAAGACCCGTCCCTGGTCCAGGGCTTCGCGGATCAGCGGGTCGCCCTGGGTGTAGCGGCGCTGGGTGTCGTCCGGACGGCGAGCCAGCAGATCCATGGCAAAGGGAGGATTGACGCGATTGGCGATCTCCAGCGATTTCCAGAAGGGCTTGCCCTCGAACGCCAGGATCACGAGGAGATCGACATCCGAGTCGTTCGTAGCCGTACCGCGTGCGTGCGATCCGAAGAGCACGACCCGCTCCGGATCGTACGCCTCCGCGATCCGGTTCACCACGGCCTGAATGTCGTTCATCGCCACCATAATCGGCGTCCTTCATAATCCCGAGGTCCTTACCATACACTATCCGATTCCCCGGCCGATGGCAAGAGGAGAACGGCGAAGCCGGAGGACAGAGGCCAGAGGGCCGGATGGTGCGCCACGGAGACACGGAGTCCACGGAGCAGGAACGGAATCAGCGATTGCTCACACCAAGGCACGAAGCCACGAAGGGCGGATCGTATGGGGGCATTGGGGACTTCGTGATCCCGTCTGTCGTCCTCCGTATCCGCGTTCATCAGCGTTCATCTGCGGTTCCACAGGTCGGGTCTCGTGGCTCGTGCCTCGTGGTTCGCAAGAAGAGCGGTGGACGGAGCCCACGCTACCGCTGTCGCCCCGTCGGGGGTCTCTGTCTTCTTGTGGCTCGTGTCTCGTGACTCGTGGCCCGAGGCTTGCGATCCCTGCGTCCCCGCGTCTCTGCGCGAGCCGTCCTCCGCCTTCTGTCCTCGGTCTTTCGTCTCTCTTCGTCCCGCTCCGCGCGGACCTGGGCCCGGCGCTCGGGCGGCCACTCCTCCGGGAAGTTCAGGCGGACATAATCGCCGAAATTTCTGACCGCCGCATCGTCATGGGCGCGAGCGGCCTCCTTCTCGTCGTAAGAGAAGCCCACCTCCCTGACTCTGCCCTCCACCTTGATGGAGGCGATCCATTTCCTTCGCCTCTTGTTGTAGCACACCCCGAAGTACCGCGATGTGGCGTTCCCGCACTTGCTCCGGTTTCTCGCGTTTTCCGAGGGTGTGCAGACCCGCAGATGCGCACGGGTGTTGTCCAGACGGTTGCCTTTGATGTGGTCGACGACCATACCCGCCGGCGGATTCATGATCTGGCGGTGCATGAGGATCAGCACGCGTTTTTCGTATCGGGCGGCGTAGCCGCCGCTGGCCAGTCGCCAGCTATGCTTGCTGATCTCCTCATAGTCGGCGGCGTCGACGTAGGCGACCATGCCGTTGGTGAGGACGATCCGCTTGGCGTCTGCGCCGGGCTCGGGCGGCCTGGGCCGGTAGTTCCGGCAGGGCCGGCCGGGGACCTCTCGCATAATGCCGGGCGTATCGGGATGATTGGCGCACATCGGTCCGGCGGGAAAGCCCGACCACAGGGTTCGCAGCCAGAGGCCGCCGTCCCAACAGCCATACACGCAATTGCGGCAACAATCGGTCTTCGCCATGATGTCTCCCTTCCCTTTTTACGTCGTTGTCGGCCGGGCACGCCACGGGGGTCCGTGGCGCCGCGCCCCGCATTGCGTTCGATATATGATAAACTACAATGCGACGCATGTCTACAACAAAATCAGAAAAATCCGGATGAGCGTGTCTTCGCTTCCTTCGTGCACTTCGTGGTTTCAGACGTCAAAAGAGCGGTGGGCGGAGCCCACCCTGCCGCTGACGCCCCATCGCGGGCGCCCTTCGAGGGTGCGGCGTGGGGAGGCCTCTCGCTCTTGCCTGGGACCCTCTCCCCTTCGTCTCCGCGTCTCCGGGGTGTGCTTCGTTTCTCAGGTCTGTTCGGCGCGAAGCCGGGCGAAGCGTTCCGCCAGGCGCTTGTGTACGCTCTGCGGGATCAGGTTGGAGAGGTCGCCGCCGAGGGAGGCGATCTCGCGGATCAGGGTCGAGCTGGTGAACCCGTATTGCTCGCTGGTCATGATAAAGATCGTCTCGATCCCCGCGACCGCCCGGTTGGTCATGGCGAGCTGGAACTCATACTGCACGTCGGTCAGGCTGCGCAGGCCGCGAAGGACCACGTCCGCCTTGACCTTGGCGGCGTACTCGACCATCAACCCCTCGAAACTCTCGACAATCACGCCCGGCATGTCGCCAACCAGCTCGACGATCATCTCGACCCGCTCGGCGGGCGTGAAGAGCTGGTTCTTGATCGGGCTGCGGCCGACCGCGATGATCAGCTCATCGAACAGGCCGATAGCCCGCTTGACCACGTCCAGATGCCCGTTCGTGATCGGATCGAACGACCCCGGGAAGACCGCCCTGACGAACTTGTTGCCCATGAGAAGCCCTTCCTAACCAAAAGACTCCGGCATTATACCCATTCGCCGCCGGCAGATCAAGGAAACCCCGCAACCGTGGGAATCCGTCGGCAACGCGGCAGCGTTTCGGTCATTTGGGCTTCGTGCTTTGAATTTGTTTCGGATTTCAGGTTTCGAATTTCGGATTTGTGGGTATGCTCCAGGCCAAGAGAAAGTACAGGAGGACTCGATGCTGGTCGGCGTTTTGACCGCGACAATGTACATGCAGGGCATCAACTCGCTCAAGGACAAACGGCACGTCGTCAAGAGCGTGATCGGCCGGCTGCAGAGCCGGTTCAACGTCTCGGTCTCGGAGGTCGAGCACCAGGACAGCAAGACCTGCGCGGTCCTCGGGATGGCAGTCGTCTCGAACGAGCGGGTTTTCGTCGAGCAGCAGCTCGACGCGATCCTGAACTTCATGCGAAACGACGGCCGATTCTACCTCGGCCAGGTCGAACGGGAGATCTTCTCCTGATGGACTCTGGACCCCAGACCGTCACATCGCCGGGGCGTCCGGCGGCTGTTCTCGTCGAATCCGGATCATTCAGTTTCGGTCCTCCGCGTAGAACAATCTTCGTGCCGCTTTGAGGCCGCACTTCTGGTACCTGTCGTAGGCGCGGGCGGCACGGTCGCGGATCTTCTCCGCGGTCTCTTCGGCGAGCCAGCCTGCGACGGCCGCTTCGAGCGTGTACGCCTCCGGGGCCATGAAGCCGGTCGTGAGGAGAACGCATCGGGACTTGAGCTGCGCCAGTCTCGGCTGGAAGTACGGCTTGCTCTTGCAGGCCAGAACGATGGCGTCGCGCGGCTCTGCATTCTTCTCGGGCACAGGGGTGTTGATATCGAAATCCATCAGACCGTTGTGGCCGACGTAGACGACGAGGTCCGCGGCGCCGTGAATGCCAAGCGATTTCTGGTCCACCTGGATCGTCGTGCGGCGGTTCCCGGCCGCCGCCACGAGGAAATCCCCCACGGCCTCCTTTATCCCGGCGCCACGATATGCCTCCGCGACAAGATACGCCGCGTGCGTCCTGTGCTTGAACACGATTCTCTCCAGGACCGTCTCGCTCGGGTTCTTCACGGTCGTGACCGCCACCCAATCCTTACCCCTCTTGAGGAACGTCTTCGTGCCGTACATCGCGCCCCAGTAGAGGTTGTTGGCGGGGTCCTCGCCGTTGCCGAGCGCCGCAGGCACGGGCACGATCCCCTGGTGCTCGTTGTCGCACAGGGCAACGAAGACGTGAATCGTCGTCACGCGCTCCTGCGCCACGCCCGGGATGGCGAACGAACACACGAACACGATGCAAACGATAGTCCTCATGGCGAACTCCACAATTGGCTCACCGAGTATAGTCACAGGTCGAGTGACAGGACAAGCGTGAAGAAAGCAGTTGAAACCCGGCGGGGGACTCGATTATGCTTCCGTGCGGACCTATATCAGTGCTTTGGAAAGGATCTATCATGAGAGTCTGTCGCATGTTGGCGTCGTTCGGCGTCCTTCTTCTCGCGGGTTGCAGCACGGCCGCGGGTAACTCCAGCCAGAAGGTCTGGCTCAGCGATCTCGATATCAGCAAGACCCAGCAGGGCTGGGGCAATCCCCAAAAGAACCTGTCCGTGGACGGCAACCCGATCAAAATCGCCGGCCGCACGTTCGAGCACGGCCTGGGCACGCACGCCGACAGCGTGCTCTACATCGAACTCAACGGCGGCAGCGCCCGCTTCACTGCCTCAGTCGGTGTGGACGACGAGGTGGCCACCCCCGGCAGCGTCGAGTTCCGCGTCCTGGCCGACGGCAAACAGGTCTACAACAGCGGCATGGTCAAGAGCGGCGATGCCGCCAAGGAAGTGGACGTCGATGTCACCGGCGTCACGCTGCTGGTGCTCTCCGTCGGCTCCGGCGAGAATATGAACTACGACCATGCGGATTGGGCCGACGCGGCATTCCTCGTCACCGGGGTGGCTCCGAAGACCGTCGATGCCCCCAAGGAGGAGGCGGTCATCCTCACTCCGAAGCCGTCGCCCAAGCCGCGGATCAACAGTCCTCGCGTGTTCGGCGTTCGGCCGGGCTCGCCTGTGCTATACACGATCGCGGCCTCGGGCCAGCGGCCGATGTGGTTCAACGCGGAGAACCTGCCCGCCGTGCTCAAGCTCGACCGCGAGACCGGCCGGATCACCGGGAAATTCACCAAGCCCACCGAGTGCAAGATCACCCTGGTCGCGACAAACGATCTCGGCGAGGCCAAACGGGAGCTGCGGATCGTCGTCGGCGACACGCTCGCACTGACCCCGCCGCTCGGCTGGAACAGTTGGAACTGCTGGGGCTGCGCGGTCGACGAGAAGAAGATCCGCGAGGCGGCCGACGCCATGGTCAAGTCGGGCCTCGTCAATCACGGCTGGCAGTACATCAACATCGACGATTGCTGGATGGTCCGGCGCAACTCGGACGACGCGACGGTCGGCGGATCGGCCCGCGACGAGGCCGGACGCATCCGGACGAACAAGCGATTCCCCGACATGAGGGTCCTGACGGACTACGTCCACAGCCTGGGCCTCAAGGTCGGGACGTACATCTCGCCCGGCCCCTGGACGTGCGCCGGCTACGAGGGGAGCTGGCAGCACGAGCAGGCGGACGCCCTGCAATTCGGCGAGTGGGGCTTCGATTACCTCAAATACGACTGGTGCGGCTACGGGTCCATTGTGCCGGAGCCCACACTGGAGCAGATGAAAGAGCCCTACCTGTTCATGGGTCTGTGTCTGAAGCGCGCTGGTCGTGACATCGTCTACAGCCTGTGCCAGTACGGCATGGGCAACGTGTGGAAATGGGGCGCCGAGGTCGGCGGCAACTGCTGGCGCACCACCGGCGACATCACCGACACCTGGGGCAGCATGAGCGGCATCGGGTTCGCCCAGAGCGAAAAGGCCCCCTTCGGGGGCCCCGGGCACTGGAACGATCCCGACATGCTCGTCGTCGGCATGGTCGGCTGGGGCCCGAACATCCGCGAGAGCCACCTGACGCCCAACGAGCAGTACACGCACATCAGCCTGTGGTGTCTGCTGTGCTCGCCGCTGCTGATCGGCTGCGATTTGACGCAACTGGACGAGTTCACGCTAAACCTGCTGACGAACGATGAGGTCCTCGAAGTGAACCAGGACCCGCTGGGCGAGCAGGCCAGGCGGGTCGCACAAGACGGGTCCTGCGAGGTCTGGGCCAAGAGGATGGAGGACGGCTCGACCGCGGTCGGCCTGTTCAATCGCGACGAGACCCCGCAAACCGTGACCGTCAAGTGGTCCGACGTGGGCGTCAGCGGCAAGATGCGAGTCCGGGACCTCTGGCGGCAGAAGGACGTGGGCGTCTTTGAAGGCACCTTCGGAGCCGAAGTGCCGCGTCATGGCGTCGTCCTCGTCCGACTGTTCCCTGCAGCCAACTGACCTCGGAACAAGTCCAAAACCCCAATGGCAGGAAACGCTCCCGCGAATCGGCGGGAGCGTTTTGTATTTTGGATTTCGGCCATTGGGACTTGTGGCTCATCCGGTTCCTGCGTGTTTCCCTGTGACACGGGGGCTCTGCCCCCCGCCCCCCGGCAGTTGTCGCTTTGGGCCAATAGCATGACCCGCGGACGAAATGACCGACACGACGTACGCCTGCTCGGGTTCTCATCCGCTGGGGTGCTTTCCCGCCCGTCTCGCGCCCGACGCCATCTTGCGATCCGCGAGCCGGTACACTGCCATGCTGCTGGCGAAGGCGCAACATGCCGGGAGTCCGGGGACGGCGAGGTTGTGGAGTGCGGTGCAGCCACAGAAACACGGATGAGCCTGATTCGTTTCGGATTTCCACGCCGAGCGAATTACTCTATCCACATCATCCTGTATTCAGGAGTTCCACAAGAATCGGTTTGAGTTTCCGCATGGCGTTGCCGCGATGGGAGACGGCGTTCTTCTCGTTGTCGCCGAGCTGAGCGACGGTCCGGCCGAGCTGCGGCACGAAGAACACCGGGTCGTAGCCGAATCCGCCCGTGCCGGCCGGCTCCGTCGTAATGAGTCCCTCGACAGTGCCCTGTGTTTCGATCAGGACCTGCTCGGGACTCGCCAGGCACAGGCAGCAGACGAATCGGGCAGTCCGCTTCTCCGTCGGGACACCCTGGAGCAGGGATAGAAGTTTCTCCCAATTCCACCGATCGACAATCTTGCGGTCCGCGCCTTTGGCCTTGTCTCCGGAGAACCGAGCGGAATTCACGCCCGGCGCGCCGTCGAGCGCGTCCACGACGAGCCCCGAGTCGTCGGCCAGCGTCCAAAGTCCCGTTACCCGCGCATACCCGAGGGCTTTCTTACGGGCGTTCTCCGCGAATGTCGCGCCGTCCTCGATCACCTCGTCCACGCCGGGGAAATCCGCCAGGCTCTGCCACTGGACCTGGTCGCCCAGCATAGTCCGAAGTTCACGGACCTTCCCAGGATTCGTCGTCGCTACAAGAATTGTCTTTGAACAAGCCATTCCACAAGCCTCTGAACGAAATCATGCCAGACGACGAAGCTCTATTGCCCTGTTCAGCAGTGCGGCAGCCAGTAGCTCCAGTTCGTCCGGTTTTCCATCTATGTGCAGGCTCTTGGCTGGGTCATCCTGACTCACAGAGAGTTCCTCCGCGCTTCGCAGTCGGTCGAGATCATTAGCGTTGAGGTCAAATAGGTGAGACCCCATACTGACGGTGTACTTGATTTCGATTCTCATCTGATTCCCCCTGATTGCATAAGCTGACGTTGCACACGATACCGTTCCATAACTGACGCGAAGACTCATTCCTCCGCTTTGCCCTGGACAGCATGTGCGGCAGAGGCGCTATCATTTCGGTGCAAGAGTGATCTTCGACCCGAACTGCTGCGTCTTTGGATCAACTTTCCTATCGAACTGCACGGGGTCGCGAAAGACGTACGGCAGTTGGTCTATCTTCCGCTGGAAGTCGATCTCGGCTGCGGCTTGCCAGGATAACTCGAAAGTCGCATCTTGAAACAGAAGTCTCTTATCGATCCCGAGCTTCCTACGGACGATTCCGACAAACTCAGGATTGATTTCATAACCGATGGAATCTCTGCCCAGATTCCGCGCCGCCAAAGAGGTCGTCCCGCTGCCAAGGAATGGGTCGAGAATGGTATCACCAACGAAGGCAAACATTCGGATCAGACGCCGGGGAATCTCTTCGGGGAACATGGCCAGATGGTCGTCTTGCTTCTCGCCGGGGATGTTCCAGTGGCCGGCGAAGAACTGGTTCCATTCCTCCGTGGTCATTCGCGACTGCTCTTTGATTTCCTTGCTGACGGCCGGGGCCGTTCCCTGCTTCTTGAAGATCAGGATGAACTCATAGTCCAGCTTGAGAATCCCGTTGCGCGGGTAGGGGAACGAGCCCATGATCGTGGCGCCGCCGGTCGTGTTGCAGGTGGTCACCTTCTGCCAGATCACCGCGCCCATGTAGTCGAAGCCGATCGTCTCGCAGAACTTGATGATCTCCGTGCGGATGGGAATCACCTTGTATCGGCCGTAGTAGACCGAACGAGCGAACTGGTCGCCGACGTTCACGCACAGCCGGCAGCCTTTGGCCAGGACCCTGTGGCATTCCGACCACACTAAGTTCAGGTTGTTGATATAGGTCTCGTAGCTGTCGTTGAAACCGATCTGCTGACCGTTGCCGTAATCCTTCAACTGCCAATAGGGCGGGGAGGTGACAACCAGGTGGACCGACTCGTCGGGCAGCTCAGGCATCTGCCGCGAATCGCCAATGATGATCTTGTGGTGGGTCTGCACTGCATTCGTCCAAGAAAACCAACAATAGGAATACATGCCTTATACGGGCTTTGGAGGGCGGTTGTCAAGGACGACAGGAGAATCGGTGTGCGGAGCACACCCTACCGCTGCCGCCAAGCAATAGAGTGCCCTCTGAGGTTCTGGTTGAGTCCTGATCGCTGGATGTCCTGAATGCAGAACCATCGCTGTGCTTGGTTCCGGGTGTCGCGCATGGGGACAGCGGTAGTGGGCTATGCCCACCGAAACACTACCCGCCGCGACACAACCCGATGGTCACTTCGAGCGTGCCTTGCGTGGCTTCTTTGCGGATGGCGATGCGGTTGTGTTTGTCGCCGTCGGCGAGGGCGAGTTCTTCGATTCGGATCGTGCAGTCCGACGGGGCAGTTACCGACACGATGCCCCGTACGCCGCGAATCGTGACCGTTTGGCCTTCTCGCTCCACCGGCAGTTTCGTCTGCCAGTAGAACTCGACCCCGGTCCCTTCGCCCAGTTCGTACGCGTCGCGGATCACGAGCTTATCAGGAGCAGGCGAATCCCAGTGCCGGACCCATTTCTTGTAGTGGCTTTGCCAGCCGGCGGTTGCGTCGAGGCTCGCGTGGAATGCCTGCTCGTCGCCCTGGCCTGTGGGCTTCACGTCGAAGGGCAAGGGGTTCTGCGGGCAGGCCCGCTCGGACAGCCCGACCGGCAGGAGCATATTGTGACGCTGGCAGTGCTTGTAGATCGCGTGGATGGGGTCGTCATAGTCGCAGATGCCCAGGTCCATCGCGAAGGTTTCGCCTGCATATTCGAGCACGAAGCTGCCTTTGTCCTCATGGGTATGACCCGCGCCAGCCTTGTTGCCCATGACGAAGATCTTGACCGGGTCGCCGCCCAGCATGCGCACCGAGGCGAGATACCCTGTCTCCGGCAGGGCGATGAAGGCAGGCAACGCGGCCGCAGGCGATTCCAGCGGGGGTTTGCCCTCGCGGACGAGTTGCCTGCCGTACATCGCGGCCCAGTGACTCTGCGGCATCAGCTCGGCCAGGATGCTCAGACTATCCGCGCGAAAGCTCGAGCCGGAGTCGCAGATCGGGATCACATCGTCGGCCGTAGTCGAGGCGACGACTGCGGCGTAGTCCGAAGTGCGCTTCAGCACGTCGGGGACCAATTCCGATACATTCCTGTCCCTGGCCCTCGCGTAGAATCTCAGCACAGTGTAGTTCTCGCGAGCGATCGGACTGAAGTAGCTCGGGCCTTCGAGCGTGCCACCATCCGGCTCGATCACCGTTTCGAGATTGTCGATCGCGTCGCGATAGGCCAGGTCGGTATAGGGCTTCACTCGCGGCCACTCGCGTTCGAGAACGAGGTACGCACACATCCGGCCCGTATTGAAGTAGGCGAGCTGGTTGCAGTGGAAGACATACTCGTGCCGCCAGGTGACGTAGTTGATCGGGCCGACCCCCTCCTCCGCAAGCCGGCGCATCAGGTAGGTCCGGCCGGCCTCTGTGAGAACCTCGCCGGCCAGGTCCAGGATCGTCGCGATGTCCTCGGCGGTGTACGAACGACGGAACGCCCGGTCCTCCCAGGGTCCGCCGGGGAAGACGGACATGAATCCGGTCTCCCAGTGCTCGCTCAACGCCAGGCACAGCGCGTATCGCGCCGCCATGCGAAGCAGATCGCCGTCGCGGAGCACAAGCCCGGCGACAGCGAGATCCGTGCTGCCGGCCAGCTTCGGCTGAGCCTCGTCGCGGACGCGGGTGTGAGCGGAGGTGCTGCCGCCGCTCTTGACGAACTCGTGGATTCCCGTTTCCGGCTGGTAGTCGCGGGCCGTCTCTGCGAGGCTCGCGTAGGGGGATCGGCCATCCTTCTCGACGGCGCGCCGCTGCTCGTCCCGCAGTTTCTCCAGCTCCTCGGCGGTCATGAAGATGCCATAGCGAGGTGTGAAGCTCGGCGTGAATCCGTCACTTCGGATGTAGGCGTCCCACCGCATTCCCGAGTAGTCCCACTGGGCAAAGTACTGGGGAAGCAGCTTCGTGTTCTGCAGGCCGATCCATCGCAGCCAGCCCGCGGCGCTGCCTTCGCTCCCCGCCTCGATCTCCAGGGTCAGCGCGTCGAGCCGGGCTGCTCCGTCGAGATCGACGGCGTATTCCGCCCGCTTCTCGGCCGCGGGCTCGGAGACGAAGGTCCGTTCCCCTTTGTCGGTCCGCGCGAACACGCGGAGCACGCAGCCGGCCGGCAGGGACAATCGCACGAGCAGGCGGTCGTAGCCTGAGCAATCGACGGAGAAATCCCGCGTCATGCGAAGGGCCGGACCCGTTCGCGGCTTCGACGCCCACTCGAAATCGACCGCGCTCCAGTTCTGTCGGATGCGAAGCCCGTGGTCCGTTCCCGGCTCGACCCGCCACTTCGCGAACCCGCTCAAGTCCGGCGTCCAGAACGGCTCGATGATCGCCTCCGCAACGTTGATCGGAACGGGCCGGAGCAAGGCCGCAGTATTGCCGGATTGCGCGAAGACACTGCCCACGATGAACATGCACCACAGAGCCACATGCGCCCGAAACGACGTGTGCGTCAGATACATGGATGACCTCATATATGCCCTTGCGGGGCGCTACGAACTACTTCCCGACGCAGAACCGCGAGAAGATCCGATCGAGGACCTGCTCATCGAGATGCTGCTGCGAGAGGCCCGAGATCGCCTGGCAGGCGGCCCGGATCATCATCGCGGCCACCTCGTCACTGCCTTGCTGCACCTGGGCGGCAGCCTGGCGAGTGTTCTCGATGGCCTCCGTCACCGCCTGTTTGTGGCGTGCGTTCAGCGTCACATGACTCACCCCGGCCTCTGCGTATGTAGTGACGCCATGAGGCGTTGCTTCGTATGCTTTTGCGGGCACACTACAAATGGCGTCCTCAATCGTCCGAATCAGTCGCTCCAGACCACGACCTGTCTTCGCGGACACAGGAAGGAACCCGGCTTCGGGAGTCGCAGCGAGTTCCTGCATCTTCCCCAACCGGTCATTCCCGGCGGCCAAGTCCGATTTCGTGGCTACGTGAATCACCCGTTTGGGCTCAATGAGCCTGCGAATGGCGACATCCTCGCTCCAATCCGCCTTTGCGGAATCGACGCAGAACAAGACCACGGCGCAGCGCTGCAACGCTTCTTTCGCCGCCCGCTGGGCCAGTTCGTCCAGAATGTTGTCCGGGGAGACGATCAGGCCGGCGCAGTCGAAGAGGATGCAGCGGAAGGAGTTTGAAGTTTGAGGTTTGAAGTTTGGAGTGTGAAAACTCGGCGTCTGGCTCCTTTCACTTGACACTTGACACTTCAAACTCGAAACTCCATTGGTCCCGGCAGGGCCAACGGTCAACACCCCGGTCAGGACGTCCCTCGTCGTCTTCGGCTGCGCCGAGACGATGCTCCGCTCCCAGCCGAGCAGGGCGTTGAGCAGACTGCTCTTGCCTGCGTTCGGCGCCCCGGCGATTCCGACCGCAGGCAGGTCCATCAGCTCTTCGTTTCGGATGCTGCCGGCGAGCAACTTCTCCAGGCTTGACTGGATGTCCGACAGCCGCGTCGCCGCACCCTCCCGGCTGATGAATTCGATGTCCTCTGTACTGAAGTCGAGTCCGGCCTCGAGCAAGCTCAGCGTGTCCAGCAGAGCGGCGCGGATTTCTTCGGTCGCTTTCGTCAATCGCCCGCCCAGGAGCCTTTCGGCCGCTTCCAACTGGAGATGGTTCGAACTGCTGATGATCTCGTTGACCGCTTCCGCCTGGGCGAGGTCGAGTTTGCCGTTGAGGTACGCGCGGGCAGTGAATTCGCCCGGTCCGGCGGCCCGGCAGCCGTGCGCCAGCAGTCCTTCCACCAGGGCTTCGACGACACAGACAGCAGCGTGGACGTGGATCTCGGCCAGGTCCTCTCCGGTGTAGGAATGCGGGGCGAAGAACGGGTAGAGCCGGGCGTCCGCCTTCAGATCCTCTGTGATCCGCACCACCCCAGCGAGGATCGTCCGATTCGAGATTCCAGGCCCCAGGCTCGGCTCGAAGACCCGCTCGCAGACTGCGATCGCCTGCGGACCGGTGACACGAACGATGGATCGCACCCCCCCGGCGGCGGAACTGACGGCCACGATGGTGTCACGGAGATCGTGCATAACTCAGTCTACGCGCAGGTCGAGAAACCGCCCGCACATGCTCGACATCGGGTGACTCACCAATCCGCGATCAACCATCGCAACTCTCACTTGAACCGGAAGAAGGGCTTGGGCCTCTTCTTCTTGATCTTGCCGCCGGTCTTGCTCGTTGCGGAGATCAGGCCCTGGGCCTCTTCTTCTTCGCGTTCGCGGATGTGCTTCTTGATCACGTACTGTTCGATCACACCGGCGAAGGTGCTGGACATGATGTACAGGTTCACGCCGGAAGGCGCGGTGTACAGCATCAGCGGGAACATCAGGGGCATCATGATGTTCATCATCTTCTGCTGCTGGACCAGTTGCGGATTGCTCGCGGCCGAGGGCTGCTGCATCGGCGTCAGCTTCTGCTGCAGGTAGAACGCAACGCCCATCAGGATCGGCAGCAGATTCAATGCGCCCAACTGCCAGCCCACGAGCGGGATCGTAATCGCCGGCCAGCGGATCAGTGCGTCAGGGACCGAAAGGTCGGTGATCCAGAAGGGCAGGAAGGCGGCCCCGCGAAGGTCGATGCTCGTGTAGATGGCGCTCCACAGAGCGATCCAGATGGGCATCTGCACGAACATGGGCAAAAATCCCATGATCGGCGAGGCTCCCTGCTCGCGGTAGAGCTCCATCAAGTGCTTGTTCATCTCGGCCTTGTTGTTGCCGTACTTCTTCTTGATCTCCTCGGCTCGCGGCGCCAGCTTGGTCATCTTGCTCATCGCGATCTGGCTCTTCTTGGTGATCGGGTGCAGGATCAGACGCATGATGAAGACCAGGATGATGATGACGATGCCGTAGTTGCCGATGAACCCGTACATCCATTTCATGATCGCCAGGATGCCGAAGGCCAGCGGATTGATGATGCCGGCCGGGCAGCAGCAGTTCATGAAATCGATGGTGTGGACGAAGCCAAGGGTGCGGTAGAGCGCGACCTTGTCGAAGCGGCCTTTGTCTTTCGGGCCCAGATAGAACTGAAATTCGTCGGTCCGGCTGCTGTCCGCCTGGCCGACAGGCCCCAGCGTGGCCACGGTGCTCTGGACGACGAACCCGAGCGACTCATCGCCGGTGTTGTGCCTGGGGTCCAGGTCGGGATTGTAATAGACGCCCCATTTTCCGCCGACCCAGTCGCCGCCAGGCTCGCCGTTCACCGTCGGGACCAGGATGGCCGCGAAGTACTTGCTCACGGCGGCAGCCCAGAGGAAGGTCGCATCCGCGCTGCGCGGGCGCAGCAGCCGTTTGTCCGCAGTATCCGCCTTGGCGAGGTCCTTCATGCCGAGTCCGCTGCTCTGGATCTGGCCCTGGGCAGTCCTGAAGGCGGCGATCACCTTCCGCATATCCATGCGGTAGCCGCTTTCAAGGGCCAATCCCACCGGACCGTTCAGGGCATAGTACAGCTTCCGTTCCTTGCCGCTGAGGTTCTCGACTCGGACGGCGCCGTCGAGCATGTAGTTATCCGGATGGACGCGGTAGGTTTTGGTCAGTTTCAGGACGGGTTGGTCGTTCCCGTCGATGATCGCCGCCTCGAAGGCTGCTGCGGCGCCCCCATCCTCCAGTTTCTCTACCCCCAGCGACTTCCAGCTCAGCCGGTCGAGACGGAGCTGGCGGCCCTGCTCGACGAGGACCAGCTCGCGGCTGGCCAGGGAGAGCACCTCGCTGCCGTTGACGCCGATGGGAGCCAGGAAAGTCAGAGGCTGCGGGTCTTTCGGGTCGCGGTCGTCGAACTCGCTGAACGTCGCGGTCCGAACGGCAGCGCCCAGGGAATCGAGCACGAGTTGATATTTGAATGGGCTGGCCTTGTCGGTCGAACCGATGGCCACATTGACGTCGTCGCCTCCGATCGCGCTATAGATCTCGCCGATGGCCGCCTGAAGCTGCGGTTGCGGCTGCGACGGCTCGGGCACCGCGAGCGGCGCGTTCGCATCGGCCGCCGGGGCCTGAACGTCGGTCGTCTGTTGCAGGAGAATACAGCCTTGGGAAGGCCATATCTTGCCCAGGAAGCCCGATTCCACGATCAGTCCGCCGCACAGCAGGAGATACCCGGCCAGGATCACGATGACGATGTTTCTAACGCTCATATTCCCTTTCGTACGTAATGACGCATGGCGCCGGTGAATTCTTCATCCGACAGGGCAGTTCTATCGCCCTTCCTTGAGCCGCTCGGCGTGGAAGTTGTCCAGACGGTCGATCGCGAGGATCTTCTTCATGGTCGTCTCGTAGTCATACGCCAGCCGGACGAAATGCACCTTGTTCTCTTCCACGTAGACGTAGCTGGCCCGGTTGTCCTTGTCGCGAGGCTGGCCGACCGAGCCGATATTGATGATTGCCTTCTCGTCCTCGATGATGGGATAGACGCCGCCCAGCTCGTCGGGCAGGTAAAAGTCCGGCTCATCCAGGAAGACGCCGGGCATGTGCGTGTGGCCGATGAAGCACACGTGCTCGATCCGCTCGAACAGCGTGCGGACCTTCGCCGGGTTCGTGTAGACGTCGTCCGGGAAGATGTACTCGTTGATCGGCCGGCGGGGCGACGCGTGGACGAATTCCATCGTCGCGTTCGTCGGTCCCAACTGGGTCTTCACCAATCGCCGCATGGGCAATTCGCCCAGGAATCGCCATCGCCGGTCGCTCTTGGGACCGGGTTCCTCCATTTCGAGCACGTCGCGGGTCCAGAAGCTCGCCTGCTCGGCGCCGTAGTTGAAGTTCGTCGGCTCGTAAAACACGGCGTAGTCGTGGTTGCCCAGCACGCACCATTCGGTCCTCTCGATCATCAGATCGAGGCACTCGATGGGGTTCGGGCCGTACCCGACCACGTCGCCCAGACAATAGATCGTCTTGATCCCGCGCTTCTCGATGTCCGCCAGGACCGTGCTCAGGGCCTCGATGTTCGAGTGAATATCGCTGAGAATCGCAAACATAAACCCTTGGACGCCAAATAGTAACAGATTCGCCAATGCCGCAAAACAACAGTTGATAGCATAAAGCCGGCCGAATTGCCAGAGCAATTTGCCGGCCGGACGACGGAACCACTCTCCCGCGTTTGTGAAAAGAAACAGGAATCGGGACCTCCCGACACGTAACGCACCCCAACTGAAGCTCAAAGCACAAATATCGAAGTTCGAAACAATCCCAAATGACCAAAACCCGAATCTCAAAACAGAGCGTCCGACGGGCGGCTGCGTTTCGGTCATTTGAGCTTCGTGCTTCGGATTCGTTTCGGATTTGGTGCTTCGAATTTGTCGGCCGCTGGAGGGACCCTGGATGCCCAAAAACTCGCACACACGCTCTCCGCTCTCCCGCGGCCCCAAGTGCGGGGTTGTCCGCCCGACTCAAAGCGCGTATAATGGGGCTTTGCCGTAGGTTATGGTATATACGAGGTGTGTCTTGGCAGGCATTACCCTTCTCGAAACACATGATTTGATCAAGTGCTATTCCGGCCGGGCGGTCGTCAATGAGGTCTCCGTCGGGATCGACCAGCGGAGCATCGTGGGCCTGCTGGGCCGAAATGGGGCCGGCAAGACCACCACCTTCCGCATGATTATGGGAATGATCACGCCCGATAAGGGCAAAGTCGTCTTCGAGGACCGCGATATCACCAAGCTGCCCATGTACAAACGGGCCCGTCTGGGTATCGGCTACCTCTCGCAGGAGCCGAGCATCTTCCAGCGGATGAGCGTCCGTGACAACCTCCTGGCAATCCTGGAGACGATGTCGTTGACGCGCAAGGAGCGAAAGCAGAAGGCGGACATGCTGATCGAGCGGTTCGGACTCAAGGAAGTGGCCAAAAGCCACGGCCGGTTCCTCTCCGGCGGCGAGCGGCGAAAGCTCGAAATCGCCCGCGCGATGGTGACCGACCCGTCGCTGATCCTGCTCGACGAGCCGTTCAGCGGGGTGGACCCGATCGCGGTCGAGGACCTCCAGCAGGAAATCCGGCGGCTCGTCGCCTCCGGCGTGAGCATCCTGATCACCGACCACAACGTCGAGCGGACCCTGGAGGTCGCGGACAAAGCCTATATCATCGACCACGGCAAGGTAATCGCCGCGGGCCCTCCGGCGGAGATCATCCGAAACGAGCTCGTCCGAAAGAGCTACCTCGGCAACACCTTCGCCGGCCACGAATTCGACAAGCAGTAAGATGGAGAATGCGACAACCGAATGACGAGGCGCACGACATGATTGACGTCGACAAATGCAAGATCACGCACTATCCCGCCGCCGTGCTGCGGGGCAAGGCCGCGCCGGTGGAGAAGATCGATGACAACATCCGGCGACTGGTCGAGAAGATGACCGACATCATGTTCGAGAACAAGGGGATGGGTCTGGCGGCCCCCCAGGCGGGCGTCTCGCTGCGGCTGTTCATCATCACCCTGACCGGCACGCGCGACACCGTCCGAGCGTACGTCAATCCGACGGTGACCCCGCACGGCGATCTCGAAGAGAAGGAGGAAGGGTGCCTGTCCGTGCCGGGCATCTGGGCCAAGATCCGCCGGTACAAGCAGGCGACCGTCACCGCCACCGACCTGGACGGCAAGCAGTTCACCGAGGAGGCCGACGACCTGTATGCCCGCTGCCTCCAGCACGAGTACGACCACATCGAAGGCACGGTCATCGTCAATCGGATGAGCCAGACCGCAAAGATCGCTCACCGCCGGCAGCTCAAGAAGCTCGCCGAAGCACAGGAGGACAAGGACTCCTGAGCCTCCTCCTGTTGCTCTCACGCAACTTCCCACAATTTCAACCAGAGCGCACAGGTGCTCGCGTTGCCGTGGATGTTCTCAGAGAAGGAATCCACGTCTTGTCTGTGGACAAGATCGTCATCAAAGGTCTTTATTATCCTGCCTATCCCTTGATGAGCCGCCAACGTACATCCGTCTATCTGCGCAAACTCGGCACAATGTCTCAGGTATTGATCTGAGTGGTTTCTCATGAGTTGGCCCAAGACAAAGTGGGTGTCGAACATTACATTGCTGGGAATAGCTTCCAGCACTGCTTTCACTGCCGTATTCATGGACTTCATAATTAGCTCCTCCGAAGACACTCATTATTATTCATCACGTTCGATGACTTCACCGAACAACAACATGCTCAGGATCTCCGCTTCTTCTTGTACCTCAACATTTCTCGGGCTTGGCCGCTGAGGATGACACCACCTGGCCAACCTTGCCGTCAATTCGTGGTTCAGTTCCTGCCAGTCAGTGGTATCGAGAGCCTTTCGCAGCTTGCTCCCGAAGGAGTTGACGAAGACCTCATTCCCGTTGTTGTACTCCTCCAGCCACTTGAGGATTCCTTCGACCTTGCCTCTATCCACGTCTGGCCGTACTTTTCTTCCGGCCATGTCTCCTTTCCTCCCTGTCACATCTTTCTTGGCAGGTGCCACCTCCTGCGATAGCAGGAATTCATCCAGCCTTTGGGCCAAGAATCGGGGCTCACCCGCAAGAAGACTATGTGGCACTGCTTTCTCATCAACTAACTTCCGCAGGACCTCTACAGAACACGCCAGGTACTGCGCCGCCTCATTGAGTCTCAGCCATCCCATGACAATCCTCTACCAATAAATAACTATATTTATGTGGCATGTTAATATGAGTTATATATCAAAGTATATATACATGGTGGGATCGCGTCAAGTTATCTTTCGCTTTCTTCTGAAGCGAGGCCAAGAATCACTGCAGCCAGGTATGACCATCCCAGAAGGACCTTGTTTCCGCCCGGTGATTTGATTATCGTTCCATTGTATCGGCCGTCGGCGCGGGTGGTAGCCTGTGAAGTCGACGTGGGAACAAGAAGGGAAATGAAGGACGATTGCCGGTTCTTGATGTTTAATTGTTGATCGTCAGGCTGCCAATGCCTCTTCAGTCAAACATCAAGAATCTGAAATCAAAGATACTATGAACCTCGTCTATCTCGGCAGTGGTGAGTTTGGGTTGCCTTGTCTGGACGCACTGAAGGCGTCGAGACACACTCTTGCGCTGGTGGTCACGCAGCCGGCGTGCCCTGCCGGTCGCGGGCGCAAGCTCTGTTGCACCCCGGTGGCCGAGTGGACCCAGAGGCAGGCGGTACCCACCATCGAGAGCGACAACATCAACTCCCCCGAGATGATCCGCCGGATCGCCGACTGCCGGCCCGATGTGCTCGTCGTCATCGCCTGCGGGCAAAAGGTCGGACGCGAGCTAGTCGAGATGCCGACGAAACTGGCGATCAACGTGCATTCCTCCCTGCTGCCCAAGTTCCGCGGCGCGGCCCCGATCAACTGGGCGATCCTTCGCGGCGAGCGCGAGACCGGCGTCAGCATCATCACCCTGGCGGATCGCATGGACGCAGGCGATATCCTCGCTCAGACCCGGACCCTCATCGAGGTCTTCGAGACCGCCGGCGAGCTGCACGACAGGCTGGCGCAACTGGCTGCGCCTCTGCTGATGGAGACGCTCGACAAGATCGAGGCGGACGCCGTGACGTACACGCCGCAGAATGAGTTCGAATCG